>JAFOOX010000033.1 GCA_017425245.1 Gammaproteobacteria bacterium
GCCCTTGGCCAGCGAAACCGTCGCTGGCGTGACCTGAATGGCACTCACCACCGCATCGGTCACCGTCACTGTGGCGGTGTTGCTGGTAAGACCGTTCAAACTGGCGATAACGGTGGTGCTGCCCACACCCACCCCGGCCAGCAGGCCGCTGGGGTTGATCGTAGCAACGGCGCTATCGGCAGAGCTCCAGGCCACCAGACTGCTGATATCGGCGCTGGTCTGGTCGCTATAAGTAGCCGTGGCCGTCAGGGGTTGGCTATAGCCCTTGGCTAGCGAGACGATGGCAGGAGTCAGTTGGATGGCGGTCACTACCGCATCGGTCACCGTCACCGTAGCGGTGTTGCTGCTGACGCCATTCAAACTGGCGATAACGGTGGTGCTGCCTACGCCAGCCCCAGCCAGCAGGCCAGCGGGATTGATGGTGGCAATGGCGCTATCGGCAGAGCTCCAAGCGACCTGCGCGCTGATATCGGCACTGGTCAGGTCGCTGTAAATCGCCATGGCCGTCAGGCTCTGGCTGTTGCCCTTGGCCATGCTGACCGTCGCTGGCGTTACCTGAATGGCGGTCACTACCGCATCGGTCACCGTCACTGTGGCGGTGTTGCTGCTGATGCCATTGAGTGTTGCGGAAACGGTGGTGCTGCCCACGCCAACCCCCGTCATCAAGCCGCTGGGGTTAATGGTGGCAACGGCGCTGTCATCAGAACGCCAAACTACAAGGCTTGAGATATCGGCACTGGTCTGATCGCTGTAAGTAGCAGTGGCGGTCAGGGTTTGGCTGTAGCCCTTGGCCAGCGAGACGATGGCCGGGGTCACCTGAATAGCGGTCAGCTCCGCATCGGTCACCGTCACTGTGGCGGTGTTGCTGCTGATGCCATTCAAGCTGGCGGAAACGGTAGTGCTGCCCACCCCCACCCCGGCCAGCAGGCCGCTGGCGGTCACAGTAGCAACGGCGCTGTCGTCAGAACGCCAAGCTACAAGGCTGCTGATATCAGCGCTGGTCTGGTCGCTGTAGGTGGCGGTAGCCACCAGGCTCTGGCTGTAGCCCTTGGCCATGCTGACCGTCGCTGGCGTGACCTGAATAGCCGTCACCACCGCATCGGTCACGGTTAACTCTGGAGAGGCGCCGCTGATGCTGCCCAACGACGCTTCAATTTCAACCACGCCCGGTCGGTGTGCCGTCACCATCCCCGACTGGCTGACCGAGGCCAGATCATTGTTCGAGCGCCACACCGGGCCTTCCGTCATCACCTCATGACTACCATCGCGGTAGTAGACGGTGGCCTGGTATTGCACCCGCGCGCCTTGGGGCAACTGCGCAGCACTCACCCCCTGCGCCAGACTGACACTTGGTGCCACCGTAATGGCAACCACCTGTTCCTGCTGCGTGTCCGCATCATCAAAGTAACATCCAGTCAGCCACACCATGAGCACAAGCAGCAGGAAAGAACGCCCCGCCTGAATCAGTGATTTCATCCGTTTCACCTGCCTACTAAAAAGAAAACACAACTTGCAGCCCGCCTATTAAAAGACAGACGAATCAATCATCATCCGAGCCGGGTTTGAGCAAGGGAACGGAAAATCGACGCCCTGTTACAGGGTGTCGATAGCAGCCATTATTCCTGCGCCTCGTCAGTCATTGCCGCCGCGTACCAGACGGACCTGAACGCCCCAAAACTCGTTGTGAATAACGTAGTACACACTGCCTTTATCCATACGTAAGGTCCAGGAGGCTCCCGAGCCGCTCACTAGCGGCGACGCCGACCACAAAGGGTTGGAGCTGGCATTGGGAAAGATATCCAGATTAATGGCAGGCCCCTGGCAGCGGCGCTCCACCAAGCTCATCAGCTCTTTAATATTCGGCAAACGCCAGTCGTTATAGCCTTTGTAATTGGCACCATTGGCCAGTGCAGCTTGTGCCAGAGCATCTTGCCAACTGTAGTGGGTCGCGCTGCCAGCCGTGCAATCAGCACCGCTCTTACCCCAATTACAGGCATCCCATACCAGACCGGTGCGATTATCGGTAACCGTACCGTCACTGTTAATGGTAAAGACGGAGGACGGTGTGGTAGCGACTACCTGACTGTTGCACTCTTGCGCGTGTAACGCTGCCGAAATAACCCACCCAATGCCAACGACCGCTAGCGCAACCCAATTCATCGTTTCCGTCCCCCATTGGTTTAACAGTCATCATCCGCTGTGTTGCTTTTTTCAGGGGCCACCGCGCACCAAACGAACTCTCCGCGCATCGTTGTTATGGTAATCGTGGGCATAGCCATAGCTGAGATCCAAAGCCCATGAGTAGCCTTCAAACGGTGTTGCCGAGCACACAGCATATGCACTGGTATTGGGGAACCAGGCGGTATCGATAGCGGGGGCTAGCCGGTTGTAATCAACAATCGATAACAGCTCCTCAATGGCTGGCATGCGCCAGTCACGGGCACCGCACAGGCCAACGGCATTGACATCAGCCACAAACTTTTCGGTATCGCAACGGCCAGCGCTGTAGCAGCTACCGCCATTTTGAACACCGACACTGCCGCCATTAGTAGCCGGATCGCTGTTGTACCAGGTGTAGGTGTGGTTCATATCGCGTAGGCCACCGTCGTTGGTCTTGATCTCCCAGATCAACCCGGTGACGTTGTCTTTCACGCAGCGCCAATCGCTGGCGCTGGCCGGCAGCGGGTTGCCATGACCATCCAGCTTGGTGAAACTGAAACCGGCTCGACCATCGCTGTTGTCGTTATGGCTGACATCACGTCCATGTTCGCCATCCTGCCCTTCAAACCCAGCCACCGGGCAATTCAGGTAGTTCTGACTACTGTTGCTGCAGCTGGTGTGGCCAGTGTCGTTCAGTTTGCCGGTGATGACCGGCGTTGCCGCCACGGGCTCTGCCGAAACCGATGCGCTGAGGGGGCCCTCGTCAGCGCCTATCGCTGCCGCAACGACCAAATAATAGGTAACAGCGTTATTCAGACTGCTCAGCGTGGCGCTGGTACTGCTGACCAGCTCGCGCCGCCCGCCAGCCAGCAGGTGGTAATTGGCTGCGTTGACGCCCACTTCCTCGGCGCTATAGACCACATAGCTCTGAGCGTTGGCCACGCCATCCCACGTCAGCGACAGCACACCATCGCCTACCGCCACCTGCACATTGGCCGGCGACGACAGGTTAAGACTGAAGGTGGCGGTGACTTCACAGGCATCCGTCACCGGGGCGGTGGTATAGACGTTACCGCTCAGGCTGCCGCTGCAGCCGCTGACGCTGTCGATCTCATAGCCCGCCTCCGGGCTGAGCGTCACCTGGCCACTCTGGCCATGGCTGATGTCTTGGGTGGCCGGGCTGATGCTGCCGCCGCTGCCGCCACTGGCGGTGACGGCGTAGCTGCGCAGACTG
Organism: Gammaproteobacteria bacterium; assembly: GCA_017425245.1. Taxonomy (GTDB): domain Bacteria; phylum Pseudomonadota; class Gammaproteobacteria; order Enterobacterales; family Neiellaceae; genus RGIG665. The sequence goes on from JAFOOX010000033.1 coordinate 3,395, forward strand.
AAGGTGGCCGTGATTGCACAGGCCGCCGTCACCGGGGCGGTGGTATAGACATTACCGCTCAGGCTGCCGCCGCAGCCGCTGACGCTGGCGATCTCATAGCCCGCCTCCGGGGTGAGCGTCACCTGGCCACTCTGGCCATGGCTTTCGAAAAACTGGGTGGCCGGGCTGATGCTGCCGCCGCTGCCGCCACTGGCGGTAACGGCGTAGCTGCGCAGATTGAAGGTGGCGGTAACGGCACAGGCATCCGTCACCGGGCCGGTGGCATAGACGTTGCCGCTCAGGCTGCCGCCGCAGCCGCTGACGCTGGCGATCTCATAGCCCGCCTCCGGGGTGAGCGTCACCTGGCCGCTCTGGCCATGGCTGATGTTTTGGCTGGCCGGGCTGGTGCTGCCACCGCTGCCAGCGCTGGCGGTGACGGCGTAGCTGCGCAGATTGAAGCTAGCGGTAACGGCACAGGCACCGGTCACCGGGGCGGTGGTATAGACATTACCGCTCAGGCTGCCGCCGCAGCCGCTGACGCTGTCGATCTCATAGCCACCCGCCGGGCCCAGCTCGAACGTGGCGCGCTCACCCGGCAGTACCGTGCTTTCACTGGGAATGATGCTGCCATTGCCACTGACGGCTGTGGTGATGCGCACAGCGGTGCTGACGTAGGTGAAACGAACATCGCAATCGGCAGTGATCGGCCCGGTGGTATAGACATTGCCGCTCAGGCTGCCGTCGCAGCCCGTACCCGTAGCCACCGCAAAGCCCCACGCGGGCGTCAGGGTGAAAGTCCGGGTTTGACCATGCGCCACGCGCGCCGTTAAAGGCTCAACATTGCCGCCATCAGCACCAACCACCGTCACCTGATAATCGCGCTGACGCACCTCGGCCGTCAGGGTGCAGTCCTCCGTCACAGGCGGCGTGCGATAAACGCCACCTGCGGCCAAACGCACCACGTGCGGCTCGCCATTGTCACCACAACCCGAGAACCCGGTCAGCTCATAACCATCGGCCAGTTGCAGCTGCACATGGGTCACCTGGCCGGCCCACACATCCGCCTGCACCGGGGTGAAGGTCACCCCCGCCGGCGCGACCGTGGATACCCTGTAACCTGTCGCGGGTTCATCCCCAACCGCAAAGGTGGCATTGACGACACAGGGGGAGCTATCGCCCGGCGCATAAATCGTGTTGCCGCTGAACACGGCCCCGCAGCCGGATACCGCGTTCAGGTGATAACCGCTGGCCGGCTCTGCCGTGAATACCGCCTCACCGTCCGCAGGGACATTAAGGATCTCCGGCACCATTCGCCCGTTGGCACCAGCACGGGCCTTCACCAGCGCATAATCGCCACTATCGTCATCAGCCACAAAGCGCACATCAACAGCGCAATCGGCAGACAAAGCGGGGGTGATGTAGTGTTCGCCTTCCAGCACGCCGCCACAGCCGGTGAGGGAGTCCAGGCGGTAACCGTTCTCCGGCACCAGACGCAAAGCCGCCGATTGGCCGACTTCCACCTCGGCCGACGCCAGCTCTACCTCGCCGCCGCTGCTAACGGTGATGCTGACCTGCACCATCTCGGCATCCGTATCGGGCGTTTCGTCATCCCACCAACCGTCACAACCGGCCAGCAACCCAACCGCCAGACAGAGCGACGCGGAAGGACGCCAGAGGCCCTCCTTGAGCAGAACCCACATGCGAACTCCCGATTCCAGTAATGCCGGCATCCGTGCAACTGCCGACCATGGCTAAAAGGCGGTTAAACGACTAGATATTTCGAGCTGGGACTGTAATGGTTCATAAAAACGGCGCGCAAGCCGGGACTAACCAGAAGATTGTTTGTGATCAAAGGAGCGTACCGCCACACCCCTCTGCACAACCCTGGGCGGACGGCTGATCGTGCGTCAGCCTACGCCGTGCCGGTGGTGATCAAGGGGTAACCAACACCGGCCAGACGTCAGGCACAGCACCGCAGGCGCTGCACATAGCGCCCAACTACGTAGCTGGCCGGGCGCAACGCCTCTCTATAGCCTGTTCAAGGTGAGCCGATCACGGCGGCGAAAGCAAACCACGCCCCCTTGATACTCTGCACCTGGGTTAACTGGCTCTGCACCGTGCTGCTGTCACCACCAGCGCCAGCATTTCCCCAGGTCACCACCGTGCCATCGTCTTTGATGGCAGCAAAGGCGTTCTTGGTGCTGGCAATGCGCGCCACCTGGGTTAACTGACTCTGCACCGCGCGGCTGTCACCACCAGCGCCAGCAAGGCCCCAGGTCACCACCGTGCCATCGGTTTTAAGGGCGGCAAAAGACCACTCAGTGCCAACAATGCTCGTCACCCCGGTTAACTGGCTGTGTACCGCGCTGCTGTCACCGCCATCAGTCGCGTCCCCCCAGGTCACCACCGTGCCATCGGCTTTCAAGGCAGCAAAGGCGTACCCGGTGCCAGCGATACTCTGCACCTGGGCCAACTGGCTCTGTACTGTGCTGCTGTTGCCGCCCCCGCTGTCATTGCCCCAAGTGATCACAGTGCCATCGGTTTTCATGGCGGCAAAGGCAACGCCGCTGCTGGCGATACGCTGCACTTGGGTTAACTGGCTCTGCACGGCGCTGCTGTCGCCTGCAGCGGATCCGGGCCAAGTCACCACCGTGCCATCGGCGCGCAGGGCGGCAAAGGCGTACCATGCGCCGGTTATGCTCGTCACCGCCGTTAACTGGCTTTGCGCTGCGCTGCTGTCACCGCCAGAGAACGCGTTTCCCCAAGTCACCACCGAGCCGTCAGCTTTCACGGCAGCAAAGGCGCGACTGCTACCGGTGATTCGCTGCACCTGAGTCAACTGGCCCTGCACCGCGCTACTGTCGCCGCCAAAGTCCGCATCGCCCCAGCTCACCACCGAGCCATCGGCTTTGATGGCAGCAAAAGCGTATTCGTTGCCGACAATACTCGTCACCCCTGTTAGCTGGCTCTGCACCAACGAACTGTCGCCACCTCTTGCCGGTTCTCCCCAGGTGACCACTGTTCCATCTGCCTTAAGAGCGGCAAAAGCACTAAAGGTCGCCGCAATGCTCTGCACCTGGGTCAACTGCTCTTGCACCAAGCTGCTGTTTCCACCCCAATACGCATCCCCCCAGGTCACTACGGTACCGGCGGCGGTGACGGTGACCGCCGCCGCGCTGCTGGTCACGCCATCAAAGGTGGCGGTTACGCTGGTGCTGCCAACCACAACCCCGGTCACCACGCCACTAGCGGTCACCGTGGCGGTGGCCGCATCAGCCGAGACCCAGGACGCCAAGGCCGTGATATTGGCCTGGGTACCATCGCTGTAGCTGGCCGTCGCCGTCAGCGCCTCGCTGACGCCTCTGCCAAAACTGACCGAAGCCGGGGTGATCTGGACCGTCGCCACCACCGCATCGGTAATGGTCACATCAGCCGTATTGCTAGTGATGCCATCAACGCTGGCGGTCACCGTCGTGCTGCCCACACCCACACCCGCCAACAGACCGCTGGGGTTAATGGTGGCAATGGCACTATCGTCAGAGCTCCAGGCCACCAGGCTGGTGATATCGGCGCTGGTCTGATCGCTGTAGGTCGCCGTGGCCGTCAAGGTCTGGCTATAGCCCTTGGCCAGCGAAACCGTCGCTGGCGTGACCTGAATGGCACTCACCACCGCATCGGTCACCGTCACTGTGGCGGTGTTGCTGGTAAGACCGTTCAAACTGGCGATAACGGTGGTGCTGCCTACGCCAGCCCCGGCCAGCAGACCGCTGGGGTTGATGGTGGCAACGGCGCTGTCGGCCGAACTCCAGGCAACTGCAGTGGTGATATCGGCACTGGTCTGGTCGCTATAAGTAGCCGTGGCCGTCAGGCTCTGGCTATAGCCCTTGGCCAACGAGACGATGGCCGGGGTCAGCTGAATGGCAGTCACCACCGCATCGGTAACCGTCACTGTGGCGCTGTTGCTGCTGATGCCATTGAGTGTTGCGGATACGGTGGTGCTGCCTACGCCAGCCCCGGCCAGCAGACCGCTGGGGTTGATGGTGGCAACGGCGCTGTCGGCCGAACTCCAGGCAACTGCAGTGGTGATATCGGCGCTGGTCTGATCGCTGTAAGTAGCAGTGGCGGTCAAGGTTTGGTTGTAGCCCTTGGCCATGCTGACCGTCGCTGGCGTTACCTGAATGGCGGTCACCACCGCATCGGTCACCGTCACTGTGGCGGTGTTGCTGCTGATGCCATTGAGTGTTGCGGTCACCGTGGTGCTGCCAACGCCAGCCCCGGTCAGCAAGCCGCTGGGGTTGATGGTGGCAATGGCGCTGTCATCAGAATTCCAAGCTACAAGGCTGCTGATATCGGCGCTGGTCTGATCGCTGTAAGTAGCAGTGGCGGTCAGGTTTTGGCTATAGCCCTTGGCCAGCGAGATTGTGGCCGGGGTCACCTGAATGGCGGTCACCACCGCATCGGTGATGGTTAACTCTGGAGAGGCGCCGCTGATAATGCCCAGCGACGCTTCAATTTCAACCACGCCCGGGCGGTGTGCCGTCACCATCCCCGACTGGCTGACCGAGGCCGCATCAGTGGTCGAGCGCCACACCGGGCCTTCCGTCATCACCTCATGGCGACCATCGCGGTAGTAGACGGTGGCCTGGTATTGCACCTGCGCGCCTTGGGGCAACTGCGCAGCACTAACCCCCTGCGCCAGACTGACACTCGGTGCCACCGTAATGGAAACCACCGGATTCTGCCGCGAGTCAGAATCCTCAAAGTAACATCCAGTCAGCCACACCATGAGCACAAGCAGCAGGAAAGAGCGCCCTGCCTGAATCAGTGATTTCATACTTTCCACCCAGATTGATGTGACTTATCAAACAGCTGATGGCCGCTCTTTTACAGCGAATGTGCATAAGCCATCTGAGCTGAGATCAAAGAAGCATGAGGTGGCGGCCAGCCCGATCTGGCAAATCAGGTTGCAGAGGGCAGACAACGGCCGTTGGCGCGGCGACAATGACGGCTGTGCTTGTTGACGTGGAACACCCGATGCTGTTGCCGTTGCCCCCCGCCACCTCTGCCCCTGCCCTGCTGATTGGCGGCAAGCCGCTGAGCTGGGCGGTGTTATGGCAACAGGTAGCCTCGGCCCACCAGCAGCTGCAGCGGCTGCGGCTGGAACCGGGCGATCGCCTGCTGCTGATTGGCGCCGCCAATGTCGGCCAGATCGCCTACTTGCTGGCCGGCTGGCAGCTGGGGTTGATTGCCGTGCCGCTCAACCCGCGCCTGCCTCACCCCGAACTCTATCGCCGCACCGCACTGGTAGCCCCCAGCGCCGGTTTCTGGCCAAGCGGGCCGCCCAACCCGCCATGGACCAACCTGCCACCGCCGGGCCATGGTCTGGGCATTGAGCCCCTGCCTTGGCCGGAGGCTGAACTGCTGGCCGATCTGGTGTTCACCTCCGGCAGCGGTGGGGCGCCGCGCATTGTCGCCCACAGCTTTGCCAACCATTGGCATAGCGCCCAAGGGATGGCAGCTTTACTGAAGCTCGAAGCCCACCATCGTTATCTGCTGTCGCTGCCGCTGGCCCATGTCGGCGGGCTGGCGCTGATCTGGCGCTGGCTGCTCAGCGGCTGCACCCTGGTATTGCCCCAGGCCGGGCTGAGTCTGGCCGAACAGGTGGCGCGCGATCAGATCAGCCATCTGTCGCTGGTCGCCGCCCAGCTGGAGCGGTTGCTGGCCGAACTGGCTGGCCGTGCCACCCTCGAAACCCTGCTGCTCGGCGGTGGCCCAGTGCCGCCGGCGCTGCTGGCCGTGGCCCGTGGCCGTGGCTGGCGCTGCCTGATGAGCTACGGCCTGACTGAGATGACCGCTACCGTCACCGCCGGAGAGCAAGGTGGCTGCGGCAAACCGCTGCCGGGGCGCGAACTGATGATCAGCGCCGGTGGCGAGATCCTGCTGCGCGGCACCACTCTGGCCGCCGGCATCTGGCAGCAGGGGGCGCTGCTGCCGCTGGCGGGCAACGATGGCTGGTATGCCAGTGGCGATCTTGGCCACCTCGACCCTTGGGGCAACCTGCAGGTGACCGGCCGCCGAGACGCCCAGTTTGTCTCCGGCGGCGAGAACATCCAGCCAGAGCGGATCGAGGCAGTGCTGTTGGCCCATCCCGGCATCCGTCGAGCACTGGTGGTGGGGGTGCCCCATCCCCACTGGGGGATGCGACCAGTGGCTTACCTTGATGGCGACGATTTAACGCTGACCGATGTACGCACCTTCGCCGCCCAGCATCTGGCCCGCTACGAGATGCCCGATGCGATCCTGCCCTGGCCGCCGCAGCAAAACGGCCTCAAACCGGATCGCCGGCAATGGCAGCAGCAGGCCAGCGTCTTGCTCGCCGACCTCTTGGCGAATGGAAAACAGTGACGCACACTGCAAACCCCAGCGGATAAGGACAGATCTGGCATGAGCCAAGACAACGCATTCTGGCAGGTGGTGCGCGGCGAGCGCCCGCGCTGCCCGATGGAAGAGCTGCTGCACTGGCAGTTCGAGCACTATGACGAGACCAGCGGCCTGCTGCGGGTCTCCTTCCTGCTCGATGATCGCTTCACCAACCCGATCGGCACCCTCCATGGCGGAGCCATCGCCGCCATGCTCGACAACACCATCGGCCCGGTGATCGTCGCCCAGCTGCCACCCCACCATTTTGCCCCCACCCTTGAACTCAAAACCTCTTTCCTGCGCGCTGCGCGGCCGGGCCGTTTTGTCGGCGAAGGGCGGGTGCTGAAACTGGGCAAGACGGTGGCCTTTGCCGAAGCGCGGTTGTTCGACCATGAGCAACAGCTGATCGCCACCGCCAGCGCCACAGCGGCGATCAGCGGCCACCACAGTTAGTGGTTATTTTTTAGCCCGCATCACAACATGGCGGGTCGGCGCGGAGCCGATCACAGGCTGAAAAATCGCCAAGTGACGGGGGGCGCGGATTTTGCGCCGGATCAAGAGAGATGGTAAGGCATGGGTAATAGTGCTGCAGTTACTGGCCACCAGCCGCTTGTGAGCCCTGCAGTACAAGCCCTTCAGCCGGCCCAATGGATTTGTTAACGCATAGACATATCAGGAGAGAGCCATGAAACCGACGATCAAGCCACAATCGCCGAACTTCTCATCGGGGCCGTGCGCCAAGCGTCCGGGTTACCGCCTGTCCAAGCTTGATAGCCGCACCCTCGGCCGCTCTCACCGCTCGGCGCTGGGCAAGGCAACCCTGGAGATGGCGATCATCAAGACCAAGCTGCTGCTCGGCCTGCCCAGCGATTATCTGGTCGGCATCGTCCCTGCCTCCGACACCGGGGCGATGGAGATGGCGATGTGGAACCTGCTGGGGCCCAAACCGGTCGACATCTTTGCCTGGGAATCCTTCGGCGGCGAATGGCTGACGGACGTCACCAAGCAGCTCAAATTGCCAAATGTGCGTACCTTTACCGCGCCTTACGGCCAGCTGCCGGATCTGACCCAGGCCAACCCCGATCACGATGTGATTTTTACCTGGAATGGCACCACCTCCGGGGTCAAGGTCGACAACGGCGACTGGATCAGCGACAAGCGCCAGGGGCTGACCATCTGCGACGCCACCTCGGCAGTCTTTGCCCAGCCGTTGCCCTGGGAAAAACTGGATGTGATCACCTTCAGCTGGCAGAAGGTATTGGGTGGCGAAGGTGCCCATGGCGTGCTCATTCTCAGCCCACGGGCAGTGGCCCGGCTGGAGAGCTACAGCCCGAGCTGGCCGCTACCCAAGATCTTCCGCCTGACCAAAGGCGGCAAACTGATGCGCGAGATCTTCGCCGGCGCCACCATCAACACCCCGTCGATGCTCTGCGTGGTGGATTACATTGATGCCCTGACCTGGCTGCAGGGGCTGGGTGGTCTGCCCGCCGCCTTCACCCGCACCAACGGCAACCTCAAGGTGATTGAGGATTTTGTGGCCCGCCACAAGTGGATCACCTTCCTCGCCGAACGCCCCGAGATCCGTTCCAACACCTCGGTCTGTCTGACCCTCGATCTGCCGCCAGACGGAGTGAAAAAGCTGACCAAGCTGCTGGAGGATGAAGGGGTGGCCTACGACATCGGCGCCTATCGCGACGCCCCGCCCGGTATCCGTATCTGGTGTGGTGCCACCGTTGAGAAGAGCGACCTAGAGGTGCTGATGCAGTGGCTGGCCTGGAGCTACCACCAGGTTAAGGCACCGCCGGTGGTGATTGACGAGGAGCTTGAGATCGAGGTGGACGAAACCGCCGCCATCTGACCATGAGACACGGGGCCTGCAGGCCCCGTGCTGTTTATCGCACTGAGCACGGAGGCCTTGATGCGTAACATCCGCACCTATAACCAGATCGGCAGCAGCGGCCTGGCGCTGTTTGAAGCCGCCCATTATCAGGCCGGCAGCGGCCTCGCCGCTGCTGATGCCATTTTGCTGCGCAGCCATGCGCTGGCCGCCAGCGACATCGGCCCCGAGATCAAGGCGATCGCCCGCGCCGGGGCCGGCACCAACAATATTCCGGTAGCCGACTGCACCCACCGTGGCATCGTGGTGTTCAACACTCCCGGTGCCAACGCCAATGCGGTCAAAGAGCTGGTGTGCGCCGCCCTGCTGCTGTCGGTACGGCCGGTGTGCGCCGCCATGCGCTACGTGCAGGAGCTGGCCACCACCCCGGCCGCCACCCTCAAAAGCGAAATCGAGGCGGGCAAGAAGCGCTTTGGCGGTTGTGAACTCAAAGGCAAGACCCTCGGCATCATCGGCCTTGGCGCCATCGGTGCCAGCGTCGCCAACCTCGCCCTGCAGCTGGGGATGAAGGTGATCGGCCATGATCCGGCACTGTCAGTGGAGGCCGCGTGGCGGCTGTCATCCGAGGTGCAGCGGGCCGACAACCTCTCGTCACTGCTGGCGCGCAGCGACTTTATCAGCCTGCATGTGCCGATGATTGAAGCCACCCGCAACCTGCTCAACAACCAGAACCTGACGGCGGTGAAACGGGGCGCCCATCTGCTCAACTTCGCCCGCGGCGAGATCGTCGAGGAAGCGGCAGCGATCGCCGCCCTGCGTGAAGGTCGGCTGGCCGGTTATGTCTGCGACTTTCCCACGACGGCGCTGATTGGCGAGCCGGGGGTCACCCTGTTGCCCCACCTTGGCGCCAGCACCTTGGAGGCGGAGGACAACTGCGCGGCCATGGCCGCCGAGCAGCTGATCGAATTTCTGGATCACGGCAACATCCGCAATTCAGTCAACTTTCCGGCCATCCACCTCGACCGGACCCAGGGCTACCGCCTCACCTTTGCCAATGACAACGTGCCCGGGGTGCTGTCCAACGTCCTCAATCTGCTGGCCGGGCGCGGCATCAACGTTATCGACCTGCTCAACAAGAGCCGCGATGCGGTGGCCTACTCCATTGTTGATGTAGCCCAACCACCCACTCCGGAGCTGCTTGACGCCATCGCTGGCGTCGACCATGTATTCCATGTCCGGGCGGTGTAGGCCCGCAGTCAGGAGAAAGCCCGATGTTTATGGTGATCAACCGCTGGGAACTGCTTGATGGCCACGAAGCCCAGTTTCAGGAGGGGTGGAGTGAGATCATCCAGCGCAACCTGCTCCACTACGGCGGCCTCGGTTCGCGCCTGCATCAGGCCGACGACGGCAGCTGGTATTCCTACTCGTTATGGCTCAGCCGCGAGCACTGGGAGGCCGCCCACCAGCTCAATGACAGCGACCAGGAAGCGCGCCAGAAGATCATCCATTCGGTCAAACGCCACTTTCCGCCAGTACCGCTAACGCCGGTGCTGGAACACCTGTTGGAAGGCCCCGACGACGATGCTACTGTCACCTGAGTTCAGCCTGATGAGCCGGTGATCATGGAGCAAACCACGCGACTGCTGGCGGCCAACAAGCGCATTGCGCTGGTCGCCCACGACCACATGAAAGAGAGCCTGATGGCCTGGGTAGAGCGCCAGCGCAGCCAGCTGGTTGACCATCAGCTGTTCGCCACCGGCACCACCGGCAGCCGGCTGAGCGCGCGCACCGGCTTGTCGATCACCTGCATGCTGTCGGGGCCGATGGGCGGCGACCAGCAACTGGGGGCACTGATTGCCGAAGGCAAGGTGGACGTGCTGATCTTCTTCTGGGACCCACTCAACGCCGTGCCCCATGATCCGGACGTCAAGGCGCTGTTGCGGCTGGCAGCGGTGTGGAACATCCCAGTGGCCACCAATGAGGCCAGCGCCGATTTCCTGCTCAGCTCGCCGCTGATGGATCAGCCCTACACCACCACCATCCCCGACTACGACCGCTACCTGGCCGGGCGTACCTGAAGCCGCAGCTTGGCCGCCCACAGCAAGCAATCCGGCCCGTCAGGTGCGGCACCGGCCAACCACTACCACCAGCGCCCACGCCAAGAACCAGGCCAGGGCCAACCACAGCAGCGTCACCACCAGCCAACCGCTCAGGGTAGGGCTACACCACCCCCAGCCGCATTGGCCGTCATTCACCAGCATGCCCGGCAGGCCCAGTGCGTCGATCAGGTTGGCGGTCAGCCAGGGCACCAACACCAGTATCCCCATTGGTGAATCCAGATAGCCTTCAACCACCACCGCGGGCAGCAGCGCCAGCCCATATATCGCCAGTAACGCCACAAAGGCCTTCCAGATCGCAACGCGTTGCTGCATAAGCCCGCCAGAGAGAACCAGATCGACCCTTACCTTGGTCTCGGCCATGGCCGTGGGTCAAGACGACCGCCAGCGCACGCAGCGATAATTCCACACAATCGAACATTGGTGACCGATAACCGGCACAAACACGCCAAATAACCAACCTAAAGTAAGCAGGTCAACCCCAAACACCCTGCTCACTTGAGGATTAAGCCATGACTACGACCCAGACCCTGCTCAGCCTCGTGTTGGCTTCCACCACCAGCCTGGCGCCGCTGCCACTGCGGCTGGCGCTCGGTGCCGTGTTTATCGCCCATGGCGCCCAAAAGCTGTTTGGTGCCTTTGGCGGCTATGGCCTGGAGGGCACAGGCGGCTGGATGGACTCCATCGGCTTGAGCCCCGGCTATCTGCTGGCCCTGCTCGCGGGGCTGGTGGAGTTCTTCGGCGGCATCGCCGTGATCATTGGCCTGCTGACCCGGCCGGCAGCGCTGGCGGCAGCCACACTGATGGTGGTGGCCATCACCAGCGTTCACCTGCAGAACGGCTTTTTCATGAGCAACAACGGCTATGAGTTCAGCCTGACCCTGCTGACCGGCTTTGTCAGCCTGCTCATCTCCGGTCCCGGCCGCTTCGCCGTCGACAACCTGATTGCCGCCCGTGTTGGCCGCTAACCACCAGCCACCAGAGCGGGCGGCGACCACGGGGAAGCCGCCCTTTAAAGGAGGAACCATGATCACCATTCGCCCGGCCGCCAGTCGCGGCCACGCCCACGTCGGCTGGCTCGACAGCCGCCACAGCTTCAGTTTCGGCGACTACTACGATCCACAGCATATGGGAGTCTCCCGGCTGCGGGTGATCAACGACGACCATGTCGCCCCGGGCGGCGGCTTTGCCACCCATGGACACCGCGACATGGAGATCCTCAGCTATGTGCTGGCTGGCACCATTAGCCACAAGGACAGCCTGGGCCACGAGGCCACCGTTAGCGCTGGTGAGTTTCAGCTGATGAACGCCGGCAGCGGCATCCGCCACAGCGAGTACAACCGCCACGACCAGCCGCTGCACTTTCTGCAGATTTGGCTGGTGCCAGACCAGCAGGGGCTCAGCCCCAGCTATCAGCAGGCGCGCTTTGATGGCCATGGCAAGGTGCTGGTGCTGTCGCCCGACGGCGAGGCGGGCAGCCTCAAGGTTCATCAGGACAGCCGCCTCTACCGGCTGACCCTTGCCGCTGGCGAGCAGCAGAGCCATGCGCTGGCTGGCACCCGGGTGGGCTATGTGCAGATTGTCAGCGGTCAGTGGCGGGTCAATGGCAGCACCGTCGGCGCTGACGACGGAGTACGCGCAGCGGCGGGAACAGTGCTGCAGTTTGACGCGCTCAGCGAGGGTGAACTGCTGTTGTTCGATCTGCCCTGAGGGAAACGGCGGTTCAGCCTAAAAGCTGACCGCCAACCCCAGCGCATAGCCGTTCACATCCTTGCCAAAAGCGTAGCGCAGCACGAAGCGGGTACGGGTGACGATGATGTCATAGGCGCTGGAATCAAACTCCACCCCAGCCCAATCGCATTCATGGTGCCGCCATCAAGGCTTTCAAGATCGGCGTCGCTGTTTCGGTCGAACCACCATTCAAGCAGTTGCAAATCACTGGTGACATGGCCGAGCGACAGGTTGAACAACGGCCTGAGCACCAGATGATCGGCAACCGGAAAATCCCAACCGATGCCGCCCGTCGCTGACAGCGACGTCCACCTCAAAGGAATGGGGCGCGACTCTTCACCGTCACTGGCCACAAAGGTTGGATCGTAACGACTAGCAGCGGCTGTGCCTTCCAGATAGAGGGGCAGCTCCTTACTCCAGGTAAAACCTCCCCCAAACTGGGTCATGGTCAACCCCGGATCACCGCTTTGAGCGTTATCGATCGACAGGGAACTGGTGGTGATATCCGGCACCACGCTGTAAGACATCAGCGCCAGCACCCCGTCAGCCTGCGCCTGAATGGCATTGCGCGGCATCACCAGAGTGGCTGATGAGTGAGCAGCAAACAGCAGCAGGAGTAAACAGCGCTTCACGCGGCGGTCTCCAGATGGCAATGAACAGAGCAACAGGCTCCGGCTAGCGGCGAAGATGATGTCACAGCGATCTACCACAACTAAATGGGGCGCCGCAGAACAAATGACGCAATAAGGTCAAGTCGTCATCTTCCCCACTCTGCGATGATCCCCCCGAGTATGTTGATTGAGGCTTGGATCGTGATATCACTTGCCAGAATTTCTTTGCTCTGCTGTAGCGTGCTTATGACGCAATCGCTGATCGGTTGCTCACTGCGGCCCCCCGAGTGGCAAGGGCGCTTCGGTGGTTATTGGGGCGATGGCATTTACGACAGCATCCAGCTGGAACCTGGGGCTGACGGTCAGGTGGCCATCAGCTACTGGCGCGATATCAGCGCCGATGACCAGCAGGCAAAGCCCCTTGCCCGCTTCAGTCAGACCAACCTCGGCCCATCGTTACTGCTGCAATGGACAGTGGATAGCCAGCCAGGGTCTACCATGAATGCGCGCTATCTGGCCGATCTCGATCAGCTGGAAGTGCGCTATCAAGATGCCAACACGCAAGGGGTCAACGTGATGAGTCGCCATGGTCAAGCCAAGCCCGCCAATGCCGCGCTGTCCGCCCGGCCAGATACCATCGTCCATGAGTTCAGGCTGCACGCACCCTGGGCCGAGGCGGTCAGCATCGCTGGTGAGATGACCGACTGGCGCGATGATCAGCTGCCGATGGTCAAGGGTGAGGATGGCAACTGGCGGCTGACCCTCCATCTGGCCCCGGGGATCTGGCAATACAAACTGGTGGTCGATGGCCGCTGGCAGGCCGATCCACTGGTGGCGGAAAGCCGCCCCGATGGCTTCGGCGGCCACAACTCGGTGATTACCCTGGGTGAGCCGGACCCGCGTTATCAAGCGGACCCGGCCATCGCTGCCGGCAGTGTCAGCGAACTGAGCCTCGATTCACGCTTTGTCGGCGCGCAGAAACTGATGCTCTATCGCCCGGCCGGCAACCATGCCGAACCGCTGCCCTGGCTGCTGCTGCTCCATGGCTATGGCGCCGGCCGGCGTCAGTGGCTGGATGATGGCCAGCTGCCAGCGCTGCTTGATCATCTGATCGCCAGTGGCCAGCTGCCACCGCTGGCCGTGGTGATGCCCGATGGCGGCACCAGCTTTTATCTGGGCGATACCGAGAAATACCTGATCGAGGAGTTGCTGCCTGCGGCCGCCAGCTGGGGGCTCAGCAGCGATCCGCGCCAGCGCCTCATCAGTGGCATGTCGATGGGCGGTTTTGGCAGCTTCTATCTCAGTTACCGCCACCCGCAGGCGTTCGCCGCCGCCCTGCCGCTATCGGGCTATTTCGATCTGAGCCACATCCCCGATCTCGATCCGGCCAAGGTGGCCGAGGGCTACCACCTTGAGCTGTGGTGCGGCCAGGATGACCATATCTCCACCAGCACCAACCAGCTGCTGGCCCACCACCTGCGCAGCATGACCACGCCACCGGTCATCAACTACGCCCCCGGCGGCCACACCTGGCGCTACTGGCAGCAGATCATGCCCGAGGTGCTGGCGCGGGTAGCGGAGCTGCTGGGGCGCTGAACTAGCCAGCAGCCGCTCAGGTCGTCAGCTGAGTGACAAACATCGGCGTTTTGTCGCCGTGAGCAACAAAACCAAGATGTTGATAAAAGCCCACTTCCGCGTTGTAGGCAATCAGTACCTTGCGGGCGAAATCCTGATACTGCTCAAGCACCTGTGACAGCAGCCGACGGCCCAACCCCTGCCCCTGATACTCCGGCATCACCAGCAGGTAGTGGATGTAGGCCGTCATAATGCCATCCGACAATACGTTAATCAGGCCGACCAGCTGATCGCCATCCCAAGCCGAAATGACGCTGTGAGAGTTAGCCATGGCGACCACCAATTTATCCGGGTACTGCCCGGACGACCAGCCAACCGACAGAAACAGGCGCTCCAGCTGAGCGGGTGCAAACGTCTTGTCTGTAGTCAACCTGATCATCCGTCACCTCCTGGGGTTCAACGCCGGCTGTCACCATAGGCAAAGCGGGGACCTCAGCGTTTGATCCAGACCCAGTGGACAGCCATCTGAATCGCAAGAAACCAATAACAAGCAGCGCCGCTAGCCGCGACCAAGCTATCAGGCCAGGGGCACCGCCGGTGGCAGCAGCCGGTACATCACCGGGGTGATGATGCGCGCCAGCAGGGTTGAGCTAATCAGGCCGCCGATCATCACCACCGCCAGCGGTGAGTAGAGCGCCGACTGGGCCAGCGCCAGCGGCAGCAGGCCGCCGATGGCGGTGACCGAGGTAAAGAGCACCGGCAGAAAGCGCATCTCGCCGGCCTTCTCGATCGCCTCATCCAACCCCACCCCTTGGCTGCGCAGCTGGTTGGTGAAATCCACCATCAGGATCGAGTTTTTGATCTCGACGCCGACGAGGGCGACGAAACCGATGATCGCCATGTAGGAGAGCGGATAGCCGGTCAGGGCCAGCGCAGCGATGGCGCCAAAGATGCCAAAGGGGATCACTCCGGCCACGATCAGGGTCGAGCGGAAGGTACCGAACTCCAGCACCAGCACTGCCAGAATGCCGCACAGGGCGACGATGATGGCGGTGCCCAAACCACCCAGACTCTTGGCGGCGGCTTCCGCCTCACCACCAGCGGCGATGCGGTAGCCGGGCGGCAGCTGCAGTTCGGCTAGCTGGCGGTAGATCTGACCGGCCACCTGACTGGGCACCTGACCGGGCTGCAGGTAGGCGGTGACCGTCACCATGCGCTCGCGTTGTAGCCGCTCGATGCGGTTGGGACCGCTCACCAGCTTGGGATCGGTCAGCTGGGCCAGTGGCAGCGGTTCACCGCTCAGCGGGCTGGTCAGCAGGATCTGGTCAAGCTGCTCAAAGGTGGGGTTGCCGGCAAACGGCAGGCGCAGGCTGATGGCAAACTCATCACCGTCGTCATCGCGGTAGGTGGCGACCCGGTTGCCGGCGATCGCCAACCGCACCAGCTCATCCACCTGCTGCTCGCCAAAGCCGAGCAGTCCGGCCTTGGTGGTGTCGATGCCGAGCTGATAATCGATGCGCGGTAGCCGCACCGGGTTGTTGATGTCGCGGGTGCCGGGGGTGGCCGCCACCACCGCCTCCACCTCGCTGGCCAGCCGGCGCAGGGTGGCCAGCTCCGGGCCGATGATGCGTACCGCCAGCGGCGCCTCGATGGGCGGGCCATTCTCAAACTGCTTGACCACGATCTGGGCCGCCGGGTACTGGGCAAAGCGCGCCCGCAGCTGCTCCAACAGCTGCGGCGAGGCCAGCGGATCCCAATGCTCAAGGCTGACCAGCAGCTCGGCGGTGGTGCTTTTGGTCTCCAGCGGAAAGATGTTGTAGTAGATGTAGGGGTTGCCTTTGCCGAGGTTGGCCAGCACATGTTTGACCTCGGGGTAACGGGCCAGCTCCTGCTCCACCAGCCGCAGCGCCTCGTCGGTGGCGGTGAGCGATGCCCCTTCGGGGGCGCGCACGGTGATCAGAAACTGCGGCTTGTCGGCCGCCGGAAACAGCGAAAACCCGATGCGTCCGGCAATAGGTACGCTGGCGGCGCAGAGCAACAAGCCGATCAGCAAACTGGTGCGTGGCCAGCGCAAGGCATGGCGCACCAGCGGCGCATAGACCAGATGGATAAAGCGGGTCAGGCCGCGCAGCAGCAGGTTGCCATGGGCCGCCTGCTGACGCGGCAGCACCCGGCTGGCGACAAAGGGCACCACGGTCAGGGCCACCAGCAACGACGCCACCACCGTCAGCACCACTGCCAGCGGCAGGCCGCGGGTAAAAAGCCCCGCCCCCTCCGGCAGGTTGAGCAGCGGCAGAAAGGCGAACAGCAGGGTAGCGGTACAGCCGAGCACCGGCAGCACGATCTGGCTGGTGCCAGCGATGGCCGCCTGCATGCGGCTGGCTCCCTCGCGCAAGTGGCGGGCGATGTTCTCGACCACCACGATGGCGTCATCCACCAGCAGGCCGAGGGCCACCACAAAGCCGGCAATAGAGATCTGGTTGAGCGAGAAGCCAAGAAACCACAGCCCGGCAATGCCCATCGCCAATGACAGCGGAATGGCCAGCATGACGATGCCAGCGGCGCGCAACCCCAGCGGCAGCAGGGTCAGCGAGACCAGCCCAATGGCGATGGCAAAGTCGATCCCCAACCGCTGCAGGCGACTGGCGACATTGTTGGCCTGAACAAAGCCCACCTCCAGCCGCAGGCCGGCCGGCAGGCTGGTGCGAAACTCGGCAACCACGGCATCGATGCGGCGCTGCACGGCGAAGATATCCTTGCCGTCTTTGAGGCTGGCGGTCACAAAGGCGGCGCGCTCGCCGTTATAGCGGGTCAGATAGCTGTGCTCCGCCTCGCCCCAGCTCACCTCGGCGACATCGGCCAGGGTCACCAGCCGGCCATCGCTGCTGGCCACCACCGTCGCCGCCAGTTCATCAGGGCTGCGGTAGTCACCGCTGGTTTTGACGTTGTAACGGCGCTCGCCCGCGTCGATGGTGCCACCGGGCACGGTGCGGCCGGCGCCACTGATCGCCGCCGCCACCCGCTGCGGTTCAAGGCCCAGTGCCGCCAGCCGTGGCAGATCCAGCGCCACCTGCAGCTGTGGTTCAGGCCAGCCCCAAGTTTCCGCCTTGCGGATACCGGGGATCGCCTGCAGCCGCTCCTTGAGGGCATCGCTCTGCTTCATCAGCTGCAGGGCGCTGGCTTTTTCCCCCACCAGCGCCAGCTGAACGATATTGACCAGCCCCGGATTACTCTTGCGAATGACGATATCGGCCACCTCGGCCGGCAGCAACGGGCGCAGGGCGTTGACCTCGCGGATCACCTCGTCGTACTTGCGCTCGGCATCGACCGTCCACTCAAACTCAATGCGAATGACGGCCAGCCCATCTTCGCTGGTGGAACGGATCTCTTTAACGTCATCCAGCTCGGCCACCACATCCTCGATCGGATCGACCACCAACCGCTCCACATCCACCGGCTCGGCGCCCGGAAAATGGACCGCCACTGTGGTCACCGGAATGGGGAACGCCGGATCCTCCTGACGCGGAATACTGACCAGGGCATAACTGCCAAGGGCCACCAGCAGCAGAAACACCACCAGGGTGAACTGCCAGCGCTGAACGGCAAAGGCCCACAGGCTCATGGCTGAGCCTCCGCAACAGGCTGCGCCTCAGCAGCAGGCTGCGGTTCTACCCGGCTGCCGTCATGCAGATAAGCGGCACCGGCCACTACCACCTGCTCATCGGCTGCCAGCCCGGCGACGATCACCACCTCGGGCGGCGCCAGTCGCCCCAACCGCACGCTACGCCGCTCTGCCCGGCCATCCTTGACCACAAACAGCTCGCCGTGGCTGTCGTTGGCCACCACCAACGCCGTTAACGGCACCCGCAGTTCGTCCACTGGCTCGCCCAGCGTCAGCCGGGTGCGGCCCACCAGCCCCGAGCGCAGCTGGGGCGGCGGGTCCTGCAACTGCAGCTCAACCGTCAGGGTGGCGGTCTGAGCATCGGCGGCCCCGTCGATACGGCTGATGCGCGCCGCCAGTGCCGGCCCCGCCAGACCGTCAATGGTCACCGCTGCTGGCTGGCCGAGGCTCAGCTGCAGGCCATGACGATCCGCCACCGCCACCTTGAGCAACCAGCCCTGTTCCCCCCCGGCCATTACCACCACCGGTTGACCGGCCGCCACCACCTCGCCCGGCTCGGCACGACGGGCAATGATGCGGCCTGCCGACGCGGCGCGCAGTTCGCTGCGCGCTAGCCGGTAATCGGCACCGGTCACCGCCGCCGCCGCCAAGTCGCGGGCCGTGCGGGCGTTATCGCGCAGCTCGGCGGCGATCAGCTGGCGCTGATGCATCTCGCTGGCGCGACGCAGATCGCGCTCGGCCTTGGCGAGGCTAGCCGCCGCCTGCTGACGTTCGGCCAGCAGATCGGTGATATCGAGGCGGGCCAGCAGTTGCCCCCGCTGCACCAGATCACCGCTATCAACCGCTACTTCCGCCACCACCCCAGCGCTGAGAAAGGCCAGCGGTACCTCATCGACTGCCGCCAAGCGGCCAATGGCCGTGATCACAGGTGCTTCGCTACGCCACTGGGGAGCGGCAAGCACCACCGGCTGCGGCCGCTCGCCGCTCACCGTTGGTTCGGCAGGCGCCGGACTGCAGCCGGACATGGTCGCCAACGCCAGCGCCGCAGCCATTATCGGCAGCAACGTCCGCCGCAGTGGCCAGCGCAGATTGATCATGGTCTTGGTGTCCTTTACCGAGTTGGTGGTTATTAACTCTGGTCATACGTACAGCCACTAGACAGCTGTCAAAATCAACTAAAAAATTAGCGGGCCACCGCTTGGCGCATCAGGCTAAATGCTTGCTCAGTCAAGGCGGTCTCGGCCACGTCGATATGGGCCAATTGCCGCCCCTTGGTGGCCGCGATCTGCAAAATGCCATGGGTAAAGCCCCACAGGCTGATGGCCAGCAGCGCCGGGTCACCGACATCGGTACGGATCGAGCCGTCGGCCAAGCCACGCTGGATCACCGCCACCATCAACCCGTGCTTGTCAAAGTTGCAGGCAATCGCCCGGGCCTCTGCCGAATCACGATCAAGGAGCGCCGGTTCACTCGCTTCAAAACGGCTGATCGCCTCAAAAAAATGCGGGAATTCATGCGCAAAGGCGACGTAGGCTCGGCCAATCGCCTCAAGTTGATCGTAGCCACGCGGATGGCGGCCAGCAGCTTCCTCAAAGCGCTGCTGCAATTGCTGGGCGGCCCGCTCCCACAGCGCCGCATGCAGCTCTCGCTTGTCACGAAAATAGAGGTAGACCAGCGCCCGCGACAGCCGGGCACGCTTGGCCACGCCGTCCACCGTCACCTGATCCCAGCCCTGACTGAGAGCCAGGGCACAGGCGGCATCGACGATCTGATCACGCCGCTGTTCGCGTTCCAGCAGCCGACGCTGTTGACTGGGGGATTCGGCAAGGATCATCGACAAGGGAACTCGCTAGACAGCTGTCCAGCGAATTTAGCGGGGCATGGTGATTAGCGCAAGGACTCAGGCGTCGGCGTCGTCAAGGACGCGAAAGGCTGAATGGTAGTTGGCGATGGTCGGCTGGGTTGGCATGCGGCCAGCACGCAACGGCAGCACCATGAAATACTCAGGCGGCACCGGGTAACGACAGGAGAGCTGATAGTTGGCTGCTGGCTCAAAGCCAAAGCGCTGATACCAATGAGGTTCACCAAGCACCAACAGTGCGTCAGCACGCAACTCGATCAGTTCGCGGATCGCAGCCCGCACCAACAGGCTGCCCAGCCCCTGGCGCTGACAGGTCGGAGACACTGCCAACGGCGCCAGCGCATAGCAGCGAACACCAGGGTGGGAGGGGTTGAGGGTCATCGGCGAGACATGAATGGCACCAACCAGGCTACCATTACGCTCCCCAACAAACGCCACCGTCAGCGCCCGGCTCATACGTAACGCCTTCACCAACCGGGCTTCAGCCGGGGTATCGAAGGCCAGTTGCAACAGCCGTTCGACGGCGACTTCATCTCCAGCCCTCTCGGCGCGGATCAACACGGGCAACCTCCTTCTGCACACTACTGCACGATCATAGCCACTCGCCGTTTACGGATTCATGATGTGGCGCCGATTTCCGCACAAGCAGTTCCAGTTCACGTGCCAAACACACCCACCCCTTGCACTCACGCCGGGCTGGGCTAGGTTGAATGCAGGGCCAGTTGGAACACTGTGGTGTGCGCGGGGTGCCGCTGATGGGACTGCATGAACTGTGCGAACTCTGGTTGCGACCCACAGACGGGGTGCTCTGCTTCCGCTACCACGGCGCCCTGGATATCACCACCACCTACCCGGTCAACCCGAGGGCAGAACCACGAATTTCACGGGTGATGCTGCTGCCGCGCCATATCACAGCCCTTAACCTGATGACCGAACGCCACCGCTTCGATGCCCGTTTAGCCCACACCGTACTGGCCTGGTGGTTGCTCGATGGGCCGCTATGTCCGCCAGCAGATGAGTCCCCCCTGGCCAGTCTCAACGCGGCCCGAAGTGGCGATTTTGGGTTACGTCCAGAAGGAGACGAACGCCTTTACTACATCGTCGAGGCCGACCGCTACAGCCAGTTAGCGGTGAGCCTGGAACCCCAGATCGGCCTGATATCGGCCATAGAGCGCTTTAGCCCACGCTATCTGCGCCGTTTACGCCACTGGCGTGAGCAATCGCCTCGCTGAACACTGCCGCCATCCACAGCCGGCCGCGATCATCTCAAGGATTGTTGAAGGCACTGGTGTTGCAGGCAACAGGGCCAACCAGACCGCTGGCGTCGAGCCAGGCACCACTGGCGAGCACCTGATAGCGTTGGCCCCGCTGCAGGCGATGATGGCGGACGCTGGTTAAATGGTGACCAACACCATGGCTGTCGCGATAGTGCCATAGCCGTGGTTGACGGGCGCGGGCAAGCGGCAACTGATGCCGCACGGCGCCCTGCCCGCCTAGTGCGCGGCAAACCTGCTGCCAGTCATGTCCGTGAGGTTGTTGATCAAACTGCCGGGGCAGGCTCATCACCACCAGATGGGCCACTTCGTGAGGGATGGTTTCATCCACCGTCTGTCGCCAGTCGATTCGGGCCGCTTCGAGGTTCAAGCGCAGCCGGGCCGACTGCAGCTGCTGACGATGGCGAACCACCTCCACTTTGCCAGCGGCACGGCCGCGCAAATCACAACTAATAGTGATACTTGCCCGCCAGTTGGTTGGAAGCGGATAAAGCACTGTGGCCCGCGCCAAGCAATGCTCAACCGCCACCTTCAGGCTCGCAGTCAGCAGCTCATTATCATTGTTCATGGCCTTCGGAGCGCCTGTCAGCAAACATACCCAGGCATGGTAAGCGCGCCAGCGGTCAAGGCTCAAGCTTGAGAATCCGCGCCATTTTTGACCAGTTACGCGTCAATTGGGCGCTAAGCCACAGCAGCGCCCACTGATCAGAGCTGTCGAAACCTGGCTGCTATCAGAGGCGATTGTGGTTAATAACCGCAACAACAGAGCAAGAAAAAGTGGCGTGATCAGAATCTCGATTCGACTATTTTTTTGACATTAATCACACTGTTGACTAGCCTTTTTTCCGCTTGACTAGGCGCGTCAGCCGCCAAGGGGCCCGATTGCCCCTTGGCGTCATCACCAGTACTCATCGTACAAGGAGTTCCATCATGAAGCGTTTTACCCTGTTGTTCGGGCTTATCCTCGCCTTGTTTACCACTCTCGCCACCGCAACCCCGGTCGAACTGCTCAAAGCCAGTTCACGCCTTGGCAGCAAGTACGGCTACAGCTGGCAGGATTTCAGCTTTAACATTCGCGTCGACAACCTTGCCTTCAGTAAAAAGGTCTCAATCTACTACCGCGACAGCGATGGCCAGTGGAAAGCCCGCCCTGCCGTGTTTGCCCGCATGATCGACGGCAATCAGGAGGTCTGGCAGGCCGGCTGGCAGCGCTCGCTAAACAGCCCCTACGATACCAATCCAGCTCTCGACCTCGAATTCGTGGTCAAGTACGAGGTCAATGGCACCACCTACTGGGACAACAACAACAGCCAGAACTATCAGCTTGCCCGCAACGGCGGCGAACTGATAACCGTGCCAGTACTGGCTGATGGCGCCTACGCCACTGCCCCCTACACGTACAACTACAACGGCAACACCGGTACGGTTCCCGGTAGTTTCAGTGTCGACGTGCTGCTGCAGAACCTTGGTTATGGCAAAGAGGTGAAGATTCACTATAGCTACGACAACTGGACCAACGTCCATGTCGCCAACGCCGTGTTCCAGGCCAACAGCTACCTTGGCTACAGCAATGTCACCTATCCCAACGTCAACGGTGTTGAGTACTGGTCGTTCTACACCAATGCCGCTGAAGCCCAGAACAGCGCCGCCAGTGAAGTGCAGTTCACGGTTAGCTACAAGGTTAACGGCGTGACCTACTGGGATAACAACTTCGGTCAGAACTACCGCGTCACCATCACCAAGCACTGATCGCGAGCGTTCTGCTACGACGGCCCCGGAGCGGGGCCGTTTTGCTGTCGTCACCAATGTGTGCCGCGGTGCTTGACACCCTGGCGTAAAACCCGTTTAATGCGCGCCGCGCCCAGATAGCTCAGTCGGTAGAGCAGGGGATTGAAAATCCCCGTGTCCCTGGTTCGATTCCGGGTCTGGGCACCAAACATTCGCAGAAAGCCCCATCGCAAGATGGGGCTTTTTGTTTCTCATCGCTCGCCCTGCGAGCACCACTCGATTCTTGCTTGCTACTCGCTACTTGCTCCTTGCTCCTTGCTCCTTGCTCCTTGCTCCTTGCTCCTTGCTTCTCGCATCTCGCATCTCGCATCTCATGCTTCTCCCCGCCTCAGATCGCCTGCCAACGTAGCTTGCGGCTGACGTCGGTGGCCATCTGCTCCAGTGGCTCGGCGGGCGGGCCGACCACCAGCAGGGTGTGACGGCCCTGCGGTAATGCCACGGCCTTAACATCGCCCACCATACGCGGACCAGCTATGGTGGATGCCGTCGGTACCACAAACAGGGCGACGCGTTGCTGCTCGCCCTGCAGCACCAGATGGAGCGAGCGCACGCCATCAAAGCTGCAGAAGTTGGCGAAGTAGATCCGCCCTGGCGACGTGGTGAAATCACCCCCAAGAGTGGCCAGCTTGTGGTTGACCTGGATAACATTCAAGTGTTCGTCAATGTCCTGCATTTCATCGGCTTCGGCCAGATAGTGGCCCACCGCATGGGCGTAGAGATCGCCGCCAGGAACCGCCGCAAGATAGGGGCCTGGGCCGCCGCTCAACTGTGGCCACCAATGGGATACCCCCAACCCCAAGGCAAAGGCCACGCTGGCCGCCAAGGCCAGTTGCCACAACGGGCTACGCGCTGAACGCCGCTGTTCGAAACTGCAGCCCAGCAGGATCCGCTCCGCCAGCTGGTCGGGCACCGGCACCGCCATCGCGCGTGCCAACTGCTCATCGAGCCGTCGTAGCTCGGCCGCATAGCGCGCCTGATCCGGCGATTGACGCAATGCCGCGCGCAGCCCTTCATCGTCATCATTAGGGTCGGTCAGCAGCCGACGACGGATCTCAAGCTCGTCCATTGTGACCTCCTGACCGGGCATCGCCCTCCAGCATCTCGCGCAGTTGGGCGCGGGCCCGGAACAACCGGGTATTGACGGTATTGAGGTTAAGCCCCAGCAACGCCGCAATCTCATCACCGCTGTAGCCGAGCAGCACCTGCATCACCAGCGGCTCGCGGTATTCGAGCGGC
Organism: Gammaproteobacteria bacterium; assembly: GCA_017425245.1. Taxonomy (GTDB): domain Bacteria; phylum Pseudomonadota; class Gammaproteobacteria; order Enterobacterales; family Neiellaceae; genus RGIG665. Next base: position 27,446 of record JAFOOX010000033.1, read on the forward strand.
AACGCGGCAATGCGCCGCCGCAACCACTCATTCTCCTGCTGGGTTTCAGCATGCAGGCCATGGTCATCGACCAACACCACATCTTCATCGTGCACCAACGGTGGCTGCACCCGCTCAAAACGGCGGGCATTCTCTCGCCGCAAAATGGTAATCAGCCAGCCCTTGGCCGCTTTTTCATCCTGCAGGCTATCGAGCGCCCGCCAGGCGCGGGCGAAGCTCTCCTGCACCAGATCGTCAGCCACCGCGCGATCACCGCACAGCCACAGGGCATAGCGGAACAGGTCGCTGCTGTAGGCCCTCACCAGGGCAGTAAAGCGAAGATGATCTGCACTCATACCAATGGAGACCGCCATCGCCGCTCCTTTCTTTCAGCGCCAATGAGATTTATGGCATCTGCTGGCCAGCATTGTGGTTGAGGCTGGCAAGCTTGACCAGGATCCTGGCCGACAGCCCTGGCCTTCGCTAAGCTTCGGCCACTGCGGCAACCACTGCCGCCATCCCTCTCAACCCGCCGAGGATTCCACAATGAACAACGACAACACTATGGGTAGCTGCGACACCCCGGCCTGCTGCTGCATGGACATTGGCACCGTGATGGATGGCACTGACTGCAGCGCCCAGCTGCAGCGGCTGGTGGCCAATGGCGATGAAGCGGCCCAAGTGCTGGCTGAATGGACTGCACTGGCCAACAGCAAAGCCTCGGAACCGGTCAGCGTAGCTCACCAGCTGACCCCCCAAGGCGATCAGCAGCTGCTGCAGGCCTGCATCACCTTTCCCTGTCAGGCAGAGGCGCTGATCTTCCAGCTGGCAGTGCGCTGAGCGACAGGCAACGGTGCGACCGTCAGAGACGGTCGCACCATGGTGATATGCAAAATGCCGCCATCGTCATAGGGCTTGCCCTGTGGCTCGAAACCGGACTGGCGATACCACTCCAGCAGCGGATACTGGGCGCCCAGACGCAGCGGTAATCCCGGTCCCCGCTCCGCCGCTACCGCCAGGGTGGCCTCCAGCAACTGCCGCCCCAAGCCATGGCGACGCCAGTCGGCATGCAACACCAGACGGCCGACAATGGCCTCACTCTTGGTGATCAGTAGCCGCCCATAGCCAACCAGCAGGTTGCCCGCATCAGGTGCACGCAGCAGCAGATGCAAGCTGGCCGGATCATCGCCGTCCAGATCGCGATAGAGGCTGTTCTGTTCGATCAGAAACACCTCCTGGCGCAAGGTCAACAGTGCCAGCAGGCTGGCGGCGCTCAGCTCGGTAAATGACAGCACCCGCAATTGCAGCTGTTCCATGAGGGGCTCACCTTGTCTTTGTAGCGGGCCTTGGTAGCATGCCGCCTTTCCACCCGCAAGCCCTGCTTGCCCCCACGCGTGACCCGAAACATGTCGTACCCGTTTCGTTTGTCTACAGCGCTGACTCTGGCGCTGTATCCGCTTGTAACCACGCCAGCGCTGGCCGCCGGTTTCCAGCTTAGCGAGACCAGTATCAGCGGCCTTGGCCGCAGCTATGCCGGCGAAGCCGCAGCCCTTGGCGATGCGGCAGTGCAGGCGCGCAACAGCGCTGCCCTCACCCAGTTCAAGAGCGTCAGCCTGACCTCCAACCTCGCCTACATCTACCCGGAGGTGGATATCAGCGGTGAGGTCAACAGTGATCTGGCCACCATCTACAATCAGCTGGCAACGGCCGCCAACGGCGCAACCGGCGCTAACCTGCCGTTGCAGCAGACCCGCTATAGCGGCAACGCCCAAGGTATTGCCAACGATGCGCTGATTCCCAGTGTGTTTATCGCGCTGCCGATCAACGACCGACTGGCACTGGGCTTTGGCTCTTTTGCCGAATTTGGCCTGGCGACCGACTACCCAGCCAGCAGTAACACTCTGGAATATGGCGACAAGACCGAGCTAACTGCCATCACCTTCAAGCCGTCGCTGGGCTGGCAGCTCAATGAGCAATGGAGCATCGGCGCCGGCCTGCGCGCGGTCTACGCCGAAGCGACCCTGTCGACCTCGACCCCGGCCTATTTCGACAGCCTGGCAGCCGCCATTGGCCAGTACAACCCGGTAGCCGCAGCCACTGGCGCACTGCCGCAACTGCCAGTGGTACCAGCCAACCAGCCGATCCTGCATGTATCTGGCGACGACTGGGGTTACGGCTACGAGTTGGGCACCGTCTTTACCCCCAGCGCTGATCTGCGTCTGGCCCTCAGTTACCGCAGCGACGTCGCCCTGACCCTGGCAGGTAATGCCACCTCCGCCCTGCTGCCGAGCGCCAATGGCCCCGGCAGTGTCGACCTGACCCTGCCGGCGATGACCGAGTTGGCCGCCCGCTGGCAGCTGTCAGCACCGCTGGCCCTGCATGTTGGGGCCCTGCACACTGCCTGGCACAGCTTTGATCAGCTCAAGGTCAACTTTGACAACGGCACCAGCCTGATCGCTAAAGAGGAGGAATGGCAGGACGCCTGGCGCTACGCCATTGGTGGCGACTGGCAGCTGGACCAGCAGTGGCAGCTGCGCGTCGGCTACGCCAACGACCAGTCGCCGGTGCCGGCCCATCGCCGCAGCCTGTCGATCCCCGATGCCGATCGCCAGTGGCTCAGCTTCGGCGTTGGCTGGCAACTGGATGAGCACTGGCAGCTGGACGCCGGTTACGCCTATCTGCTCGGTGAAAAAGTAGCAGTGCAAGAAGCGTTCAGCCTGCCCGTGAACGGCCAGCGGCAGACCATCAGCCGCTTTGATGGCCGGGTGTCAAAGGCCGACGCACACTTGCTCGGCCTCAGCCTCAGCTACCGCATCTGATCCCGGCAACGGGCGCTGCGACAACAGCGCCCGTTTGCCTGTCTGGTCACACAACCAGAATCCGACCCCGACTACAGTTAAGGCGTCTCTGCCACTGCACCGGCCACGGGGTCATCACATGCTGTTCTACGTTGCCCGCCAACCCATTCTGGATAGCCACAAGCAGCTGGTCGGCTACGAACTGCTGTTCCGTGACGGTCTCAAGAATGCCTTTCCTGACATCAATCCCCACGAGGCAACCTCACGCCTGATCTCAGGCAGCCATTTCAATCTCGGGCTCGACAATATTACCGATGGCCATCCGGCCTTTATCAATTTCCCTGAATTGAGCCTGTTGGTACGGGTGCCAGAGCTCTTGCCAAAAGAGACAGTGGTGATCGAAATTCTGGAAGAGACCGCACCATCACAGGAGATGGTGGAGGTATGCGCCAAACTCAAGGCCGCCGGTTATCGCATCGCCCTCGATGATTTTGTCTATGACGCCTCATGGCGACCTCTGATGCCCTATGTGGATATGGTCAAGATTGATCTGCTGGCCCACGAGCGGCCAGCATTGTTCCGCATGGTCAAGGCGTTGCGCGAATTCAATGTGACGCTGCTGGCCGAAAAGGTCGAAACCCATGATGATTTTCAGTATTGCCTGACGCTTGGCTTCACTCTGTTTCAAGGTTACTTTTTCGCCAGACCGGAAGTAATGCAGCGTCAGGTGTTGTCGCCGTCGCGTATCAATATGCTCGAATTGCTGGGCAAGCTGGGCGCCAGCGAATGCCAGTTCAGTGAAATTGAAGCGATCATCAGCCGCGATCTGAGCCTCACCTTCAAGCTGCTGCGCCATGTTAATTCAGCCGCCTTTGCCAAACAGAAAGATATCGCCTCGATCCATCAGGCGCTGGTCTATCTGGGCGAGGCTGAACTGCGCAAATTCATCGCCATTCTGGCTGCAGCCAATCTCGGCGCCGACAAGCCAGATGAATTACTGAGGATGTCGGTGACCCGAGCCCGCTTCTGCGAATTGCTGGCCCAGCAGCGGCATGACAAGAATGCCCCCAAAGCCTTTCTGGTCGGCCTGTTTTCACTGCTCGGCACCCTGCTCGATGCGCCGCTGGAACAGGTGCTGGAGCGCTTGCCTGTGGCCGATGACATCAAAGCCGCACTACTTGGCCAAGGCGGCCCTTTGGGCCCCTATCTGGAATTGATGCTGGATTATGAACGGGCCATTTGGGATGGTGTCCAGGAACTGTCACGCCGTCTTGGTCTCAATCAGCAGGCGCTGCCCGATGTTTACCTTGATGCTGTCGGCTGGGGGCATAAGTTCAGTCCTTAAGCATTGCCAACGGATGGGCCGCCGCTGACCACGGCGACGGCCATAGCTGGGCCACCATCTGTTCAGCGTCAGCCTCCCCATATCGCCAACGGGCGGCGCGCCCTTTGTCGACCAGTAACGCTCTCACCCCCTCGACAAAGTCGCCGTGGTGGCACAATTGTACGGCCCAGTCGAGTTCCCTCCGGGCGATCTCGGCCCAGCTACTGCTGGCCAGCTGCTGCTGGCCAGCTGCTGCTGCCAGATCAGCGCCTGAGATAGTGGTGATGCCGCCAGCGCCCGCTGCTGCAGCTGTGGCCACAGCTGCTCGGGCCCGCGCAGCGCCTGCAGCTGTCGCAGGTAATCAGTGCCACTGGTGGCCATCGCCAGCGCCGCCATCTGCGGCTGCAGCGGCAGCAAGCGCGCCGCTGGCAAAGGCGGCTGGGGCCAGTCATAAAGCAGCTGGCCATCACATCGGGGAACAAACCAATACGGGCCTCCGGCATCGCCAGCAGCGCCCGCTCTGTCACCAGCCGCCGACTGGCACTGGCAAACAACCCCCAGCCGCCGCCCATAACGGCGCCATCACCCCAGGCCACCACCGGACGCGACCAATGGCGCAGGCGATGCATGAGCCGATATTCGCCAGCAAAAAAATCAACAATGGCCGGACACCAGCCTGGTCGTTGCCAACGGGCAACCGCGTTGGCCAGGTCCAGCACATCACCGCCAGCACAGAAATGGTCACCATCCCCTTCCAGCCACAGCATCATTACTCGTGGGTCGGATTGCCACAGATCCAGCTGTTGATGAATAACGGTAACCATGGCCTGGGTCTGGCTGTTACGCCGCGCACTTCGCTGCAAACGAATTACCCCGATCTGGCCACCAGCGACGGTTGGCTGCAACCAGCAGCCCACGCTCTCGGTCATTGCTACCCCTGTCCAGTTGACGCTGCTCACAATTATGCGAGCCCGCTAATTGGCCGCAAATGATGGCCGCTATTGATCACCGCAATATATATTTGGCAACGATTGCCGCTATTTTCGATGATTGACGTTGCACCCTCGATTCATGTATCTATAATTCGCCGTCAAAGAAAGTACAAAACATCTTTGTTCGAGAAGCCCCGACCAACCGATTGAGGACCATTATGAGCGAATTTATCAGCATCCTGACCCATGCCCGCCGCCTGAAAGCCGCTGTTGAAGTGTTGACCATCGAGCAGCTGGAAGAAGTGCACGCCAAACTCGGCCGCATCATCGAAGACAAGGTTGCCGAAGTCGAAGCCCACAAAGCGGCCAACGCCGATCGTCTGGCCAAGATTGAAGAACTGAAAAGCCAGCTGGCTGCCGCCGGTATTTCTCCGGCTGAGCTGCTGGGCGGTGCCGAAGTTGCCGTCAAGGGCGCCAAAGGTGGCAAAGGCGGCAAACGCGCCCCGCGTGCTGCCAAATATCGTTACAGCGAAAATGGCGAAGAAAAGACCTGGACCGGCCAGGGCCGTATGCCGAGCGCCATGGCCAATGCCATCGCCAACGGTGCGAGCAAGGACAGCTTCCTGATCTAAGGCCATTGCCGACCAATAAAAAAGCCGCTGATATCAGCGGCTTTTTTGTTGGTCAGCGCCAGCTCAAGGCTGCTGCAACCAGATCCCCGGCTGGCGTTCCGGCAATGGCAAACGGCCATTAAGACGAAATATGGTGGGATCCTCATTAACCCGCACAAACAACTGCGGACCACCATCATCACCAATCCACAACACTTTCTGATAACCACCATCCGAGCCCAATTCAACGCGCCAGGCGGTGCCCTCGCCTTTACCCGGTTCAAACTGATGATAGCGGCCATAATTCTCGCGCAGTGAGGTTTCAGCGGCGACCACCTCACTGCGGGCCATGGCAATCACCAAGGCCGCCAGCGGTTCAACCTGCAGCGGCTGGCTGCTCGTCTGGTCCCGCCAGCCCCCCTCTTTGCGCACCGCATCGACCAAGCGCACACCGGCCGGATCATCGATCACCAGCCGGGTCAGCTTGTCACTGCCCACCAGCAGTTCCGGCAGCCAGAAGCGCTTTGGGGGCTTGGCATCGCCCACCGACAGCGCCCAGATACAGGCCAGCACCAGGGCCAGACTGACGGCGGCAAGGGTCATCTTGGTTCGACTGATCGGCGGTCTATACATCACCCAAGCTCCATACAGAATTTCTGGCGCGCATTGTGCCACAGCACAACCGATCTGCCGCCAGCCATCAAAGGCTGGCACAATACAGGCCGCCCTTTTGTCACCGACTTTCTGCCGAGGACTCCCCATGCGCCTTGCCGCTTTCGCTGCGGTGTTACTGCTGGCCGGTTGTGCTACCAGCTGGACCTTTGAATCCAACCTCGATCCGCAGGCCATCAGTGACTATTTCGCTCCCGGCAGCGTCGTCGTGATCACGGCTGAGGCGACGGGCCAGCGCCCGACGCTGGGCCCGGTTAGCGGCGAAGCCTGCCAGGAGAGCACCGTTCAGGTACCTGTGACTGAAGCGGACGCCCGCACCGAACTGCGCGCCAAAGCCGCCCAAATGGGGGCGGAGGCGGTAGTGATCGAGCAGTGCACCACCCTTAGTGGTAAAGAGGCGCCCCCCTCTTGCCTGACTCTGATCCTGTGCAGCGGCCACGCCTATGGCCCGGAGCCGGCGGCGTGAGCGATTTGCCGGCCAGCATCCACATTCAGCCTATCGGCCGGGTTTACAGCCCCTATCGCCAGAAGTTTGCCATCCCCCGCCAACCCGGTCTGGTGTCGCAGGTGGAGGGGGTGATTGAACTGCTGGGCGAGTTTGCCAATGGCGATCTGGTGCGCGATCTGGAGGAGTTCAGCCACCTGTGGGTGATCTTCCTGTTTCATGCCACCGCCGCTGATGGCTGGACGCCGCTGATCCGCCCGCCACGGCTGGGCGGCAAGATCAAAAAAGGGGTGCTGGCCACCCGCTCCACCCACAGGCCCAATCCGCTGGGGTTATCGGTGGTGCGGCTGCTGCGGGTGGAGCAGCAGGCGGGCAAGGTACGGCTGGTGATCGCTGGCCATGATCTGCTGGATGGCACCCCGGTGGTCGACATCAAACCCTATCTGCCCTATGCCGATGCCCATGCCGATGCCCGGGGCGGCTTTGCCGATGATCGGCCGACAACCGACATCGCCATCCGCTTTCACCCGGATGCCGAGCGCGAGCTGCTACGGCTGGCACCGCGCTATCCGCTGCTCAGGGCGCTGATCAGCGACATCCTCAGCCAGGATCCACGGCCGGCTTACAAGAAAAGCCGCCCCCTGCCCCAGCGTTACGGCATGGCGCTGTATGACCGAAACATCCGCTGGCTGTTGGATGAACTGGGGATGGAGGTCACCGCCGTCGAACGGCTGAACGAACAGCTGCTGCAGGCCGCCGCTGACGACTGAGCGCTATGACCACCAACCCCCAGCCCCTGGCCAGCCCTGAACAGATTGCCCAGCACCAGCGCCGCTTAAGCTGGATGCCTTGGCTCTATTTCCGCTTAAAGGCCAAGCAGCGGCAGTGGGCCGAGCCCTGGCAGGCTGAGATCCGCGCCCGACTGATGGCGCTGGAGACCATCGAGCTGGCCGACTCCTGCTTTGTTGCCCCCGAGGCCCAGCTGTTTGCCGAGCCGGGGCGCTCAATCCGTATTGGTGAACGCAGCTTTATCGCCGCCACCGCCTTCCTCCATGGTCCACTGACCATCGGCAATGATGTCGGCATCAACCATGGCTGCAGCCTCGATGGTGGCCGTGGCGGCATCCACATTGGCGATGGCTGCCGCATCGCCAGCGGCGTGGCCATCTACGCCTTTAACCACGGCCTTGATGCCAGCCGGCCGATCCGTCAGCAGCCGGTGACCAGTCAGGGGGTGGTGATCGGCCACGATGTCTGGATCGGCAGCCGGGTGTGCATTCGTGACGGCGTCACCATTGGCGACCATGTGGTGATCGGTATGGGCAGCGTGGTCACCCGCGATCTGCCCGCCTGGTCCATCGCCGCCGGTAACCCGGCGCGGGTAATCGGTGACAGGCGCGAACGCTAAAAGCACCAGCCCCCAATGCCAGTCTGTTAACAGCTGCAAGGCTATTTCAGCCGTTGACTGCGGTGTCAAAGAAAAGGCCACGGCCATGCTGCAGTGCTGCAGTGCTGGAGCTATTGCGCGGGCGGGGTGTTGACGGCAGGACGCCGTCTACAAGCGTACAGGGAAGTATTCATAGCGTCCCCGACCGGGCAATAGCGCAAGCGCTGCCTGGCTGCTCAAGTTCACAACCCTGCCTTTGGCGGTTATTGCCTTAACTGACTGGCATTGCAGCGCCAGCGCCCCGGCTGAACCGGCAGCGCTGACGCGCGATCTGTTACTGAGGCAGGAAGGCCACCGCCCATTTGGTGGTGGTACGGGCCACATCACGGCTACCGAAGTTCAGGCTCTTTAAGCGTGCCACCAGCTTCTTCTCCAGCTCCGGGCTGGCCAGCTGGCTGCTCACCACCTTGACGCTGCTGACCTTGCCCGAAGGCTCAATCACCAGCTCAAACATCACCTTGCCCTTGAGCAGCGGGTTCTTGCGCAACTCGCGGTTATACAGGGTGTAGAGGCTGGCCTTGGCCCGCTCCAGCACCAGCCGTACCTCCTCTTCGCTACGGCCGCCACCGTGGCCGCTACTACTGCTGCGGGCCGTGGCCTGCTGCTGACGACCCTGCTCGGCGCGCGATCCCTGCACGCTGCTGGTGCTGCGTCCGGCCACGCTGGCGCCACCGGTGGTGCGGCTGACTGCGGCACTGTTGATGCCGCCGCTGCCGGCCGCCACGCCGGCGGTGATCAGGGCGCGATCGACCTGGGGCGCATCGCCGACCACGGCGCTGGCATCATCGGTCAGGGGGCCAGCCCCCAAGTCGCTGTCGGCCAATTCACGCAGTGCCGCCAGATCATCCTCAGCCGCCATCACCCCGGCTGCGGCCGCCCGCTGGCGGGCCTGCTCACGGCTCGGGCTGACCACCGGCTGACGGCTCACCGGCTGAGGCTTGGGCTCCGGCTTCACCTCGGGCTTGGGCTCGGGTTTCGGCTCAGGCTTGGGCTTTTCCGGTTCTGGTTTGGGCTCCGGTTTTGGCTCCGGCTTGGGCGGCGGCGGGATCTCCCGCTCCTCCAGCAGAATGCGCGCCAGTTGCGGCGGCAGCGCCTCCTCCTCCTCGCGCAGCGGTTCGGGCAGTTCAATCCAGGCCACCACCAGCGCCAGCAGCAAGCTAACGGTAACCAGACTGCGCCACAGCTGACGATAGAGGCGGTCGGCTGCCGCATCGCTGACCAGAATCGGCTCGCTGGTGCGCAGCAGTTCAACCGCCATGGGCGCCTCCCGCTGCCGGTGCATCAGCCCCAGCCATAGGCCCAGTTGCAGCGCCACTCATAGGCGTCGCCGCCTTCATCACCGCCAGCTGGATATTGCGATACTCACTGGCACCACAGGTGGCCATCAAGCGCTTGAGCACCGCATAGGGCAGTGCTGCGTCGCCCATGATGGTGACCGGCCGCCCCAGCGGCCGCTCGGCCTCGGCCAAGGGCGGGCGGCGCCCGGCCTGATGGCGCAGTTCGGCCAGCAGCGGCTCATCGATCAGGGTGTCGCCGGCGGTGAAAGCGGCAAGGCTGGTCACTGCCCGCCCTTGCACCATGATGTCGCTGGCGGTGACGCTGATCAGCAGGGTCTCTGTCGGCGGGGTTTCGGCCACCGATTCCGGCAGCTTGATCTGCTTGTTGCTCTGCAGCACCTGCACATCACCGCTGTTGACCATCAGGAAGAACACCAGAATGGTGAAGATATCCATCAGCGACACCAGATTGATGGTGGAGGCGCCGCCCCAGCGCCGCTTGTGGCGGGCCAGACGACGGGCACGGGCCGACTGCTTCATGGTGCGGCTCCTGTGCTGGCGGCAGGCCCATCGCGGCGCGGCGGCGCATCACCCAAGGCCACCTCGGGGAACAGCTCGGCATCAACCACGCTGGCGGCCACCACTGCCTTGAAGCTGCGCACGCTGTCCATGGTGGTCACCAGATGCTGATAGCTGATGCCAGCCTCCAGCAGCAGGGTGATCTCACGCTGATCGAGCTGCTTGCTCTGCAGGGTCTGTTTCAGATCTTTGAGGAAACTAGCGAGGCCAGCGAAATCGGGTTTGCCATCAACCAGCGGGAACTGGCGCAGCGGCACCCCGGCCGGATAGTTGAGTTCAAAGCGATCGGCGCGCACCACCAGCTCCAGCCGCTTGGCCGGTGGCTGCTGGGCGGCGGCGGCAGCGGCCTCCGGCAGACGCAGCGGCACAATCGACAGCTGAGTGAACACCATGTTGAGCAGCAGCACTGGCACCAACACGATCATCAGGTTCATAAAACTGGTGATGTCGAGCTCGGTCGCCCTCTGCTGCGGCCGGCGAAGATTGCGCATGGCTCAGGCCCGGTTGTTATCGGCGCAGGTGCGCTGATAGCTGAGCAGGTTAAGCAGGCGAATGCCGGCCATCTCGATGCCATCCACCACCGCTGCGGTGCGGCTCTGCATCACGCTGTGGATCAGCGACAGTGGGATGGCGGTCATCAAGCCAAAAGCGGTGGTGTTCATGGCGATGGAGATGCTCTTGGAGAGCAGTGCGGCCTTTTCGGCCGGATCGGCATTGGCCACCGCGGTAAAGGCGGCAATGAGGCCGATGATGGTGCCGAGCAGGCCAAGCAGGGTGGCGATGTTGGCCAGGGTGGCGAGATAGGGGGTGCGCTTCTCCAGCCGGATCATCACCTCCATCACCCCCTCCTCCATGGCGTACTCCACATCCTCGCGGCGCTGGGCGTGATCAAGACGGGCGAGGCCCGCACCCAGCACCCGCAGCAGCGGCGCCTTGGCATTGGCGGCGGCGGTGACAATGGCCTGCAGATCGCCCTGTTTGAGCGCTGCATCCACCACTTTGCCCGCCTTGCGATTGAGCCCCACGGCCCGGCTGATGGTCAGCCAGCGTTCGATGGCAATGGCCAGCCCCACCGCCATCACCAGCGCGATCGGGTACATGAACAGGCCGCCTTCCTGAAAGAAGCGGATGATGGTCTGAGTGATTTCCATGGTCGGTCGCTACCTCATTGCTCTGGCCGGCTGGCCTGGTTCAACAGTAAAAGGGGTTGGCGTGGTGTGGCTGATGCCGCAACCATGCCAAGGTTCAAAACTCTGCTCTGTCGGTCATTCATCAGCGGCGATCAGCGCGCTGGCGCCGGTTGCGCTTCCAGCGCCAGCCGGTACTGCAGCTCGCTGCGCTCCAGCGCTGCCAGCGGCTGCTGCAACAGCAACTGATCCAGCTGCTGCTCCAGCGCCGCGCCATCCCCCGGCTTCTGCCACGGCAGGATGTAAATCACCCGTGGCTGCTCCTGGCTGCCACTGATGGTGCTTTCTACCTCCACCACCGGCTCGGCCGTGAGCGGCGCCGCCAATGCCAGCCCGACTAAGATCAACCAGCGGGTCATAACGGTTCCTCCGTCGGCGCCTCGGGGGCACTGGCCTGCAGCAGCGCGATCCACTGTTTGGCTTCATCGCTCCTGCTGCCGCCAGCGGCCACATGGGCCTGATAATGGGCCAGTGCCTGCTGCGGCTGGCCAAGATAGATCTCCGCCAGCACCCCGGCATCCAGATGCAGTTCAGCATCATCCGGGGCGAGCTTGAGGCCGGCAGCATAGGCTTCAGCAGCAGCCTTGAGATCGCCGGCGGCCCGCGCCACCCGGCCACAGAGGTGATAGCTGCGGGCAGTGGCGGCCGCCGTGACGGCCCCCTCACAGGCTTGGGCAGCCAAGGTCAGATCGCTCTGGGCCAACGCCACCAGCCCGAGGTTGTACCAGGCCGGTTGCAGCCCCGGCTGGGCGCTGGTCAGCGCCAGATAACCATCGCGGGCGGTGGCTAACTCCCCCTGCTGCTGAGCCTTGAGGGCGGCAGCAAAGGCCGCGCTGCTGGCGCCATCAGCCGCCGGGGCCTCGCCTGCCGGGGGAGTTGGGGATGTGGTCGCACAGCCAAGCAGCAGCAGACTGAAGCCGAGGGCGAGAAGCTGCTTCATGATTTGCCTCCTTCCAGCCCAGCCACCGGCTTGAGTTCGCTCTCGCCGCGCCGGTAACGGCCCGGCACCAGCTCGGCCAGACGGCTGAGGCTGCGCCCCATCCACTCGGTGAACGATCCACCACTAACGGCCCCGTCGTGGCCGTGGGCCAGATTGGCCTCATGGGTGGCGATCGCTTTTTCCTCAAAGGGGTAGGCCTGCTCTTCGAGCAGAAACTGGTACTCCTCCAGCGCCAGCTCATCGAGGCCGGGCGGCGGTGGCGAACTGAGCAGGGCGCTGGCCAGCTGGGCGTAAAGTTCCGCCACCTGGTAGGTGGCCTCGGCGGTGGAGCGGCGGTCGCGGTAATCGAGCACCTGCTGCCACTGGCCACGGGCGGTCTCCAGCGCCGCCCGCTTGCGTTTGACGCTGGCCGCCAGCGGCTGGCTGATGGGCAGCACCAGACAGGCCTGATGGGCATCGCGGGCCAGCAGCAGCGCCGCCTCGATGGCCAATGCCCGGCTGCTGGCATCACCACTGCTGCGGCGATCTGCCACCACTATGGCGGTTAAGGTGGCCGTACGGGCGCTGCCGCTCTGCCCCTTGGCCAGCTCAAACCGCAGCTGCTGGGCAGTAGCCAACGGCTGCGGATAACGGTCGAGGTATTGCTGACGCAACCGCTGCTGACGGGCACTGTCACCGGCCTCACCGGCCGTGGTCACCGCCAGCAGCAGGGCGTTGCGCTGGGCCTCGCCATCGCCCGGCAGCGCCGCCAGCCGCTCCAGTTCATCGGCCGCCCGTGCGGGCTGGCCGAGCGCGGCATAGGCAGTGGCCAGCTTGGCCGGCAGGGTGGCGGTGAGCGGATCCTGGGGGTAGCTCAGCCGGAAGGATTCAAACAGCGCCACCGCTTCAGCAGTGCGCTGCTGCTCCAGCATCAGGGTGGCGGCATCGTACTGGGCCTGCTTGGCAAAGGGGCTGGTGGGCAGGCTGGTGGCCAGCCGCTGGAAATGGCCGATGGCGGCATTGCGCTCACCGGCGGCCAGCGCCGCCTCCCCCTGACGATAGATCGCCACCGCCTGGCGGTCGCGCAGCTCGTTGGCCAGCGCCTGATCCTGGGTCAGCGGCCGCGCCGCGGCGAGCGCCTGCTCGGCCCCGACATGATCGGCCAACGCCTCGGCGGCAAAGGCTTCGGTCAACAGCGCCCGATGGCGCTCGGGGCCTGCGCCGCTCAAAGTCAACGGCGCCAACGTCTGGCGGGCTGCCGCATAGTCACCACCCTTGACCTGAGTATCGGCGGCCAGCAAGCGCACCTCGGCGGCGCGGCTGTCGCTGGCAAAGGTGGTGGCGAACTTAAGGGCGTAGTCGACAAGGGCGCTGGACGCCGTCGCCAGCGCTGCTGTGTCCGTAGTCGCTGTGGCCGCCAGCCGCTGCTGGCTGGCTACCACGGCGCCATAGCCCGCCTCCGCCGCCTGCGCGCCGCCATCCTGATAAGCCACTTGGGCAAAGGTGGTGGCCGCCGCCTGATAGTCGCCACCGGCCAGCAGGGTATCGGCCAGCAGGAAACGGCTGGCGGCGATGTCGCTGGCCTGGGGTGAGGTTTCCAGCAGCTGGCGATAGCGCTCGGCCGCCGCCAGCCACGCCGCCTGCGCCCCCGCCCGATCGGCCTTGGGCCAGCTCTGGGCGCGGGCGTGGGCATCCTCGGCCAGCAGCCGCTGCAGCCCATCAAGGGCCGGCTGCAGCTCGCTGCGCAGTGCAGCGTCGGCCTGCTGCCAATAGGGGCTGCGCACCCCCCAGTCGGCGACAAAGGCGGCTTGGGCCTCGGCCAGCTGGTTGAGAAAACCGGCCTGCTCGCGCAGCGCCAGCGCCTTTAAGTCAAAGCGCGCTGCCCACGGGGCGCCGGGGTGGCGCTGGCCGTAGCGGGCATAGGTTTCCAGCGCCGGTTGATAGAACTCCTTGCTCGCCTGCAGCGCCGCCAGCTCGCCATAGAGCAGGTGATCCCAGGCCGGAGCAGACTGCTCATCAAGCAGCGCATCAAGGCTCACCACCCCATCGCCCAGCAGCAGGGTGAGGCTGAGCGCACGCAGCAGATCCTCACTCAGCGCCGGATCGTCGCTGGCCGCAACTGTGGCGGTGGGCGCTGCGCCCAGCTGCAGCTTGAGCAGGGCCAGAAATTCGCTGCCGGCGGCGTCGAGATCGCCCCGTTTGAACTGGCACCAGCCGGCCATATAGGCGCCATTGCGGGCCAGCGCGCCGCTGCCGAGGGTGGCGGCGGTACTGAAGGCCTGCCAGCCGTCGCCGTATCTGCCCTCGTTGTAGAGGTGATCACCACGGCGGAATTCAACTTCAGCGCGGCGGGCTGACTGCGGATAACGGCTGACCAGTTGCTCAAGGGTGGCCATTTCAGCGATGGAGTCACCCTTAAGCGCCTGCACCTTGGCCAGCTGATAGAGCACTTCATCGTTGCCGTCAGCGCTCGGATAACGGCTCAGCAGCTCCTGATAGGCGGCAATCTGCTGATTGAGTGCCGCTTCATCAATGGCGCCACTGGCCGCCAGCTGGTTCTCCACCGCCAGCGTGCCCAGATCGGCCTTGCGATAGCGGGCCTGCTGGGCCAGCTGCTCATCGGCGGTCACCGCCAGCAGCGCGGCATAGCGCTCGGCCACCGCTTCGGGCGGCAGCAGCAAGGCAGGCGTGCGGCTTAAGCTGGCATCGGCCTTGATATCGCCCAAGGTGGCCGGAGGCGCGGCCTGGTCGCGGCTGCTGCAGCCCACCAGCAGGCTCAGCAGCAGACTCAGCAGCGACGAACAAAGCAGTAACCGGCGCTGAGCGAGGATCATGGCAGCGCCTCCGCATCCAGCCGCTGTTCGGCCAGCCGCGCCTGAGCCAGCCGGGCGTGCGCAAGAAGCGCCCGCACCTGCTGCTGCTGGCTGTCCAGCTCGTTGCGCACCGCCGCGACCAGCGCCTGACGGGCACTGGCGCTGAGCTGGCGCTGGCGGCTGGCGGCCGCCGCCAGAGCACTGCGGGCGCTGGCGATACGAGCATTAAACTCGGCGCTACCGGGCGGCACGGCGGCCAGCGCCGCCACCCGCTGCTGTTGCACTTTAAGTTCAGCCAGCTGCTGCTCCAGCCCCTTCAAGGCCAGCCGCTGCTGCTGCAGACGGATCGGCTGCTGGTCGGCCAGCTGCCACGCCAGCACCCCCTGCACCCGGCGCAGCCGCTCGCCATAGCGCGGCTGGCGCTTGTCACCCGCCAGCCGGGTCACCACCCCATGGCTGCGAGCGATGCGCTGCAGCCACTGGTTTTCATCGGCCGTCGCCAGCTGGGCCGGGTCGGCCTCGGCGCTGGCCAGTTGCTGGCGGATGGTGGCCAGCTGCTGCTCAAAATCGGCGATGCGCGGCTCTGGCGCCAGCTGCTCGAGCCTTGCCACCCGGCTGCGATGACGCTCGGCGCGGGCGGCCACCATCTGCTCCAGCGCCTCAAGGCTCTGCTCACGCTGAGCCAGTGTCTGCCCCAGTTCATCCAGATCGCGCAGCTGACCCACCAGCGCCTGACTGCTGTTACGCGCCAGCCAGGGGCGCAGCAGTGGCGATAACTGTTGCTGATCGGGACCGTTCAGGCTGGCCAGCAGCTGCTCGGCACTAAACTGCTGACGGGCCTGATCCAGCTCGGCCAGGGCCAGCAGGTAGCGCTGTTCGGCCTGCTCATAGCCGCGCAGCGCATCGTCGATGAGGCCGTGCTGCTCCAGCGCCCAGCCCATGGCCAGAAACACCTGCAGGGTGACCGGGGTCAGATCCGGGCGCTGGGCCAGCTGCTGCCAGACGCTGACCGCCAGCTGGCCATCACCGGCCAGGGTCGCCGCCAGCCCGTAGCGCAGCAGCGCCTCGCTGCTGGCTGGCCCCTGCTGACGCACTTCCAGCAGCGCCTGCATCGCCGCCGCACCATCACGGGCAGTCAGCGCCAACTGCCCTTCGGCCAGCGCCAGCTGATCAATGAGCGCATCGCGCTCGTCACTGGCCAGCGGCAGCGGCTTGGGGGCAAACCAGCCGCGCCAGAACGCCCAGTTCCGGCCGCGCGTCGCCGGGCGGTGACGCAGCGCCTGACGCGCCGCCTCAATGTGGGCCAGCGCCGGTTCGCGCTCGCCGCTGTTGGCCAGGGCCACCGCCTGATTGAAATGGATATAGGGCAGCAGTTCGCTGCGCGGCAGTTCGTCGGGCAGCGCCGGCAGCGGCTGGCCCAAAGTCAACGCCAGCTGCTGACGCCAGTAGAGCAGTTCGACCGCCTGCTGCTCACCATGGGCCTGACTGTCGTCGAGCAGCGGCGCCGCCAGCTGTGGCAACCCTTGGCGCAGATAGCTGCGGGCCAGAAACAGGCGGGCGGTGGTTAGCCGCTCTGGCTTTAGCTGGCCGCTGGCGGCCAGCTCACCGAGCAGGGTGCGGGCGCTGCGATCCAGCCCATAGCCGAGGCGAATGCCCGCCTCCAGCAGCCGCGCATCGGCATTGTTGGCGGTTGTGCCCCGTACGGCAGCGGCGGCGATCTCGGTCAGGGCGGTCAGCGGGTCACTGTCGTAATAGGCATAGAGCGCAGTGCGCACCGGCAGATCATCGCGCTGATGATCAGCATCCACCGGTGGCGTCGCCTGTGCTGGCCACACCAGCAGCGTCAGCAGCGGCCACCACCGGCGGGATAACGGGCGCAGGTGAACCATCGGACCTTACCACTCCACCAGACGGAACTGCGGCTGCTGACTGCTCTCGTCGTCGACGATCTGCAGCTCCACCAGCTTGGCCTCGCTGCCCTTGTCGATGGTCAGGGTGGCCCCGCGGCGATAATCGCGCTGCTGCGGCCCACCGCCGGTGATGAAGGCGGTGATCTCATGCTGGCCGCTCTTGAGGTTGCCGACATACAAGCGCTGGATGGCGCCACGGCGCAGCGCATCCACCTGCCGTTCGGTGTAGAGGCTGGCCGCCACCCGCTCGCCGTTGATAGTCAGCTCCACCCCGTCGAGCAGGAAGAACTCGCCGACATCGAGCGAGACAAAGACCGCGACTTGGGTGCTGGCCGGAAACAGCAGATCCTCTTCCAGAATGAACAGGTCGCGGTTGAGCTGCACCACCTGCTCCTTGAGCGATTCCACTTTCTCTGCCAGTGGCTGTTCCGCCAGCGGCTGCTCAGCCCGTGCCGAGAACGCCCACAAGGCCAGCATCAGCACCATCAGCCCCTTCATCGGCGGCTCCTTTTATTCTTATTAATCATCTAGTAATAAAACATCAGCGAGGCGCGGACGACGTTGGCGGTGAAGCCGTACAACGGCTCCTGGCCAACGGGCGCATCGCCACGCAGATCGCGGAAGTTGTCGTAATCAAAGTTCATAAAATCCCACTCCAGCAGCAGCTCGGGGCGCACGCCGGGCCAGCCGGTCGGCCAGGGCGGGCTGTAACGAGCCCCCAGCCCCAGAGTCCAGCTGGAGAAATTGGACAGTTCCTTGTCGCGGGCCAGATAGTTCTGGGCATCGGCATAGGCATAGAGATCGCTGTAGAACTCGGCCTGATCCTGACGGTAGAGATTGGCGCGGCCACTTAAGATCCAGCGGTCACCGAGGGCGTGGCGATATTCGAACTCGAGGCTGTGGGCGCGGATATCCCAGCTGTCGCCGTAATAGCGGTAATAGCCATCCAGCGCCGCCCGCCACGGCAGGTAGTAGCTGCTGATCACGCCAATGGCGCCGCCGTTGCGGCTGCCGGGGTAAAGCTCCGGCTGGTAGCTGTAACCCTTGGCGGCACTGCTGTCGAGATAACGGACACTGCGGTAGGGGTTGTTGAGGTAGCCATCGTCGACCACCGCCTCCAGATTCAGCCCCACCACCCACTCAGGGGTGAGGATCTGCGACAGCCCCAGCTGATAGCGGCGATGCTCGGCCGGCTCGCTGAAGCTGTCATCGCCACGCTTGCCGACGGTGTCGTCGCCATAGGAAAAACCGAGGGTGACCGTGGTCATATCGCCAAACACCTCCTGGCTGACACTGACGCCATAGGTGCTGGCTTCATAATCGCTTTCGCTGGAGCGGGTGGCATCAACACTGACCAAGGTACGGCCATTGAGCCAGTTGGCGCCGACACTGTATTCATTGCGCTTTTCGGTATAGGGGCTGGCGGTGGTGACCACATCCACCGAGGCACCGCTGATGGCATCGACGTAATACTTGCCCGACAGGGCAAAGCGCTCATCCACCTTCTTGCGAATAAGCAGCGCCGGCCCGCCGATATCCATGCCACCGCCCTGATAGCTGTGGTACATCGCCTCCGCCGCATCCTCCGGCAACACCGCCGCCGACAACGGCAGGCAAAGCAGCAGAGCAGCGGCAAAAATCCCCGTCAGTCGCCCATTTACCAAGGGACGCGCCACAACCGGATCCAAACGCACGGCCTGCTCATCCCCCCTTTGGCAAAGGGGGGTGCGGGGGGATTTTCTCCACGCCAAAGCAAAAATCCCCCTCAATCCCCCTTTTACAAAGGGGGAAGCCACAACTGGATCCAAACGCACGGCCTGCTCATCCCCCCTTTGGCAAATGGGGGTACGGGGGGATTTTCTCCACGCCAAAGCAAAAATCCCCCTCAATCCCCCTTTTACAAAGGGGGAAGCCACAACTGGATCCAAACGCACGGCCTGCTCGTCCCCCCTTTGGCAAAGGGGGGTGCGGGGGGATTTTCTCCACGCCAAAGCAAAAATCCCCCTCAATCCCCCTTTTACAAAGGGGGAAGCTGAAACAAACAGGCTGGCGCCGCGAGCCGCTTGCTGGCGCGGGAGGACAGCGCACAGCCGACGGAGTGTATATGTGAATACATGAGTACGGCGCGCACTGCCCGACCAAGCCAGCAGGCGGCGCAGCAAGCCAGCGACCTTAGTTGCAGCCACAACCACCTCCGGCACTACCATCCGCGCCTCTGGCCGCCTCTCGCGCCTCATGCACATGCAGCTTATGCCCCTCCGCCAGCGGAAAGCCGTCGCGCAGCATGATGGGATCGGCCAGATGCTGACGCTCATAGGGTTTAACCCAGGGCTCCGGCGTGGCGCAGCCGGTTAGCAGCAGCACAGCGCTGCCAACCAGTAACAGAGGGGCGGTCAGACGCATGGCTTACTCTCGCACCAGTTTCTTCAGCTGCTCGCGGTACTGCTGCTCGTCGCCCGCCTCGTAACCGGCGTGGCGATAGCGGATCTCACCGTTGCGATCGACGATCACCGTGGTCGGCATGCCGCTGACCGCATAGGCCTTGGCGGTGCTGTTGCCGCCATCCCACAGGATCGGAAAGCTGACCGGCGAGGCCTTTAAAAACTGCTCGGCGTCGGCGGTCTCCTGCTCAACATTGATGCCCACCACCTGCACCCCCAGATCGGCAAAATCGGCAGCCAGCTTGTCCAGCTCCGGCATCTCCTGGCGGCAGGGGCCGCACCAGGAGGCCCAGAAGTTGACGAGCACCAGATCGCCGCGCTGCTCGGCCAGCCGGTAGTTGCTGCCATCGGCGGCCTTGAGGGTGAAATCCGTTGCCGGCTCGGCCAGCAGCGGGCTGGCGACCAGGGCCAAGGAGAACGTAAAGGCAACAGACTGAATCAATGAACGCATGCTGCTACTCCTCAAGCATTAAAAGGTGTAAGCCACCCCGCCCAGCAGGGCGAGGTTGTGGGTGAGCTTGTCTTCGCCGGTGACATCGAGGCTGACCATGTAGTCACGGGCGCTCAGATCAAAGGTCCAGCTGTCGGAGATCAGCAGGCGGTAACCGGCGCCGGCCACAATCGCCATGTTGTCCTCACCGGCAAAGCTGGTGCCGCCGGCCCCGGCCACCAGATAGAAGCTGCTGGTAAAGGCGTTGCCCCAGAAAAACCCTTCGCCCGGCAGCAGGTTGTAGCCGACGGCGGCGGTGTAGGTCTGCCAGTCGCGCTCGTCATCGGTGAGCAGCGGCGCCGAACCCGAAAGGTTCTCGTAACTGGTGTTACCGGCCTGGGCGAGGGCGAACTGCCCCTCCAGAAAGAAATCCTCAGTGACATGAAACAGCAGCTGGGCGCCATAAATGGCGCTTGAGCCGAAATCCTCAATCGACAGCACCCCGGCAAACAGCCCGACCTGAATGTCGCGGCCATCGATCTGCGGCTTGCTCACTTCGCGCCGCTCCAGCTCTGGCTCAAACAGCGCATCGGCGGCCAGCGCCGCTGGCGCCAGCAGGCTGACGATGGCCGTGGTCAGAACGAGGCGGAAAAACCGAGTTTCCATAAATTCACCGTTTCATTGTCATCGCGGTCGGTCAGCACATGGAGGTTGCGATACTCCAGGCGCAGGGCGAAATTGCGGGTCAGGTAGTAGCTGGCGCCGACCACGGCCGCCAGCGATTCGCTGCTGCGCGATGGCGACTGGGCAGCGGTGGCCTTAGGGTCCGTGGTGATGATGCCGGCGGCCAGCCCCCAGTAAGGGACGATCCACAGATCCGGCAGCGGCTGATGGAGCACCGCCAGATCGGCGAACAGGCTGTCGGAAATATCACCGAACGCCTGACCGCCCTGCAGCTCCACCCGCAGCAGCGGGTTAAAGGCGTAACCAGCAGTCACCGCCACCAGCTGCGCCCCCTCAAAATCACCGGCCCACAGGCTGCCCTGCCAGCCCTGCCCCACCACCTGCTCACGGCTGCCACGTGACAGCTGCACCGGCTGGCCAGCGCTCAGGGTTTTGGCCAACGCATCGCCCTTGGCCCACCCCTGAATGCCACGGCCGGCATCCACTTTGTACCAGTCGGTGCGGCGGTAGAGCACGGTCAGCGGCTTGCCGCGGCTGACCACATGAAAGATCGGATAATCGCGGCCCGGCCCGGTGTGCAGTTCGATATAGGGCTCAGCCACCGTCACCACCAGCGGCACCTCATCCTCGGCACGCACGGCGCCAGTCACCAGCAACAACAACAGCAGGATCAGGCCGCGCATCATCAGTTACCTGCCGCTGCGGCCCGGAACGGGTCGTTGTAGTACTGGCCACCACCATCGAGCCATTCGGCGATCTGCTTGAGTTCGGCGCCGTTGAGGTAACCGGCGTGGCTGCCACCAGCAGCAAACAGGTCGAAGAACAGATCGTTGTTGCTGGCCCCGGCGGCGTTGAGCGGGGCGGCAATGGCCACAGTCACCAGCACCGGAATCGGCTCGTTGTTGTCATCGAGGATCAGCTCGCCATTGGCATCGCGCTGATAGATAGGGTCGCCATTGCCATCCACGGCCGGTACCAGCCGATCGCGCACCACCCCTTCCACCAGCTCCTGTTCGTTATCGCCAAACAGCAGTTCGCGGAAGCTCACCGCCTGCTGCGGCTGATCGGGCGAGGGGTTGGCAGAGAGATCAAGCTGACCGGCCGGCAACTGGGCCAGACCGTCCGCATCCACCGGGGCATGGCAGCTGGTGCAGCGGTAGTTGGCCACTTCCATCTCCAGCTCATCCAGCTGCGGCCGCTCCGCCTGCCACAGCGGCTGAATGCTGGTGGGGTAATCGTGGCTGATACGGCAGGCCGGCAACCAGCTGGTAAAGCAGCTGCTGCCCGCCGGTACGCCCGCCGCCATATCGGCATAACGCAGGCTGATGGTCGGGTCCGGGGTACGCAGCGCCGGGTCGGTCCACAGATCGGCTTTGACCAGATCGGCAGCCACCGCCGGTACGCCATCGAGGCGAGCGACAATCTCGGCCATGGTCTCGCCGGCATCGGCAAAGCGCGCCGGGTTGGTGTTGGGATAAGGCTGGCCGGTGACGGGTGCACCCAAGTGAGCCGACGGCGCTTCGGCATCGCTGCGGCCATGGGGCAAGGTGCTGGTGGCGCTGTGGCAGCCACTGCACTGGCGCTGCTCGCCACTTTGCAGGGTCAGCCACTGCAGATGGCGCGGCCCTACCCGCTTGCCCTCGGCATCGGTCAGCTCCAGCGCCAGCGCCACATTGGCCGGCAGCCGCACCTTGACCGAGCCATCCGGCTCGACCGGGGCATAGCCCACCAGCTCGCGCATCAGCTGGCCACCGGCCACACCAAAGGCGCTGTTGTCGAACTCCACCACATCGTCGTCGGGCATGGGCACGCCGCGCCAGAAGCGGACAAAGTGCACCGGCCGCTCAGCGCTGGTGGTGCGCGCCGGATCGGCCAGCGCAGCGATACCGCCGGGGGCGACATCGACACCATCGAGGTCATAGACACTGCGAATGGCGAGAATGGCGCTGCCCTCGGCCACACCACGACTGTCCAGCTCACCCTCGCCCTCACCGACCACCGGATCGGCACGAAAGGCCGGCCGTGGCCGCGCCTGCATCACCACCGGCTCGGTCAGCATCTGCCCGTCGCGGGCCAGCACCACCGGGCGCTGGGTCTGCTCGGCCGGGTTGTAGACCCAGATGCCGTAGAGCGGCGGCGCCGGCTCGGCCCCTGCGGCGCTGATGTTGTCAGCGCCGCAGGGCTCAATCGGCCCCGGCGGCTCGGCAGCGGCGTTGAGCTGCATGCGGCAGGGCGACCAGGAGAGCAGCAGCCGGCCCGTGTCATCAAACATGGCGCTGGCGCTGTGGATGCGGCCGGCGGGCGATGGCAATTCATCGGTGCGCACCTCGCCAAAGGTGGCCGACCACTGGCCGCTGCTGCCGCTGCCGTCCGCGGTGGTCTGCTCGGCATCAATAAAGTTGTCGCTGTCGATATAGACCAGCTCGCCGCCGTAGTAGTCGGTCTCGCGCCGGCGGATCAGCGCCAGCAGCCGACCTTCGGCATCTTCGAGCAGCCGGGCGTAGTCGATCTCGTCGCCATCGGTGCCGCTGGTGTGGCTGTGCCAGCCATAGAGCAGCTCGGCCTGATAGCCGCCCGGCTCCATGCGATAGAGATGCAGGCCATCGCGCCCCGGCATGCGGTCCCAGCGCAGGTAGCTGACCCGGCCATCGGCGGTCACCAGCGGCGCCAGATCATGGCTCTGGTTAAAGGTGAGCTGGGTCAGATTGCCGCCATCCGGGTCCATCACATGCAGGTTGAAGGCCGGCCCCTGACGATCTTCGCTGTCGCCACTGTACTGCGGCCGCCCCTCATCAAGGAGGATGGCGCGGCCGGTGCGCTGGCGGCTGGAACTGAAGATGATGCGGCCATCGGCCAGCCAGGCGGGCATGCGATCATGGCCGGCGGCGGCCAGCCGATCATCGCTGATCAGGCGGCGCAGGCTGTCGCTGCTGCGGTCATATTGCCACAGCGCCCAGGGCGGCTGGTCGTCGGGGTCACCAGCGGGATCAAGGGGGCCACGGGCGGCAAACAGCAGCCGCTCGCCATCATGGGAGACGGTCAGATCGGCAATATCGACCAGGGCATCGGCGCCATAGAGGCGCGGCGTCAGATCGCGCTCGGCGGCCGAGGTGGCCAGCCGCTCGCGCAGCAGCAGACGGGCACCGACGGCAAAGGCCTCGGGGCGCACCAGATCGTCCGTCATCAGGGTTTGGGCGTCATCACGGGGCAGCGGCCGTTCGATATAGGCCAGCGGGTAATCGACCACCACCGGATCGGGGCTCTGCGAGCCACCGCCGCCACAGCCAGCAAGTAGCAGAGACGCGGCCACGGCAATAGGTACAACTAATATGGCCCGACTCATGTCACCCCAAGCTCCTGCCCGACTCCGTGTGATGATGCGTCTGTTTTGGTCCCTGCCGCAGCGGGGAATGGATTATGCGTAGGGAGGATCACATTTGACAGGCAGCCTTCTGTACTGGCGTTGCAATTTTGTGCGCAAGCCCACAATTTGCCCGGGGTGATGCGCGAGGGTGGCTTGAGTTCGATCAATAGTTGCGCACAATGCCACCAACCTTGAGACCGGCACCGGATGGCCCCTGTGAACACCCCCATGCAGCGACTGCTGCCCCTGCTGTTGCTGCTGGCGGCCTGTTCCGCCCAAGGTGGCAGCCGCGAACAGGCCCAGCGCATCCACGACCGCCTGACCGGGGTACCGGCGGATGCGGCCACCCTCGATGCCATGGCGGCGCTGATCAGCGATGGCAATGCCCAAGCCGCCGCCGAACTGGCGATGAGCGACGACGCCTTTTATGACGTCACCCTGCGCCGTATGGCCGCCGCCTGGACCAACCGCGAGCAGAACCTGTTTGTGTCGCTCAATGACTACATCGCCACCGTGGTGGGGATGGTGCGCGACGACCGCGACTTCCGCGAGCTGCTCTACGGCGACTATCTCTATGTCGCCGATGCCAGCGGCCTGCCCGCCTACAGCGTCAGCGATAACCGCCACTACGAAGAAGTAGAAGCGCGCGGCCTGAACCTGCAGCAGGTGCTGACGCCACGGCCGCAGACCAGCCTCAACGGCCTGCCCGCCGAGGCGGTGGCCGGGGTGATCACCAGCCGTGCCGCCGCCCAGTCGTTCTTTATTGCCGGTACCAACCGCGCCATGTTCCGCTTCACCCTGATGAGCCAGCTGTGCCGCGATCTGGAGCAGGTCAGCGACACCACCCGCACCCCGGATCGCATCCGCCAGGATGTCAGCCGCAGCCCCGGTGGCGACAGCCGGGTGTACCTCAACAACTGCGTTGGCTGCCACGCCGGTATGGACCCGCTGGCCCAGGCCTTCGCCTACTACAACTTCAGCTACGACCGCGACAACGATCCGCTCGGCGCCAACGGCCGCCTCACCTACAACGCCACCGGCCAGCTCGATGCGGCCACCGGCAGCCGGGTGGTGGCCAAATACCATATCAACAGCAACAGCTTCGCCCCCGGCTACATCACCCCCGATGACCGCTGGGACAACTACTGGCGTGCCGGCCGTGGCAGCCTGCTTGGTTGGGATCCAAGACTGCCCGGTCACGGCAACGGCGCGCGCAGCATGGGTCAGGAGCTGGCCCACAGCGAGGCCTTTGCCCAGTGTCAGGTGGAGAAGGTGTTCACCAACGTCTGCCTGCGCGATCCGGTCAACAGCGGTGATCGCAGCGCCATCAGCGCCATGGTGGCCAACTTCGCCGCCAACGGCTTTAGCTTAAAAACGGTGTTTGCCGACGCCGCCGTTCACTGCATGGGGGATTAACCAATGCGCTATCCCCTGCTTGCCCTGCTCATACTGCTGCTTTCCGCCTGTGGTGGTGGTGATACCCAAAGCAACCCGCCGCCCGAGCCGCCCGACGACAACAGCAACTACAGCGGCCCGCCGCCGGCCACCGCCGATGTGCAGCAGTTCAAGGTGTCGCTGTGGGACAACATCGCCGCCAACAACCGCTGCGGCCAGTGCCACGGCACCGGTGGCCAGGTGCCCACCTTTGCCCGCAACGACAACATCAACCTCGCCTATGGCGAGGCCAACCCGCTGGTCAACCTGAGCGAACCGGCCCAGTCGCGGCTGGTGACCAAGGTCGGCGGTGGCCACAACTGCTGGCTGGAGAGTAACGGCGCCTGCGCCGACACCATGGCCCGCTGGATCAGCAACTGGGCCGGCACCAGCGGCGGGGGCGGCACCACCGAGATCGAGCTGCGCGACCCGGAACTCAAAACCCCCGGCGCCAGCAAGGCCCTGCCGGAGGACAGCAGCCTCTACGCCAGCACCATCTGGCCACTGGCCACCGAATACTGCGCCCGCTGCCACAGCGACAGCGCCCAGTTCCCGCAGCAGCCGCTGTTTGCCCACAGCGATGTGGATGCCGCCTACAGCTTCGGCAAAACCAAGATCGACCTCGACACCCCGGCCCGCAGCCGGCTGGTGGTGCGCCTGCGCGACGAGTTCCACAACTGCTGGAGCAGCTGCAGCAGTGACGCCGCCGAGATGGAAGCGGCGGTCAGCGCCTTTAGCGCGGCCCTCGACAGCACCGCCATCGACGAAGAGCTGGTCACCTCCTACGCCCTGCACCTGAGCGACGGCATAGTCGCTAGCGGCGGTGGCCGCTACGAGAACAACCTGATCGCCTTCTATCAGTTCAAGACCGGCAGCGGCACCACCGCCTACGACACCAGCGGCATCGAACCCGCCCTGAACCTGAGCCTGAGTGGCGATGTCAGCTGGCTGGCCGGCTGGGGGCTGCAGTTCAATGGCGGCCGGGCCAAGGCTCAGGGTTCCACCACCGCCAGCAGCAAGCTGCAGCAGCTGATCACCGCCACCGGCGAATACAGCATCGAGGCCTGGGTCGCCCCGGCCAACGTCACCCAGGAGGGGCCGGCGCGCATTGTCAGCTACAGCGGCTCCACCACCGAACGCAACCTGATGCTGGGCCAGACCCTCTACAACTACGACCTGCTCAACCGCAGCAGCGACAGCGATGGCAATGGCGATCCGGCCCTCTCCACCGCCGATGGCGACGAGGTACTGCAGGCCACGTTGCAGCATGTGGTGGCCAGCTTTGATCCGGTCAACGGCCGCCGCCTGCATGTGAACGGCGAGCTGGTGGCCGCCGATGGCGTCTCCACCAGTCTGGCCGGCTGGGAATCCAACTACGCGCTGGTGCTCGGCAACGAAGTGTCGGGCGACCGCCCCTGGGCCGGCTCAATGCGGCTGCTGGCGATCTACAACCGCGCCTTGAGCGACAGCCAGATCAACCAGAACTTCGCCGCCGGGGTGGGCGAGAAGTTCTTCCTGCTGTTCTCGGTGGCTGACCTCATCAACCTGCCGCGCACCTATCTGGTGTTCGAGGTCAGCCAGTTCGACAACTACAGCTACCTGTTTAACCAGCCGTTCCTCATCAACCTCGATGGCGCCAGCCTGCCGGCGGCGCTGCCGATGCGCGGCCTGCGCATTGGCGTCAACGGCCGCGAGGTGGCGGTGGGTCAGGTGTTTGCTGCCCTCGATCTCAATCTGGCCATGGGCACGAGCTTAAGCGAGGCGCTGCCGCTCTCCCGTCAGGGAGCGGTGATCGCCAGCGAGAAGGGGTCGCAGAGCGATGAGTTCTTCCTCACCTTCGACCGCTTTGGCGAAGCCAGCTATGTGCGCCTGGAGCCCGAGGTCACCCCGCCACCGCTGCCCGCCGATGGCGAGCCGCAGGCGACAGTGGGGCTGCGCACCTTTGCCGAGGTCAACGCCAGCATGGCCCGCCTCACCGGCATTCCGCGCACCACGCCATCCATTGCCGCCACCTATCTGCAGGTGGAACAGGCGCTGCCCGCCACCGAACAGCTGGAGACCTTTGTCTCGTCGCAGCAGATGGCGGTCACCCAGCTGGCGATCGGCTACTGCGACCTGCTGATCGACACCCCGGCGGCGCGCACCGCCCTGCTGCCGGATCTCGATCTCAACGCGGCCCCGGCCACGGCGCTGAGCTTGGCCAACCGCAACGCGGTGCTGATCGATCCGCTGATCAGCCGCTTTATGGGGGTCAATCTGGCCACCCAGCCGGCCGGCAGCGAGGTCAGCACCGAGCTGTCGAACCTGGTCACCCGCCTCTCCGCCTGTGGTGCCAGCTGCCCGGTCAGCCGCACTGCGGTCATCGCCAAATCCACCTGCGCCGCGCTGCTTGGCAGCGCCACGCTGCTGCTGCAATAAGGAGAGGCCGATGTCCCGTTTTCGCCATCGTCCACAGCCCGGCCGCCCTGTCGCCCTCGATACCCCGATCCTCCACGGCGACCACAGCCGCCCGGTCACCCGCCGCGACTTTCTCGCCGCTGGCCTCGCCAAAGGGGCCGCGGTGCTGGCCGGCAGCTCGATCCTGTCGCTGTTTGCCAACCCGCGTGCCGCCTACGCCGCCCTCTCCAGCGATCTGGCGGCACTGCGCAGCAGCTGCGGCATCGCCGTGCAGGGGGCCGGCAAGATCCCCTTCATCTGCTTTGATCTGGCCGGCGGCGCCAATATCGCCGGCTCCAACGTGCTGGTCGGCGGCAGCGGCGGGCCGCTCGATTTCCTCTCCACCGAGGGCTACAACAAACTCGGCCTGCCCGGCGACATCATCCCCAGCCGCTCAACGGTGGCCGGCAATCAGGTGCTGTCGAACATCGATCAGCGCCTCGACCTGCCCTTTCACAGCGACAGCGCCTTTTTGCGCGGCATCGTCGAGCGCGCCGCCCCGGAAACCGCCGCCCGCATCAGCGGCACGGTGATCGCCGCCCGCTCGGAAAACGACACCGGCAACAACCCCCACAACCCGATGTATGGCATTGCCAAAGCCGGCGCCGACGGCAGCCTGCTGTCGCTGATCGGCTCGCGCAATGCCGACTCCGGCGGCAACTCGATGGCGCCGCTGCTGATGATCGACCCCGGCAAACGCCCGACCAAAGTGGACCGCCCCAGCGATGTCACCGGCCTGGTCGATACCGGCAATCTGGTCGGCCTGCTCGATCAGGCCGATGCGGTGGCGGTGATGGAATCGATCGTGCGTATCTCTGATCGCAAGCTGGGCAGCGTCAACACCAACGTCAGCCGCGACGAGGTGCTGAAAGAGCTGGTGCGCTGCGGCTATGTCAAATCGGCCGATCTGGCCGACCGCTTCGGTGATCCTTCGACCCTCAACCCGGAGCTGGACCCCGACATCGTCGGCCCCGGCGCCATCTTCTCCAGCAGCGAATTCGCCAGTGATGACGAGTTCCGCAAAACCGCCTCGGTGATGAAGCTGGTGGTCAACGGCTTTGCCGGCGCCGGCACCATCACCATGGGCGGCTACGACTACCACACCGGCGAACGGGCCACCGGCGAACTGCGCGACCTGCGCGCCGGCCGCTGCATTGGCGCCTGCCTGGAATACGCCGCCCGCCGTGGCGTGCCGCTGATGGTCTATGTGTTCAGCGATGGCTCGGTGGCCAGCAACGGCCGCATCGACGACAGCGTCGATGGCCGTGGCAAAGGGGAATGGACCGGCGACAACGGCAGCACCGCCGCCAGCTTCTTTCTGGTCTACAACCCCGCCGGCCGGCCGGTGGCGATCCGCCACCAGCTCGGCTACATGCGCCCCGACGCCTCGGTAGAGACCGCCTCCAGCCCCGCCGCCAACAACGTCAACCTGCTGGTGGAGACAGTGGTGTGGAACTATCTGGCCCTGCACGGCGAACAGGGGTGGTTTGAGTCGCTGTTCCCCGCCCACGGGCTGGGGCCGGTGGCGTTGCGGGATTCGTTGACTGGGTTGGCGCCGATTGTCAGTGGCACTATTGGCTGAGTGCCAATCCCCCCTCGCCCTTGCGGGAGAGGGGATGGGGGTGAGGGCCATCTCGTCATTCGTATCTGAGATTGCCGCTGCGCGGCGGCTGCGCGCCAACTGCGTTGGCCATTGCGCCTACGGCGTAGGCTTTGATTGCCGCTGCGCGGCGGGCGTTAAGACAAATCGCGTGGCGATTTGTATAAGAGCGCCGACTGGCCGGCGCAGGCCAGGTCTTAGATGCCCGCTGCGCGGGCCAAATGCGGCTGCGCCGCAGCTGAGCGAGGTTACCCACCTCGCGCTGGGGCAGAGGGGCGTATCGCCACGCCCCTCTGCACACCCGGGCGCCCGGTAGAGCGCCAGCATTAGGCTCTGGCGATTAGTCCGCGCTGCTTGGCGGTCGCTACAAAGTCACGTCCCTGTGCCTTAGTAGCTCTCGCGGCCATCCGGGCCGCTCACCCGCCAATCAGCCCGCAGACCGACTGGGCTGCTCAGTGATCTCGCTGACGCTCAAACGGGGTGAAACACAGCAGAACCGCGCTAGCTCTTGCTTGCACCTTTTACCTTCTACCTCGCATCTCGCATCTCGCATCTCGTCACTCGTATCTTTTGCTTCCCTGTGACTCCGCCGCCGCGATCAGCAATTTGTACTTGGCTCTACAGGCCACAGCCGATAGATTAGGCAGCGCTCAGGACGAGCAGCCGCAAGGAATGGACGCCAATGCACTTTGCCGAACGCCGCCAACTGACGTGGCCGTACAACATGGCCACCATGCGCCAGCGTGGCTATCTGCTGGAACTGGCCCCGTTGTTCCAGTCATGGTTCATCTGCTTCTTCGATGACCGCCAGCGCTTCCCAAATCTGAGCTTCCACACCCTAGAGCGCAACGCCCGCGAT
>JAFOOX010000034.1 GCA_017425245.1 Gammaproteobacteria bacterium
CCTGACCGAAGATGTCGTCGATGTGCTGGAGAATGGTGGCGTGGTCGAACATGGGCTGGCTGCCGGTATTGGCTGGTCGAAAACCCGAAGATTACCGCAAAACCCGCGCCAGCTCTGGCTTAGATGAGGGGATGGATGAGGCTAGTGACACGGTGACGTTGGCGAAAACCGGCCGTGACTTTGGGCCGGTGGGGGTCAAAAAATACGGCCATTTGCAGCAAAAAGTGAGCCGGTTTTGACTTTGAGCCGGGTGTTCCACTGCGCGCTTTGGGGTATCCTCTGCCCCGGAAACAGCGTTCACAGGTTGCGCGATGAGCACGCAACGACGCGCATGGATGAGCCAAACCTGTAATCCAAAATGGGCCACGGAGGGTTTTATGCTAAACAGGATTTTGTCGATGCTTGCGGGTAGCTGGCTCATAAAGGACCGATTTTATTCTGAGTATGATGTAAAGGGATATGGCCACTGGCTTGATCCCGTCAGTCGGTATCTCACACTCAAGGAAATTGCGCGTACCAAAGAAAGTCTAGATCGCGTCTATACTCCGGAGTCTGTTGAACTGGCCATTCTGTCATGCATATCCTATATCGCTATCGCACAGTGGCTCATTAAAGAGGGGCACATTGATTCATTGCGGGAACGGGATGATGAATTTTTGTCTCAGCCGTTATTGGATGGTGCTGATGATCCATGGCATGAGTACCTTGCTAGCTTTACCTTAAGCAAGCTCGGCGAACTTAGACAAGATGTTTTTAGGAAGATCCCCTATTTTTATGTTTCTAAGTCCAAGCAGCGAAATTTAAATCTGTTCGCAGAAGTCGTTGGGAATGATGATTTTTCGCTAATCGAAGACTTCATTGATCGTATCGTAATCAATGTCGGCATATGCATTACTAAAGCATATACTGCCATGTATTGGAGTAAGCGCTTGGGGCTGCATGCTTAGTGGCTTTTTATTGCCAATGCCTCGCTCTCGCGCTTAAGTAATTATTGAGCGTCGCGTGGCCTTGCGGTGTTTTTTGAATGGCAGGATATTTTATATCGACGCAGCATCACTTTCACGTATGACGGCTGGCGGTTAGCAATAGGTGAAGCCCTGATGGTGGAGACAATAATGGTGGTTTTCTTGGAGGGGTGGTGTTGATGTCTTTCTCGATACTGATACGTGCGCAAGCCATGCCAAAATACTTTCAGTGGTGCGATTGCTCAAGCACGGATCGGTCTGCACTACCAGTGCTGACCAGCGCAGGGCAGTTGTTACCCACAGTGGCGATCAGCGAGCTGGCTGAAAAGGCGACAGACAGCGTTCCTGGCCTTGATGGCGGGGCGATCCTCGGTCACCATCGGCGGCCATCCATCTGTGCGTATCCAACAAGGCTGACATCGTGACTGATATCAACATTGAACCGCTCGACGATGCAGACAAACTCTGGGTGTTGCAACGGTTGCTTGAGTGGGGCGGTGCAGATTCCGTCTCGTCGTTTGCCGAACTGGATGGTTACCTCACTGCGGTCTATTCCGGCCCGGATCTCGCGAAACCCTCTGACTGGTGGGATGGCCTCTGGGGTGTCGATCTGCCACGAGTGGAGGATGAGGCGGACTTCAGGCGCTTTCTCGATCTCCTGCATCGCCATGTGATCTGGGTGACTTATACCCTGCTTGACCAGCCTGAACGTTTTGCTCCGGCCTTCGAACCGGGTGAGTGTATCCAGGGGCTGTCACTGGCCCGAGTCGATCGCTGGTGCCGGGGTTACCTGCGGGGCGTTTATGTGGCGAACTGGTCGCCATTACCGGACGGTGTTCAGGACAGCCTCGATCTGATCACGTTGCATGGTGGGGTCGATAACACTGAACTGTTTTCTGCGCTTCAGGCGGACGAGTATGCCCAAAGCATCGATATGCTGCCGAATGCAGCACTGCTTCTCTACACCTGGTGGAACATGAAGCTCAGTTACGATCCGCATCTGGCTACGAGCAAAGTGGGTCGCAACCAGCCATGTCCGTGCGGCAGCGGCAAGAAATATAAGCAATGCTGTTTGCGCGGGTAACCGTGACGGAGCTCACGGCAATGATCACATGTTGCCTGGCAGAAAGGGCCGAGCAGATGACAGCACGACGGATCAAGAAAGGTGCACCGGCGGCCAGGAGTGCTCAGGAAGCGCAGCGAGATCGCCTGACCCGTGAAGCGATGGCTGAAGTCGAGTCTGGCCGCGTCGTTGATCAGACCACGGTGATAGCATGGGCAGAAGGCTTGGGGACTGAGCAGCCATTGCCGCTGCCACGACCAACTCTTGAGTCAAAGCAATTGCCGGCATGACGCCGTTGCTTGCCAAAATTTGCCAAAGTACCTAGGCTTGGGCCATGAGTACGATGAATATCTCTCTCCCTGACAGCCTGAAATCCTTCGTGGATGAACAGGTCAGCCAGCGCGGCTACGGCACGAGCAGCGAGTATGTGCGCGAGTTGATCCGCAAGGATCAAGACCGCCTCCAGCTGCGCAACCTGCTGTTGGCCGGAGCCGCATCGACCCCCACAGCACCTGCCGATGCCAGTTATTTCGAGGGGCTACGTCAGCGGGTGCGTAACAGCGACAAGGCTGGCGGCCAAGAGTGAGGGCCAAGGTGGTCATCCCGCGGCAGCAGGCCAACCGGGACGTCGATGATGCTGTTAGCTACTACCTGAGCGAGGCCGGCGAGGCGGTGGCCCTCCGCGTCATTCATGCCCTGGAAAAGGCTTACGCCCATGAACTGAACTTGCCAGCCCTGCGCGCTTGGCCGCTTGCCGGTTACCCGTTCACCCTGTTTTATGTCGATAATCCGGATCACATCGACCTCTGGCGAGTTCTCCATAGCCAGCGAGACATTCCGGCGTGGATGCAAGCGCCTGACAATGGATGATGCTCGGCAGGGTTTGGTGTCGGCCTGACAAGCCAGCCCTTTTCCCCCACGCTGGCGAGCAGTGCGTTGGTGCCCCCACAAGGCCAGTCGACTGCCAACAGTCAGCCTTCTGCCGCTTTGCTGTCGCTAATGACACCATTAAACAGGATGGTTGCGTCAGAATGTGTCGCAGTGTTATGCCGGTGTTATGAAGCGGTCTGGCTATCTGCTCTGTAGCCGTCATTCCGCACCTAGTTTCGAGAATACTTTATGTGACGAATGTCACGTGACCAAGAGACCGATAAATTACTTCCTGACACCAATGGTGTCTTGCATTAGTGTTGCTCGGTTAAGTTGCCAAGGTATGAACAGATCA
>JAFOOX010000035.1 GCA_017425245.1 Gammaproteobacteria bacterium
GATCACAGATGTCTTAACCATCATCGGCATACCTACCGCAGGCTGGAGCCAAACGGTGAGAGTCGCGGAACCTGGAAAACTTCGTCAAACGTGTAGTGAACGTCGCCGAAAAAAAATCCAGAATCAGGTGCGGAAAGTCGGATGGTGGTGATCTCGGGGGCGCCCGGGTGTGCAGAGGGGCGTGGCGATACGCCCCTCTGCCCCAGCGCGAGGCGGGGAGCCTCGCAATCTGCCGCGCCGCAGGCGCACTGGCCGCGCAGCGGCCTTCAAATGTCCGGCAGGGCATTAGCAACCGCCACCGCGACGGCGGCGGCTCAACCGCCGCCACGCAGTGGCAAACCTAGCCGCGTATCACCCCAACCAATGGGCAATTGGGTTGAGCAACCGACCCAAGCCGGAGGTGAAGTGCAGCGGCGCTTCGGTCAGAGCGATACAGAGGCAGGACTCGTGAGCCGCCACCGGGGTGTGGCGGTGGCTGCCGTCGCGCAGCACAAAGTCACCCATGCGGTATTCGCCGCTCTCGTCCTCAAAGCCGCCATGCAGCACCAGGGTGATCTCGCGCCCTTTGTGGGTGTGCTGGGGCACGCTGCCTTGCTGATCCATGAACAGCAGCTGAAGGTGGCGGTCGCCAAACTCCAGCCGTGATTGCCAGATCTTGCTGCCAAAGCGACGCCACGGCTTGACGCGGCTGGTGAAGCGCTGCAAGGCGCGCGGCACTTCAAAGCGCTGTTCGCCAAGGATGATCGGGCTATGGGCCGGTACCTTGGTGGCGGTCTTGGCTACCGCCGGCTCGGCGGCCAGAATGGCGCCCAGCATCTGTTCCAGCTCGGCGTCAGCGCTGGTGGCCGCCGGTTCGTTTAGCCACAGTGCGGCCTGGTGCGCTTCAAGGGCGGCGCACTGCTGCTGACAGTGGGGGCAGAGGTCGACGTGAGTGGCGACCATCAACGCGGTCAGCTCATCCAGCTGGCCGCTGACGTAATCAGCCAGCAGGCTGGTGTCGGGATGGTTAGAGATCATGCTCATCGGTGCCACCTTCATTCATGCCATCACGCAGTTTCTGTACCGCCAGCCGCAACCGCGACTTGACGGTGCCAAGCGGAATATTGAGAGCCTCGGCCACCTCCTGCTGGGACATCTCCTGCAGGTAGACCATCTGGATCACCTGCAGCTGGCTGGGGTTGAGCAGGCTGTAGTAGCGCGCTAGCTGCTGACGCATCACCAGATGTTCGGGTTGCAGGTATTCATCATCACCGTCGGGGTCTGCTAGCACCGGCCACAGGTCGTCCGCGCCGATATCTTCGGGCCGGCTGGCCTTGCGTCGCAGCATGTCATAGGCCTGATTACGGGCGATGGTGAAGATCCAGGTGCTGGGCGCCCCCTTTTCGGGGCTGTAGAGGTGGGCTTTGGTCCACACCGCCAGCAGGGCTTCCTGCACCATCTCCAGCGCCAGCTGCTCCTGGCCGAGCTGGCGCATGCCAAAGGCGCGCAAGCGCGGGGCGAAATGGCGGAACAGCTTGGCATAAGCAACCCGGTCACGCTGTTCGGCAACGGCTTGCAACACCTGACGCCAATCCACATCCACTTCGGGTGCAACTTCAGACATCAGTGGTTCACGGGCAGCGGTTGACTGCCTTGCAGTATATGTTGCGACTGCGGTACTGGCGTACCCCATAGCTCACCCCTCAACTGTGCGCCGGCCCACAAGCTGGCAACTTTCATCCATGGCTATTCAACGGTGTGGCGGCGGCGGGCGATCACTGGCTGGACAAAAAAAGGGCGCTGCCGAAGCAGCGCCACAAGGGAGGGGGACCAGCGAGTGCTGGAACCGGGTCGTTATCAACTCTGCGGACAGGCTGCCACCAGCAGGCGACCACCGTTGAGAGTCCCATTTATTTCGAAGCTGTAAACGTAGTCACCGTCGGCCGGAATGTCGATGGTAGCGTTGACCCCAAAGCCCGCAGTTGCCAACACCATCTCACTTCCGATGGTGATCTCACCGCCGCCACTGTTGGCCAACTCTGGGCTCCAGTCGGCCGCTGCGAACTTGAAGCCATAGTTGCCAGCGGTTTCGCTCACCACCACCTGATAGATGTTGTCACCGGTGTAGATCAGCTTGCGTTCGTCAACCAGATCGACGAAGTCCTTGCCGTCAAAGGTGCCACGCAGCCACATATCTTCACCAATCGGACCGATGGAGCCGTCAGCGGTACGGCTGCAGTCGCCGAGCATCGGTTCCTGCGGCGTCTCATCACTGACAAAGTCATCCATCAACAGCAGGCCAAAGCCCTCACCATTGTTGTGAGCCACAGCGGTGAATATCCCGCCGGCAGTCACGCTGACTTCAGCCGGACCAATGGCCACCGCATTTCTGTCGCCAGCCACAGTCACCGTGACCTGATAAGTGCCCGGGGCGACTGACAGATAACCGGATGCCATTTCAAAGGGCACAGCGCTCAGCACTGGCTCAGCCGTGCTGATGTCGGTGGTGGCGGTGACGTACACATCCACCGCCGGGGCGCGGCTGGCGGCGTGGATCACCCTTACTTGAGCTTCGGTGGCGATGGAGCGCGGGTTGTCGAGCACGATGTAGGGTTCGATGGTTTCGTCAGTCACGTTGGCCAGCTCACCCACGGCGATCACCGAGTAGGCCTGGCCAGCGGCCAGCGCCACATCCTGAGCATCGATCACCAGTGGCTCAGTGGCGCCCGTTGGTGCTACCGCCAGGTCATAGCTGCCGGCTGGCACGCCGAGGTAATCGGTGAACTCGCCAAAGCCGAGGTTCTGCAGCGGGCTGCCGTCTTCAGGCGCTGCGCCATTGACCCACACATCCACCGCCGGGGCGTCATCCACGGTGTGGATCACCCGCAGTTCGCTGCCCTGATTAACATCGCGGATCAGCACTGTGTCGCTGCCCTCGGTGACCATACCATCCAGCACCGCCAAATGGACCGGCGAGTCGCCAAACTCGGTGTTGGTGATGGCGGCCACCAGCAGGTACTTACCACCTTCATCCGAGAGATCGATGGTGCCGCTGTCATAGACCACGGTTTCGCTGCCGGCCGGGGTGATGCGCACCCGGTAGCTGCCCGGTGGCACCGGAGTTTCCGCGCTGTTGCCCTTAAAGGCCACAGCGGCGAAGGTCGGGGCATCCAGGGTGCCATCGGGCGCCGTCACATAGATATCGACCGCCGGGGCGTTGGCGGCAGCATGCACCACCTGCAGATGGACGGCGTCGGCCGGAACCTCTGCCACTTCGCGGGCGACGATCAGCGGCTCCAGGCTGTCGCCAGCGACGGTGCCGACGGCCAGAATGTTGTATTCCATGTCACCGGCCAGCCCGGTGTCCGGGGCGCTGATCACCACGGCATTACCGCCGGGGATGATCGCTTCAACATCCAGATCGTAGTCACCTTCCTCCAGCTCAATCAGCCCCGAAGACTGTGGATAGTCCACGGACTGCAGGGCCGCGCTGCCATTGACCAGCACATTCACCTTGGGCGCATCCGGCACGGCATGCAGCACCCGCACATAGGTACTGACGGGCTCAACCGGTGGCGTGGTGGTGGGCTCATCGTCGTCGTCGTCGAACCAGCTGCAACCGGCCAGGGCGACGGCGGCGGCGATTGTGGTCAGGCGCAGGGTACGTTGCTTGATTGTCATTTTTTCCGACCTCCTTGGTTATGGGGCAAGTGCTATTACGGCGCCCCCGGCGGTCGGGATCAGTTGACGATGAGCGGTTACTCACTTTTTATTGAAAGCGCTCTTGCTCTGGCTCGTGCTGGCTAAGGGCGCGTTCCAGAAAGGTCAGGGCGGGGCGGCAATCGGGCTGTTCCAGCAGGTACTGCTTGTCGGCGGCGGCCAGGGGCAGCAACTCCAGCCAGCGCTGGCAGATCCAGCTGGCGTTGTCGGGCAGCGGCTCGGGGTAGAGGCGGGCGAGGTGGTCATGCTGACGATACAGATAGCCCAGATGATCGCGCAGTTCGCTGGCCGCCGGGCACAGCTGCAGCTCGGGCCACGGCTGGCGGTAGCGCACAGTGCCAAAGCGCAGGCCATCGGCCTCCTGCCACACCCGGTCGATGGCAAAGCTGGCCTGGCCCTCGACGGTGATGCCGAGCAGGCCATCGCTGAGCTGCTCAAAATCGACCACCTTGACCCAGGTGCCGATG
Source organism: Gammaproteobacteria bacterium (assembly GCA_017425245.1). Taxonomy (GTDB): domain Bacteria; phylum Pseudomonadota; class Gammaproteobacteria; order Enterobacterales; family Neiellaceae; genus RGIG665. The sequence goes on from JAFOOX010000035.1 coordinate 4,167, forward strand.
GCGAACATGTTGCGCAGCGCCTTGCCATCGCGCTGGTTGACCATACACATGCCGAAGCCATCACCACTGCGGCAGGCCTCGCGCACCATGCGCAGGTAGCGCGGCTCAAAGATCCGCAGCGGCAGCTTGCCGCCGGGCAGCACATGGGCGGTGAGCGGAAACAGCGGCAGCGGCGAGGGACCAGTAACAGTCACAGTGCGGGCCTTTCATCAGCGTCGGGTGGACCAATGCTGGTTATACGCCCTCATCGTCCGCCGGGATCGATGGCAGTGGTTGCACCTGCAAGCGATGGTGTTTGAGCAGGTAATCGCTGATCAAGCGGTAGGTATCGAGATCAAAGGCGCGTGGCGGCCGGCGGCGGTCCCACTCCGGGTAGTCGTCGCGGCTGCTGTCGAGGTGGCACCACTGATCGATCAGGTGGTGCTCGGTCAGGCCGGTGAACTGGTCATGCTCGCTGACCACAATCGGCCCCGGCCAGGGCCACTGGCGTAGCTTCATGCTGGCCAGCGCCAGCTGCAGCCGGGCGTTGTAGCGCTCGGCTGGTTCGTTGCCGGTGCAGGCGCCGCGACAGCGCCCCAGCTGCTGGCCGAAGCAGGCCCCCTTGCCCTTGTCGAGACCACAGAAGCGGTCGCACAGCTGATGCTTGGCCACCAGCCCGGCTATTGCCTGCTGAGCCTGACGGCTGCTGCGAAACACCCCATAGCACTGGCCCAGGGCCGACAGCTCGAAGCGGTTGCTCACCTTCAGCCGCAGATAGCCATCTTTGCCAGCCACCAGCGCTAACGTGGCCAGGGTCTTGGCGGCGCGGCTGCGACGGTTGAAGATCGGCTGCAGCTGCTTGATCTGCTTCAGCTCCAGCAGCAGGGCGCTGAACTCACCGGCACAGCAGCTCCAGTCGATGCGGTGGATCTGGTCGGTCATCTGCTGGCCACGGTTGCTCTGGTGGTAGCCCTGAAAATGGCTGAGCACCCGCTCATGCAGGTTGATGCTTTTGCCCACATAGAGCAGTTCGTTGCTGGCCCCATAAAAGCGGTAAACGCCGGGGCTGGTGGGGATCTCATCCAGAGTATCGGGGGCCAGCTGCGCCGGCAGCACCGGCTTGTTCATCGCCCGCGCCATGGCCGCATCGAGGGTGTCAGCCGGCAGGTTGGCACGCAGATGGGCGATAAAGGTCACCAGCGCCTCGGCATCACCCAGCGCCCGGTGGCGGGTCACCAGCGGCAGCTGATGGCGGCTGATCACCGCATCCAGATTGTGGTGGCGCTCCTCCGGGAAGAGGCTGCGCGACAGCTTGACGGTGCAGAGGCTGGGCATGACAAAGCGCTCACCCAGCCGGCGGTATTCACTCTTTAAAAAGGCGTAATCGAAGCGGGCGTTGTGGGCCACCAGCACGCAGCCCTCCAGCAGCTGGCGCAGGGTGGCCGCCACCTCGGCAAAGGGCGGGGCCTCGGCCAGCATGGCGTCGTCGATGCCGGTGTAACGGATGATAAAGGGCGACAGCCGCTCGCCGGGATTGACCAGCTGCTGCCAGCGCTGCTGCTCGACGCCATCCTCAACCACCACCACGCCGATCTCGATGATGCGGTCGCGGGCGGCCAGACCACCGCTGGTTTCCAGGTCCAGAAAGGCCAATCGCATCAGTTTCGCTGCTCCTTTACCGCTATTCGCCGGCAATGGCGGCAAGCGGTTTGCCGCCACCACCCCCGGCGGGTAAAATCCGCCCTCATTGCGCGTGGTTGAGAGCCACGCACGCCATTAAGGTCCCGGGCATGAAAGAACTGATTGAACAGCTCCTCTCCACCGCCGTCTCCAGCCTGCAGCAGCAGGGGGTGATCGCCAGCGATGTTACGCCGCGCATTCAGGTAGACCGTACCCGCGACCCAACCCACGGTGATTTTGCCACCAACCTGGCGATGCTGCTGGCCAAAGGCGCCGGCAAGCCGCCGCGCGACATGGCCGCGCTGCTGATCGCCGCCCTGCCGCCCCATGCGGCGGTGGCCAAGGTCGAGATCGCCGGCCCCGGTTTTATCAACCTGTTTGCCGCCAGCGACTTCCAGAGCCAGCAGCTGGAAGCGATGCTGGCCGATGGCGAGCGTGCCGGGGTGACGCCGGTCAGCCAGCCCCAGACCATTGTCGTCGATTACTCGGCGCCTAACGTGGCCAAAGAGATGGCGGTTCACCATATCCGCTCCACCGTCATCGGCGATGCGGTCACCCGCACCCTCGAATTCCTCGGCCACAAGGTCATTCGCGCCAACCATATCGGCGACTGGGGCACCCAGTTCGGCATGCTCATCGCCTATCTGGAGAAGATGGAAAATGAGCACGCCAGCGATCTGCAGCTGGCCGACCTTGAAGCCTTCTACCGTGAAGCCAAGAAACACTACGACGACGATGCTGCCTTTGCCGAGCGCGCTCGCGCTTATGTGGTCAAGCTGCAGGGCGGCGACGACTACTGCCTGACCATGTGGCGCAAGCTGGTGGCAGTGACCATGGAGCAGAACCAGCGCATCTACGACCGCCTCAGTGTCAGCCTGAGCAATGCCGACATCATGGGCGAGAGCCTCTACAACCCGCTGCTGCCGCAGGTGGTGGCCGATCTCAAGGCCCAGGGCTTGGCGGTTGAGGATGATGGCGCCCAGGTGGTGTTCCTCGATGAGTTCAAGGGCAAGGATGGCGAGGCCCGTGGCGTGATCGTGCAGAAGCGCGATGGCGGCTACCTCTACACCACCAGCGATATCGCCTGCGCCAAATACCGGGTGGAGACCTTGGGCGCTGAGCGGGTGCTCTACTTCATCGATTCGCGTCAGGCCGAGCACCTGCAGCAGGCCTGGACCATCGCCCGCAAGGCCGGCTATGTGCCGGCCAGCGTCAGCCTGGAGCACCACGCTTTTGGCATGATGCTGGGCAAGGATGGGCGGCCGTTCAAAACCCGCAGCGGCGGCACCGTCAAACTGGCCGACCTGCTGGGTGAAGCGGTGGAGCGCGCTGGCAGCCTGATCCGCAGCAAGAACCCGGAGATCAGCGACAGCGAACTGGCCACCATCGCCGAGGCGGTGGGCATTGGCGCGGTCAAATACGCTGACCTGTCGAAGAATCGCACCACCGATTACATCTTCGACTGGGACAACATGATCACCTTCGAGGGCAACACCGCCCCCTACATGCAGTACGCCTACACCCGCGTTGCCTCGCTGTTGGCCCGCCACGCCGGCGCCATCGACATGGCGGCGCCTTTTGCCATTGAGCATGAGCGCGAGCAGGAGCTGGTCACCCAGCTGCTGGCCTTCAACGATGCGGTACAGAGCGTGGCCGCCAAGGGGATGCCGCACCTGATGTGCGCCTACCTGTATGAACTGGCCGGGCGCTTCTCCAGCTTCTATGAAGCCTGCCCGATCCTGTCGGCCGAGGCGACGGTCAAGGCCAGCCGCCTCAAGCTGGCGCTGCTCACCGCCCGGGTGCTCAAGCGTGGCCTCGGCCTGCTCGGCATCCACACTCTGGAGAAGATGTAACCATGGCCAGCGATTACGCCAACCGTGCGCGCAAACCGCGTGCCCCCGCCAAAAAGGGGGGCAAGGGTGGCAAAGGGCGCAAGGGCGGCAGCGAGCGCAACCTGCAGGGGCTGATCCTGATGGTAGGCGCGGCGCTGGCGGCGCTGATCGTGGTCGGCATCCTGATCCTCAAAAAAGACCAGCAGCCGGTGGTCGCCCCGCCAGTGGCCCCGGCCAAGAGCGCCAAACCACTGCCCGACAAGCCCACCGAAGAGTGGAGCTACATCGAGGAGCTGGAGAACAAAAAGGTGGAGGTGACGGTACCCGATGCCCCCAAGAGCGGCCCTTACCAGCTGCAGTGCGGCAGCTTCCGCCAGCGTGATCAGGCTGAATCGATGCGCGCCAAGATCGCCTTCCAGGGGCTAGAGTCGACCATTCGCAGCAGCGAGGGCAGCAACGGCCTGTGGTACAAGGTGGTGCTGGGCCCCTTCGACACCAAGCGTGAGGCCCAGAAGCACATGCACACCCTGTCACGCGCCCAGGTCACCACCTGCCAGGTGTGGAAGTGGACCAAGGGCTAAGCCAGTTGCGCCACCGCCCGGGGTTGAAATCCCCGGCGCTGGCATCCATATCCCGGTAATCGGGTCGCGCCAGCGGCCATTACCGGGAGTCCGCTGTGACCACAATCGTCTCTGTTCGCCGTAACGGCATCGTCGCCATCGGTGGCGATGGCCAGGTCAGCCTGGGCAACACCGTGATGAAGGGCAACGCGCGCAAGGTGCGCCGCCTCTACCACGACAAGGTGCTGGCCGGCTTTGCTGGCGGCACTGCCGACGCCTTTACCCTGTTTGAACGCTTTGAACGCAAGCTGGAGATGCACCAGGGCCAACTGGTGCGCGCCGCCGTCGAGCTGGCCAAAGACTGGCGCACCGACCGCATGCTGCGCCGCCTTGAAGCCCTGCTGGCGGTGGCCGACAGCGAGAACTCGCTGATCATCACCGGCAACGGCGACGTCATTCAGCCGGAGGACGATCTGATCGCCATCGGCTCCGGCGGCCCCTTCGCCCAGGCCGCCGCCCGCGCCCTGCTGGACAACACCGAGCTGTCGGCGCGCGACATCGTCGACAAGGCGCTGACCATCGCCGGTGATATCTGCGTGTTCACCAACCAGCACCACACCATTGACGTGCTCGGCGACGCGTCGCGTACCTGAGGAATTTTTCATGAGCGAAATGACCCCGCGCGAGATCGTCTCCGAACTCGATCGCCACATCATCGGCCAGCAGGCCGCCAAAAAGGCAGTGGCCATCGCCCTGCGCAACCGTTGGCGGCGGATGCAGCTGGGGGCCGAGCTGCGCGCCGAAGTGACCCCCAAGAACATCCTGCTGATCGGCCCCACCGGCGTCGGCAAAACCGAGATCGCCCGGCGGCTGGCCAAGCTGGCCAACGCCCCCTTTATCAAGGTGGAAGCGACCAAGTTCACCGAGGTGGGCTATGTCGGCAAAGATGTGGAATCGATCATCCGCGACCTGACCGACGCGGCGGTGAAGATGACCCGCGATCAGGAGATCGAACGCCACCGCCACCGCGCCGAAGATCAGGCCGAAGAGCGGCTGCTCGACGCCCTGCTGCCGCCCCCGCGTGAGGGCTGGGGCGAGCATGGCGGCGACAACAACAGCACCCGTCAGGCCTTTCGCAAAAAGCTGCGCGAAGGCCAGCTCGACGACAAGGAGATCGAGCTGGATCTGGCCCCCAGCGTCGCCAATGTCGAGATCATGGCCCCGCCGGGGATGGAAGAGCTGACCCAGCAGCTGCAGGGGATGTTCCAGAACCTCGGCCAGGGCAAGAAGGCCAAGCGCCGCCTCAAGGTGCGTGAGGCCCGCAAACTGCTGATCGACGAAGAGGCCGGCCGCTTGCTCAACCCCGAGGAGCTGAAAGCCAAGGCGCTGCACGCGGTGGAGCAGAACGGCATCGTCTTTCTCGACGAGATCGACAAGATCTGCAAACGCGGTGAAACCAGCAGCCCTGATGTCAGCCGCGAAGGGGTGCAGCGCGATCTGCTGCCGTTAATCGAAGGCTGCACCGTCAACACCAAACATGGCATGGTCAAAACCGACCATATCCTGTTTATCGCCTCCGGCGCCTTTCAGATGAGCAAACCCTCGGATCTGGTGCCGGAACTGCAGGGCCGCCTGCCGATCCGGGTCGAGCTGGAATCGCTCAGCGCCGGCGACTTCGTGCGCATCCTTACCGAGCCCGATGCCTCGCTCATCACCCAGTACAAGGCGCTGCTGGCCACCGAAGGGGTGACCGTCGAGTTCAGCCCCGAGGGGATCGAGCGCATTGCCAACGCCGCCTGGCAGGTCAATGAGCGCACCGAAAACATCGGCGCCCGCCGCCTGCACACCGTGCTGGAGAAGCTGATGGAGGAGATCTCCTTCGGCGCCCCCGACCACAGTGGCAGCAAACTGCTGATCGACGCTGGTTATGTTGAGCAGCATCTTGATAGTCTGGTGGCCGATGAAGATCTGAGCAGGTTCATTCTCTAGTGCCCAATGTTCACCGTGGCCCTGTGGTCACCGCCGTCAAAGCCGAGAAGGCGACCCGCAGTCTGCGGGTCACCTTCGCCGACGGCACAGAGTTCCAGTTGCCGTGGGAATACCTGCGTGTGCACAGCCCCTCGGCCGAAGTGCAGGGCCACGGCACCCCCAAGATCGTCGCCCACAAGAAAGAGGTGGCGATCAGCGCCATCGAGCCGGTGGGCAACTACGCCATCAAAATCACCTTCGACGACGGCCACGACAGCGGCATCTACAGCTGGCAGTGGCTGTATATGCTCGGCCGCGACCACGACAAACTGTGGGCCGATTACGTCGAGCGGCTGCACGCTGCGCGGCTGACCAGGGAACCCCGCCTTGATTTCAAGATGATGTGAGGCGCTGCCTCACGCACCGGATCTGTTCCCCCTCGCCCTTCATGGGAGAGGGGCCAGGGGTGAGGGCTGCTTGCCACTTGCGATTCGCATCTCGGAATGCCGCTACGCGGCGGCAGATGCGCCTGCGGCGCAGGCGTGCCGCTTGCCGCTAGTGGCGCGTACCTCGGAATGCGGCTGCGCCGCAGGCGTTAGACAAATCGCGTAGCGATTTGATAAGAGCGCCGACCGGCCGGCGCAGGCCGGGCAAGGGCCGGTCCCGCCCGGCCCTTACCAATCCCGGCGGCCCCCAAAGATCGCCAACATCCATATCTAACTAATGTTCTGCCGGCCTCCGGGGTCGCCACAATGTGCCATCCCTGGCCCATAGTGGCTTTCGTCGCCGTCCAGGCGACTCAACCCCTCCAGCCAGCTGGCCGTGGGTTGGCTGGCGTGGGTGCGGTTGGCGATCAAGGGGTGGGAGATAGGGATCATGTACCGTTAGGCGGCGGCGCTATTGCTGTAGAGGGCTAACGTCTTGATTAGAACCTAGGATGCAGTCGCTGCACGAGTGGCACTAAGGTCGCCCGATGTAGCGTAGTGGTGTAGAGTAGTGCGTCAAATTTATCGGTGCCAAATGACCAACAAGCGGGGACGAAGGCCGATCGGAAACCCAAGTCCGATTCGCGCATTCGTCAGCTTGCCGCCAGAGCTCTACGCCACGCTTCAAGAGCTTGGACAAGCAAAAGAATGTGTCTACCGCGTAGGTCATCCGCAGAGAGGCATGTTGTCGAGCAATGGCCCCTACAGGAAAGTGTGCGCTAAGGCATGAGCATTGAAGACAACTACAACATCGGCTTCGTTGCCGGGCTGGCCCTTCGAGAGAAGCAGATTCAGCAGGTTTACCGACCCATCATTGCCGTTCACAAGTGGTTCGCGCGAAGGCCGGGCACGCTCTTTCGCGGTTTGATCCTGTCGGAGTTCGGGCAAGGACCCATCGAGTACAGCTACTACCAGGGCCACGCGTTCGAGGGCAAGAGAGTGGCAGATTGCTTCATGGGCGGCGGGACCCCCTTGCTGGAGGCCAACCGAGTCGGGTGCAATGTCATCGGCACTGATATTAACCCGATGGCAACATGGGTGGTCCGAGAAGAGATTGACGCCTTAGACATGCACGCCTACAAGGTGGCAAGCGATCAGTTGCAGACGTACCTAGCGTCGAAGTTGGGGCATCTCTACAAGACACGGTGCCCAATTACGGGCAGGGCAGACGCCGACCTCAAGTATGGTCTGTGGGTGAAAACTGGTTCATGCACTAACTGCTCACGCGAGTTTGACTTGTTCCAAGGGCACCTGGTTGCGGACGACACTAGGCACACTGCCTATGTAATAGCGTGCCATCGCTGCGGAGACCTGCACGAAGTCGGTGACCCCAAAACCCCCGGGACTTGCCACTGCGGGGCAGAGCTGAGAGTCGACGGCAACGTCAAGCGCAACAAGGCCACTTGCAGCCATTGTGGTCACGTCAACACGGCGCCGTTCCGCTCGAATGGCCCACCGGTCCACCGACTCTTCGCCATCGAGTATTTCAACCCAGAGCTAAAAGGCCGGCCTGGACGGCTATTCAAGAAGCCCGATGATGAGGACTTGGCTCGAATTGCGGAGGCGCGCTCAGCTTTCGAACGGCTTAGGCCTTGCCACGTGCCTGACGATCCAATACCCGTGGGGGATGAAACCGGGCGGCTTTTGCGCTGGGGGTACAGTAAGTTCAACGAGCTGTTCAACAGCCGGCAACTCTTGGCGCTGGAGACAGCGGCCGGATGGATTGCAAAGGTCAAAGACCCCCGCATCAAGCGAGCATTAGCGACGAACTACTCTGACCTGATCCGCTATCAGAATATGCTGTGCCGCTACGACACTATGGCATTGAAGTCGCTGGACATCTTCAGCATCCACGGGTTCCCCGCGAGCTACGTTCAGTGCGAGAGTAACTTCCTTGGCATCCGCAACGCCTCGGGCACTCCTGTTGGGTCGGGTGGCTGGGTCAACATCACGGAGAAATACGCTAAGGCAAAGCACTTTTGCACAGCGCCGTTCGAGGTGGTTTTCACAGGGAAGAAGAAGACCGCCCTACCAATTTTGGGCGAATGGATCGGCGAGATAAACCCCGAACAGCCTGACGCACATGCGCGTTTGGTCGATATTCGCTGTGGCTCATCGACGGAGCTTGAGCTTGAGGCCGCTAGCTTGGATGCGGTCCTGACTGACCCTCCGTACTTCGGTATGGTGCAGTACGGTGAGCTTATGCATTTCCTCTACATTTGGCTGCGCAAGCTAATGGGGCCGGATTTCATAGGGCTTGAAGCTGAGAGCACCAAACACGTGGATGAGTTGACTGGCAACGCAACGGAAGGCCGTGGCATCGAGCAGTTTGCGGAAGGTTTGGCCTCTGTTTACGCACGGATGGCAAATGCCTTGAAGCCTGGCGCACCCCTTGCTTTTACTTACCACCACAACAAGCAAGAGGCCTACCTTGCTGCGGGAATGGCCATTTTGGATGCGGGCTTAATCTGCACTGCTTCCTTGCCATGCCCTGCGGAGATGGGGGGATCAATCCATATCAGCGGGACTGGTTCGTCGATTGTTGACACTGTCTTTATTTGCCGCCGCGGCGCGCCGGTGCCCAAGCGGTGGGTATTTGAAAACTCGGCCCAGCTCGTGGCAATCATGGGCGTGGAACTTGCCCAATTGAGAGGTGCAGGCTTGAAGCCGTCCGCGGGCGATGTTCGATGTATCGCGTTTGGGCACCTCACGCGGATGGCAATCGCCAACTTGCGGGTTGCTTGGAACGCAGCAATGCCTACGCCCGATAAGTTGGCCATGATAAGGGCGGCCATGGACGAGATCGCGACTCTCGATGATGTGAGGGCGGGCTTAGAGAAACTGGACATCAAGCCGCCAGCCGCAGCAGTTCACCCTGCAAAATAACAAGCATTGGAACTCCAAGATGCCGAAGCGTTTTAATGTCGACTACAACGACCCCGAACTCTCGTTTGACCCACTTATTGATGAGGTGTTCGAGGAACTGCAATCCAGCTTTCTTGAAATGCCCAAGGGTGACGGATTTACGGACTACCAAACCTTTGAGGCGGGCTACCAAGCCTTGAAGCGCTTCACGCGCGATTTCGTCGATGTATCCGTCGAGAGGGTGGAAGCAGCAGTTCTAGAGGCGCCTATAGCCTTCGTCGTATTCCGGTCCATCCTCGGCTTTACGCCGCCTGAATGGGCCTATGTGACCACGGAGCGCACGGGTATCAAGGTGGACCAAGGAGCGGCACGGACGATGGACAGGAATGCTCGGTTGAGGCCGCTAAACCCGAGAGAAGCGTGGAGTAACGGCCTAGGGGACCAGCGAATGCGAGCGATGATCCGCGCTGGAATAGAAACCCTTGCATCTGGCATTGGGAGCGCGAGACCGGGCATCGTTCACCGACTCGACAAGGTTGATACACGAGATGGTGTCCCTAGCGTTCGGCACATATCGATGCTCGGGGCGCCATACGCAGTCCTGCTGTATGAGCGTTTCCTTGGTCGCCCTTTCGCTTCCCATCGTGATGCGGTGAGCGAATTGGTGGGCTTGATTGTTGAGAGTGCCATCAAAGATGTTTTGACCAATGCTGGGGTTAGCTTTCGTGAGACAGGGCGGGCTGAGCGCATCCCTCGTTTTGACCAAGCGCCAGATTTCATGGTGCCGGACGAATTCAACCCCGCAGCGCTCATTGAAGCCAAGCTCACGGAGGACGACGGAACGGCCCGAGACAAGGTGGCTCGGGTGCAACGGTTGCGAGCACTGCGGGACGAGAGCGGGCTTAACTACGACGTGATTGCATGTATCGCAGGGCGCGGTTTCAAGGTTCGACGTGAAGACATGCGCCGAATGCTGGTAGCCACTGAAGGCAAGGTTTTCACTCTGGAAACGATGCCATTGCTTGTTGAGACAACCCGGATTCGCGAATACCGTACTCGCTGAGTTGCGCGAACCGAGAACTAGAGGGACATCCATCTTCGCCGGAGTGGTGGCGATAGCGTGAAGCGCCGTGGTGCCAGCGAGAGATGGAAATATGGTCTGCACGGAGCGCATATGAAGAGGGCGACGTTTTTGGTTGCTATCGGCTTGTTGCTACTGTGGCTGGTGGCTGGGCGCAGTGATTTTTATCTGGTTGCCGGTAGTGATGCGATTGATGTCGTGTACAAAGCGCCGTTGTGGGTGTTTGCGGTCGTGGCGATGGCGGCAGCAGGGGCGTGGCTGGTGGCGTTGTTCAGCCGCTTGACGTGGATGGCTGTGCCGGCGTCGGGGCTGCTTTTGATGCTGCTTTTGCTCTCGCAGGCGGTGGTCGATTCTGGCAAACGGCAGCAGATCGAGTATTACCTTGCCGGTGTGCAGTTAGAAGCTATCTCCTACGATCCGACTGCCGATGGCGCGCTGACGGTGCTCTCGGTAAATCCGCTGGTCAGCGAGATAGCGATTCAGGGGCAGTCAATGCGGGTCGTCTCCGGCCTTTGCCCGCTGTGCATCGATCTCTCTGGTATGGCAAGTCCCTAGCCCGGTTGTTGCCGAAATGGAAAAGGCGGGTTGCAGAGCCCGCCTTTTCCAAAGTTGCCGCCTGCCAAAAGGGTCAGCGCCAGGATGCTGCGTCAAAGCGTAGCCGTCAGGGAACTTCATCTGGCAGGTACAACTGGTAGCGCTTGCCATCCCAGTAGAGGAAGGTGTCGATGGCTGCTTCTGTGGGTACGAGCACCACGTCGCCACTAACCAACTGGGGGAGGCTCACACCATCACGCTGCTTGGCCTGTTCCGCATTCATCACTTCAAGACGATGAATCGCGCCGTGAAATTCGCCGAAGCATGCCTGAAGCAGATGGAGCTGCTGCGGATTGCCTTTGCTGTCGCCATGAGCGATCAACCCGAGATCTCCATTTGGGGCCTTACAGTCAGATGCGCCGGTAATGGCGTATTGGTTTACGTTGGCTGAGGTTGGGGCGATATTCTCGGCAACCAGAAAAAGGTCTTCAAATCCATCGCCATTAAAATCCCCGCGCACCACATCCACAACGCCATCAATATTCAGGCCCGTCAGAGGCATGGCAATCACTCTGGCGCTTAACTGATACCCGGCGGCGGCAAAAAAGGCCGCGCTAGCACCGCCTACGGCCAATAACATCCGAACTGTCTGATTCATCCTTGGGCTCCATCAAGATAGGCTGTCGGGTCCAATAAGTCGGAACGCCGCTGATAGGGTAAATCCCCACGATTTGTAAAGCACCGACGACTCCCACTGCCAGTGTAACCGCAGCGCCGCACTCCCGATCCCTGGTTCACCACCCGCACGGCGCTGGCTAACCCACAGCCAGCCGACTCAGGGAGTGCCCGTGCTCGCTCTCCGTAACTCGTTTGAGCGCCAGCGCGATCACCGAACAGCAAGCACCATCATTTTCCCTCCACCCCTTGATCACCACCCACACGACGCTGGCCAAGCCACGGCCAGCCGACTCAGGGAATGCAGACCGCTCGCTCTGCAGTCACCCGTTTGAGCGCCAGAGAGATCACCGAGCAGTCCCCCACGGCCGGCGCGCTGGTTGGCGGGCGAGCGGCCTGGATGGCCGCGAGAGCTACTAAGGCACAGGGACATGACTTTGTAGCGACCGCCAAGCGGCGCGGACCAATCGCCAGAGTCTGATGTTGGCGCTCTACCGGGCCGCCGGGATTGGTAAGGGCCGGGCGGGTCCGGCCCTTACCTGGCCAGCGCCGGCCAGTCGGCGCTCTTATCAAATCGCGACGCGATTTGTCTCAGACGCTTCGCCGCCGCATCTGCCGCGCAGTGGAAGCTAAAAACGACACCCGTCGTGTGGGCGCGACAGCCCACTCCCTGCGGCGCATCAGGTCGCACTAGCGGCTAACTGCGCTCAAGGAATAGTTGATAGAGCGGATCGTTCACGTAGTAATTACTGCGTCCGATTTTTTCTTTGCGCAGCAGGCCCATCGCCACCAGCTCTGCCAAGTATTTGCTGGCGGTAAGGCGGCTGACATCGAGATCGCGCATCACAAACTCGATCTTGGTATAGGGGTGGTTAAACAGGTTGTTGAGCAGTTCCTGACGGTAGATTTTCGGTGCCTCGGTGCGCAGCCGCTGCTTGTAGCTGTGCATCAACTGCTTGATCGCCTTGATCAGCGCGATGGTTTGCTGTGCGGTCTGGCTGACCCCGTCGAGCATATAGAGCAGCCAGGGCTCCCAATTGCCATCTTCGCGCACGGCCTGCAACCGGTAGTAATCCTGCTTGGTGCGGATCAGATAGCGGCTGAGATAGAGCACCGGCAGATCCAGCAAGCCCTGAACGACCAGATACAGCATGTTGATGATTCGCCCGGTGCGGCCGTTGCCGTCGTAGAACGGGTGAATACTTTCTAACTGGTGGTGGATGATCGCCATCTTGACCAGCGGATCGGCGTTGCACAGGGCATTGTCGTTGAGATAGTCGATGAGGTTGGCCATCAGGCCGGCAATCTCATCGGGTGACTGAGGTGGGGTGTAAACAACGGCCCCCGTCAGTGCGTTCTTCAGTGCTGTGCCCGGCAGTTGCCGCAACCCTGCCCGGTTTTGCTCCAGCCGTTGCTGGATCGCCAGCAGGTCATTCAGCCGCAGCAAGCGGCTGTGGCGCACCCGCTCAAACCCCAGCTTGAGTGCAGCAGCGTAGTTCTGAACCTCTTTGGCGGCCGGGCTGGCACTGTCGTCAGTGAAGAGTTCGGCTTTATAGATCTCATCCTGAGTGGTGATGATGTTCTCGATCTCGGAGCTGTGACGGGCTTCCTGCAAGGCCAGGGTGTTGATCAGGATCGCTTCATTGGGAATGGTGGCGACAACACCTTTAAGTTCCGCCAAGTGGCGGTGCGCCTCGGCGGCTTTCTTCAGCACCACGCGCGTTTCCCAGTGCTCGATATCCGCCAGGGGCAGGGCGACAGGCGAGGTCATGCGCGAACTCCGTCATGTTCAGCAATGAGCGAATGCTATAGAGGTTACGTCAGTAATGTATAAAAAAACAAAAAATCTATACACGTTATGGCGACATGCATAGCAGAACGCCGGTTGCTATACCCGTGTTTGGCACGGCGCTGCTGCGGTCTCGCTCTCCGTAACTCGTTTAAGCGCCAGCGCGATCACCGAACAGCAAGCACCATCATTCTCCCTCCACCCCTTGTTCACTACCCGCACGGCGCTGGCTAACCCACAGCCAGTCAGCAGACTGCTCGCTCTGCAGTCACCCGTTTGAGCGCCAGCGCGATCAACGAGCAGCACGCTACGGCCTGTGCGCTGGTTGGTGGGCGAGCGGCCTGGATGGCCGCGAGAGCTACTAAGGCACAGGGAGGTGACTTTGTAGCGACCGCCAAGCAGTGCGGACTAACCATCAGCGCCTGATGCTGGCGCTCTACCGGGCCGCCGGGATTGGTAAGGGCCGGGCTGGTCCGGCCCTTACCTGGCCCGCGCCGGCCAGTCGGCGCTCTACTCAAATCGCCACGCGATTTGTCTTAATGGCTGCCACGCAGCGGCATCCCATAGTCCGGCCGCAGCTGCCGCGCAGCGGCGAGCCAAGTACCGCCTCCCAGCACAGCCGCCCCAACTGCTCTTGCGCGCCTCTCACTGTGATCAAGATCTAAAAATCAGAACGCTGCACTTGGCGCTGCCAACCGCCGCTTAGAAAGTAGCCAGCACTCAGGACGCTTACTGATCCCCTCATTTTTCCGCTCAAATAATACCCAGAGTTCGGGTGAATAATCGGTGCTGTTTGAGGTAATAGGCGAATTTTTCCATGAGTGGTCGGGCTTCGCTTTCACGCATGGTCGGCAGTAATGAGTAATAA
>JAFOOX010000073.1 GCA_017425245.1 Gammaproteobacteria bacterium
GCAGGCCAAGAACAAGGCGCTAGAGCAGCTGAAGCAGTGATGGTCGGCGGCTGAATATGACAACGGCGGGATCATACCCGCCGTTGTTGTTAATGCCAGCCCGCGCTCAGCGGCGGCGGTAGCTAACAAAGCGGTAAGGGTGAGGATTGCGAGCATCGGCATCGTGAGCCTCGGCCGCCACCTGTTGCCACTGCTGCAGCGGCCAGTGGGGGAAGAACGCATCACCACCATCCACGGCGCAATCAACCTCGGTCAACTCCAGGCGCGTCGCTAGTGGCAGAAACAGCTGATAGATCTGGGCGCCACCGATCACCATCACCTCTTCCACCGCGCCGGCCACCGCCAGCGCCGCTTCAGGTAGGGTAACCACGGTCGCTCCCGGCGCCTCAAAGCTGGCGTCGCGTGACAGCACGATGTTGTGGCGCCCAGGCAATGGCCGGCCGAGTGACAGCCAAGTGAGCCGCCCCATGATCACCGGCTTACCCAAAGTCAGCGCCTTGAAGTGCGCCAGATCCGCTGGCAGATGCCATGGCAGGCGGTTATCCCGGCCAATGACCCGGTCATGACCCATGGCAGCGATCAGGGTGATCTCCACGACAATCTCTCCTCGGTTAGACCACCGGCTTGCGCCGGCTCATCACCATCTGGGGCAGGGCCACGCCAGCCGCCAGCGCGGCCAGAATGGCGGTGCCCTTCAAGGCGTTCTGCAGAGTCGTCATCAGCAACTCGGGCGAGGCGGTCTCGCCCAGATTGATCTTCACCAAGCCGACCATGGCGCCAAAAATGTACTTGCCCGGGATCATCGGGATCACCGCCGGCACCGAGAAACACTGCTGGGGCACCGCCTTGCGCCGCGACCAATTTATGGCGAGGGAGCCAATGAGCACCGCTACGCAAAAGCTGGCCAGTTCAATCGACATACCGCATTCAGTCAGCAGCAACCGTACCGCGTGGGCCATAGCCCCAGCCATGGCGCAATACTTGAGCAGCCGTGGTGGCACGTTAAACAGCATGGCAAAACCGATGGCCGGAATGGCCGCGAAGAAGGCGTCATCCACCAGTTTGAGCAGCAGGCTACTCAGATCCATCCCCACACCCCCGTCAGATTCATCGCCAGCAGAATCCCCAAGGCCACACAGGTCGAGAGCAACAGGGCAAAGGTCCAGCGCGCCAGACCAACGTTGACATGGCCCTTGACCATATCGGAGATGGCATTCATGAACGGAAAACCGGGCACCAGCAACAACACACTGGCCACCATCGCCAGCTGCGGCTTGTCACCCAGACGAAAGGCTGATGCCAACGCGGCAATGCTGGTGGCCACGGCAGCGGCCACGGTGAAGTTAATCAGCGGACTAAAATGTTTGTGGGCAATCTCTTGGCGCACCAGCATGGCCGCAGCCGAAGCCACAAAGGTAACGGCGAACACCGGCCAGTCGCCCCCCGCCAGACGGCTGAAGGCGGCGCAGGAGAGGCCGATCATCAGCACCACCAGATAGCGGTTGTAAGGGCGGGCACGGTCAGAGATAAAGCGCAAACGACGGCGTACTTCAGCGACATCGATGATGCGCTTTTCGGCCATCACACACAGCCGCTCGACATCACTGACCCGGCGCATGTCGATGCCGCGATCCACCACTCGCCGCGCCTTGGTGACAAAACGCTCATTGGAGGTGGTGGTGATGACGATGGCATTAGCGGTGATGGCTGCATCCACCCAGTCACAGCCGAGGGCGCAACCGAGGCGGTGAATGGCACTTTCCACCAGAGTCGTTTCGGCGCCATGCTGCAGCAGCAACTGCCCCGCCCACAGCGCCATTCGGGTTACTTCATCTTGCGCGTCAACGCTCAATGGCGGCTTGACCGTCATCCTGCAGATCCCCAGTTACGCCGCTGCGGCCTCCGGCCCGATCAGCGACGGTAGACAATCTCCGGGCCCTCTTCATCCTCGTCCCAGTCGTCCTCGTCCCACTCTTCCTCGATGATCTCGCCTGCCGGGATCTCATCCTCATCGCCCCAGCGGAACGACGGCTCTTCGATCGGCTCTTCGGTCACCGCCGGCAAGCTGTCGAGATACAGGCCAATCGCCTGACACAGCGCCTCGGTGCCGGTGCGGCTGATACCGCAGATACGGAACTGCGGACCATCCCACTCCAGCGCCGCCACCACCTCGGCGATCACCGCCTCAGCGGTCTCGTCATCGACCAAGTCCAGCTTGTTGAACACCAGCCAGCGCGGCTTGGCCGCCAGCTTGGCGCTGTAACGGTGCAGCTCGTTGATGATGGTCTTGGCCTGACCGGCCACATCACTGCCATCCAGCGGCGCCACGTCAATCAGGTGCAGCAATACCCGGCAGCGTTCCAGATGACGCAGGAAGCGGATACCGAGACCGGCACCGTCCGCCGCCCCTTCGATCAAGCCAGGAATATCGGCCACCACGAAGCTCTTCCCGGCAGCCAGACGCACCACCCCGAGGTTGGGGATCAGGGTGGTGAAGGGATAATCTGCCACTTTTGGCTTGGCCGCCGATATGGCGCGGATCAAGGTCGACTTGCCCGCATTGGGCAAACCAAGCAGGCCGACGTCGGCCAGCAGCAGCATCTCCAGCCGCAGATCGCGCACTTCGCCGGGGGTGCCATTGGTTTTCTGGCGCGGCGTGCGGTTGGTACTGCTCTTGAAGCGGATGTTACCAACGCCACGACGCCCGCCTTGGGCCACCAGCAAGCGCTGACCATCACGGGTCAGGTCGCCGATCACCTCAAGGGTGGCTTCATCGATGGCGCGGGTACCCACCGGCACCTTGAGCTCCAGATCTTCACCGCGCTTGCCGGTGCGCTCACGCCCTTCGCCATTGCTGCCACGCTGGGCGGCAAACTGACGCTCGAAGCGGAAATCCACCAGGGTGTTGAGGTTGGTGTCAGCCACCAGCCAGACATGGCCGCCATCGCCGCCATCGCCGCCATCGGGGCCGCCCATCGGGATAAATTTTTCCCGGCGGAAACTGACACAGCCGTTGCCGCCGTCACCCGCCGCGACGCGAATCACTGCTTCGTCAACGAACTTCATTGCATCTCACCTGTATGAACTGATCACCAGCCACCTTAGCACAGCCCTGTGGAGGCAGCGGGCAGCAATAAAAAAGCCCCGCCGAAGCGAGGCTAGGTCGACGTCGAGAGCCGCGCTTAGGCAGCGACGATGCTCACGGTGCGACGGTTTTTCGGGCCTTTGATGGCGAATTCAACTTTGCCATCAATCAGCGCGAACAGGGTGTGGTCGCGGCCCATGCCAACGTTGGTGCCCGGGTGGAACTCGGTGCCGCGCTGACGAACGATGATGTTGCCAGCAACAACCGCCTGACCGCCGAACAGCTTCACGCCAAGGCGTTTACTTTCTGAGTCACGGCCGTTGCGAGTACTACCGCCAGCTTTCTTGTGTGCCATTGTGCGATTCCTCCAATCCTGAAATTAGGCGCTGATGCCGGTGATTTTGACTTCGGTAAACCACTGGCGATGGCCAGTCTGCTTACGGTAGTGCTTACGGCGACGGAACTTGACGATGCGGATCTTGTCGCCGCGACCGTGGTTAACCACCTCAGCCAACACTTTGCCACCCTGAACATAGGGGGCGCCTACTTGAACGTTTTCGCCATTGGCGACCATCAGCACCTTATCGAACTCGACAGTGGCGCCGGTAGCGACGTCCAGCTTCTCCAGACGGATGGTCTGGCCTTCCGCCACGCGATGCTGTTTGCCACCGCTTTGGATAACCGCGTACATGATTCACTCCGCATCTTTTCGGGTACGGCACGACCGGATGAAGGTCACTGCCGCAACGGTATTCTGACAATAGGGCGCGAATTCTAAGCACTCAGCGACCAAAAGACAAGGCATTTGATCACGCGATAACCAGCCCGCAAAACCACCACTGCGACACTGCCGCCGCCCCGCCTTTTCGCTACAATCGGCGCCCTGACCCAGGCCAACCTTTTCGCCTGGCAACCCTGCGCCGGAATCTTACCATGGATCTTGATGCCATTCGCCACCTTGCCGCTGACGACATGCAGGCGGTTAACCGCCTGATCGGCCGCCAGTTGCAGTCCGACGTTGCCCTGATCCAGCAGTTGGGCATCTACATCATCAGCGGTGGTGGCAAGCGACTGCGCCCCCTGCTGACGGTGCTGGCCACCCGCGCCGCTGGCGGCGATGCGGCAAGCGACAAAGCGATCACCCTCGCCGCCATCATTGAGTTCATCCACACCGCCACCCTGCTGCATGACGATGTGGTCGATGAGTCGACCCTGCGTCGCGGCCGGGAAACCGCCAATGCCCTGTTCGGCAACCAGGCCAGCGTGCTGGTCGGTGACTTCCTCTATACCCGCTCGTTCCAGATGATGGTGTCGCTGGAAAACATGCTGGTGATGCAGGTGCTGGCCGACGCCACCAACGTCATCGCCGAGGGCGAGGTGATGCAGCTGATGAATATCGGCGACGCCTCGGTCAGCGAAGAACGCTATTTCGAGGTGATCTACTGCAAGACCGCCAAGCTGTTCGAGGCCGGCGCCAAACTGGCCGCCACCGTCAGCGGCCAGCCGCAGTATGAAGCGCCGCTGGCTGAGTACGGCCGCCAGCTGGGCACCGCCTTCCAGCTGATCGATGATCTGCTCGACTACGACGCCGACGAAGCGGCCACCGGCAAGCATCTGGGTGACGATCTGGCCGAAGGCAAGCCCACCCTGCCGCTGCTCCATGCTCTGGCCCATGGCGATGACGACGAGCAAGCACTGATCCGCGAGGCAATTGAACAGGCCAACGGCCTGCCGCACATGGCCCGCATTCTGGCCACCATGCAGCGCGTCGGCTCGCTCGATTACACCCGCCAGCGCGCCGAACAGGCCGCCGCCACCGCCATTGCCGCCCTCGAACCGCTGCCGCCATCACCCTGGCGCGATGCCCTCGCCGGCCTCGCCCATCTGGCCGTCGCCCGCGATCGTTAGGCCGCTGCAGCTACTAGCGCCCCGTCAGGGGGCGCCGGTCTCAAACACCAGATAGTGGCTGCGGGTCATGCCCAGTTCACGATAGGTGCGCTGGGCGGCATGGTTGTCCTGCTCGACATACAGCCGCAGGCCGACAATATCGCCTCGGGCCCGCGCTTCGTCGTTGATCGCCTGATAAAGGGCGCGAAACACCCCCTGACGACGCGCCTGCGGCGTCACATAGACGCTCTGGATCCACCAGAACAGGCCGTTGCGCCAGTCGCTCCATTCGCTGGTCACCATCAGCGCTCCGACCACCTGACCATTACGTTCGGCCACCCGGTAAAAGCCATGCTGCGGCTGACTCAGCAGGCCATTGACGCCAGCAGTAACCGTCTCTTTATCCAGCATTTTGCCTTCAGTTTCGGCGGCCATGGCGATATTGAAACTGACTAACAGGGATAAATCCGCCTGACCGGCCGAGCGAATGATGAACTGCGGATTGGTCATTTGTTAACCATACTGAGTCATTACGGCAAGCCGCTACTCTAACCGATCCAGTGCTGATCTGGTGTTGGCCCGGTGCCGTAAAAGAGCAACATAGAGGTCAAGGTACGGTCACGGAGGGACATCAACCAAATAGAGGTGCTCATGTCTGCGTCACTTACCGAGCGTCGCCAGCAGCAACCATCCCCTCAGCTCTGGAATGAACTAACCCCAGCCCAGAAGATGGCGCTTTACCATGTGAGTCAGTACGGCTTTGAGCTGCTGTTTATCCGCCACAGCATGCGCGGCTTGGCCATTGCCGCCCTTGACGAGCGGCTACTGACCATCGACCGACGCGGCCATATCGATCCCCAGCCGCGCATCACCCTGCGTCCGCTGCACTGAGGATGGCCGGGCTGCCGGCACGCATCACCCCGCCACTGCCAAGCCGCCAGTGGCTGATCATGGCTACGGCCAGCTGCTGCGCCGTGACCCCGGCGTAGGGCGAGCGGCGCCCACCACTAACGGCGGCCACCACCTTGAGCAAGGGTTCCTGTAGCCGTTCTGACCAGCGTGGTGGCTGACGGCCGAGCAGCGGGCCCGGCTGCCAGATCAGGCAGCTGTCCCAACCCATGGCAATCAACGCATCTTCCATCCGACCCTTACTGCGCAGATAAGGGGCTATGGCGCGGGTACTGGCGCCCACCGACGACACCACCTGCACCCGGCGAACGCCACGGCGATGGGCCTCAGCCGCAATGCTCAGGGTCAAGCCCTCGTCGATCTGACGATAGCCACGGCCACCGCTGGCACCAAGGCACAGCAGCAAACAGTCCACCCCATCCCAACAGGGCCACAACTGGGGCGCTGCCAGATCCACCACCGATGCCATCAGTCGCTCATCCGCCCACGCCAGCGGCCGACGCACAGGCGCCACCACCTCAGCCCCACCATCAAGCAGTGCCTTGACCAATACCCCACCGACATAGCCAGAGGCCCCCACAACCATTACCCTCATGACAGAACTCCATCGTGCTCGGTTGGTAACAGAGTGACGCAAAAACGGCTGTTGGTCATTGGTGCGTCCGGCACCATCGGCACTTTTGTCGTCGGCCAGCTGCTGGGGGCAGGCTATGCCGTGCGCGCCTTGGCCCGCGATGGCCAACGGCTGCGTGCTCGCCTGCCAAACGACGTTGAACTGGCCAGCGCTGATCTTTGCTGCGATCCGCTGGCGCCACTGCTGGCCGATGTCGATCAGGTGATCTATCTGGTACACGCCATGGCCGATGGTGCCGGCTATGCCGGGCGTGAAGCTCAGGCGGCCAGCCGACTGGCGACGGCGCTCAAAGCCAGCAGCGTGCGCCACCTGATCTATCTGGGCGCGCTGTCGCCTCCCGCTCCCCGTTCGCGTCACCTGCAATCGCGGCTGGCCACCGGCCAGCTGCTGCGCGCCAGCGGCGTGGCGGTGAGTGAACTGCGGGCGGCGGTGGTGATCGGCCCCGGCTCGGTACCGCTGGAGCTGATGCGCGATGTCGCTGGCCATCTACCTTTGGCACCGCTGCCGTGGGGGGCCCGCCACCGCAGTGCGCCGCTGGCGCTGGCCGATCTGCTGGCGGTGATCAGTGCCCTGATTAAAACTCCCGAACACTGGGGGCTGACCGCCGATCTGGCGGGCCCCGAGATCCTCAGTTACGCCCAACAGCTCGAAGCCGTGGCCCACAGTCAGGGGCGACGCCTGCGCGCCCTGCCCCTGCCGCTGTTGCCCGGCTGGCTGTTTGGCTGGCTGACGCCGCTCTTTTCTACCGCCCCGGCGCCGGTGATCCGCGCCCTGCTCGGTGGCCTGGGCAGTGATCTACTGGCCCGCCAGCCGCTGCCGCCTGAACTGCCGCAACCGACCACACCACTGACCATCGCCCTGGCCGCCCTGCCACAGTGGCAGGCGCAGCTACCGGCCAGCACCATCCCCTACCCCGGCAACCCCTGTTACCGCGACAGCGACCGGCTGGCCTTTTATGGCCTGCAGCTGACCGCCAGCAGCCACAGCTGCGTCAGCAGCGCCCAGCTGTGGGCGGTGGCCAGCAGCCTTGGCGGTGAACAGGGCTATTTCTGGGGCGATGGACTCTGGACCCTGCGCGGCTGGCTCGATCAGCTGCTCGGCGGTATCGGTAACCGCCGCCAGCGGCCAGCACAGCTCAGCGTCGGCGCCCGGCTGGATGCCTGGACGGTGGTGGCACTCACCGAGCAGCCGGGCCACTACCAACTGCTGCTGCGTTTTGCCATGAAGGCGCCGGGGCTGGGTCACCTGCAGCTGCAGGTCAGCGACCAGGGCGACGGCAGCCAGCTGCAGCTGCGTGCCGTCTGGCACCCGCTGGGCTGGAAGGGGCTGCTCTATTGGTGGCCGCTGTGGCCGGTGCACAAGCTGCTGTTTATCGGCATGAGCCGGGCCATCTGCCGGCGCGCTGAACAGCTGGCCGGTGCTGTCAATGGCCAAGGCTGATCAAAGCCCGCCAATGCTGGGCGCAGCTGGCAATCCGGCTTGACAAAGGGGCGTCGCCAAGGCCATTCTGACGGCCGAATCCTGTGGACCCGAGTACGTCATGGTGATGCGTCTGGCGCTACGACTTCTGCTACGGGCAGCCAAGCTGCACGGGAAGGTCGTACCCGCCGGATAACCCCGGTTCCAGACCGCAGCCCGTGCCAGACGCACGGGCTTTTTTGTTTTATCAACTGCATTTTGGCGCCCCTGACGGGCGCAGTTCGAGGGAGGCTCCATGTCGTCCAACCGCGTCTTCATCTTCGATACCACCCTGCGTGATGGCGAACAGGCGTTGGCCGCCAGCCTGACGGTGCGCGAGAAGCTGCAGATCGCCCTGGCCCTTGAACGCCTTGGGGTGGACATCATGGAGGCCGGCTTTCCGGTCTCCTCGCCCGGCGACTTCGAATCGGTGCAGACCATCGCCCGCACCATCAAAAACAGCCGTGTCGCCGGCCTCGCCCGCGCCGTCGATAAAGATATCGATGCCGCTTACGAAGCGCTCAAGGTCGCGCCCCAGTTCCGCATCCACACCTTTATCTCCACCTCCACCATCCATGTGCAGAACAAGCTGAAGCGCGACTTCGACGAGGTGCTGGCGATGGGGGTGGCGGCGGTCAAACGTGCCCGGAACTACACCGATGACGTCGAGTTCTCCTGCGAGGATGCCGGCCGCACCCCGATCGACCAGCTCTGTCGCATGGTTGAAGCGGCGATCAGCGCTGGTGCCGGCACCATCAATATCCCGGATACCGTCGGCTACACGGTGCCGAGTGAGTTCGGCGGCATCATCGAAACGCTGTTCAACCGGGTGCCCAACATCGACAAGGCGATCATCTCGGTGCACTGCCACGATGACCTCGGCCTGTCGGTGGCCAACTCCATCGCCGCCGTCCAGAAAGGAGCGCGGCAGGTGGAGGGCACCATCAACGGCATCGGCGAGCGCGCTGGCAATTGCGCCCTCGAAGAGGTGGTGATGATCCTGAAGACCCGCAAGGATCTGTTCCCGAATCTGCAGCTCAACTTGAAGACCCCCGAGATCTACCGCACCAGCCAACTGATCAGCGCGGTGTGCAACATGCCGGTGCAGCCCAACAAGGCGATTGTCGGCGCCAACGCCTTCAGCCACAGCTCCGGCATCCATCAGGACGGCATGCTCAAGGCCAAGAACACCTACGAGATCATGACCCCGGAGTCGGTGGGGGTGCCCACCAACAACCTCAATCTGACCAGCCGCAGCGGCCGCCATGCGGTCAAACACCGGATGCAGGTGCTGGGCTATGGTGAGGCCGATTACGATCTCGACCGCCTCTACGAGAAGTTCCTCAAGCTGGCCGACAAGAAGGGCCAGGTGTTCGATTACGACCTTGAAGCGCTGATGTTCTTCGACAAGCTGCAGGACGCCGACGACTTCTATCAGCTCGATTTTCTGTCGGTGCAGTCGGGCAGCGGCATTCTCGCCTCGGCCAGCATTCAGCTGCGCGCTGGTGGCGAAACCCGCCAGGAAGCGGCCACCGGCAACGGCCCGGTGGATGCTGCCTACCGCGCCATTCACCGCATCACCGGCTACGACATCAAGATCGTCAAATATCAGATCTCGGCCAAGGGCCAGGGGGAAGACGCCCTCGGCCAAGTCGATATCGTCGCCACTTATAATGGCCAGCGCTTCCACGGCAT
Organism: Gammaproteobacteria bacterium; assembly: GCA_017425245.1. Classification (GTDB taxonomy): domain Bacteria; phylum Pseudomonadota; class Gammaproteobacteria; order Enterobacterales; family Neiellaceae; genus RGIG665. Next base: position 9,669 of record JAFOOX010000073.1, read on the forward strand.
GGGGCTGGCCACCGATATCGTTGAGGCCTCAGCGCTGGCGCTGGTGCACGTGCTTAACCATATCCATCGGGCGGATCTGATCGCCCGCAAGAAACAAGAAATTCAGCAAGAAAAAACCGCGGGGGAATCATGACGCAAGCCACCTACCGTATCGCCGTACTGGCCGGTGATGGCATCGGGCCAGAGGTGATGGCAGCAGCCCGTCTGGTGCTCAAGGCCGTTGAGACGCGCTTTGGCTTCACACTCGACTGCAGCGACTACGACGTTGGCGGTATCGCCATCGACAACCATGGCTGCCCGCTGCCGGCCGCCACCCTGGCCGGCTGTGAAGCCGCCGACGCCATTCTGTTTGGCTCGGTCGGCGGCCCCAAGTGGGAGAAGCTGCCGCCCAATCAGCAGCCCGAGCGCGGCGCCCTGCTGCCGCTGCGCAGCCACTTCAAGCTGTTCTGCAACCTGCGCCCGGCCACCCTGCACAAGGGGCTGGAGGGGCTGTCGCCGCTGCGTGCGGATATCGCCGCCGCCGGCTTTGACATCCTGTGCGTGCGCGAGCTGACCGGTGACATCTACTTCGGTCAGCCCAAGGGCCGTAGTGGCGAGGGCGAAGCCGAAGAGGGCTTCGACACCATGCGCTACAGCCGTGGCGAGATCCGCCGCATCGCCCACAAAGCCTTTGCCGCCGCCCAGCAGCGGCGCAAGGTGGTGCACAGCATCGACAAGGCCAATGTGCTGGCCACCTCGATCCTGTGGCGCGAAGTGGTCAGCGAAGTGGCCGCCGACTACCCGGATGTCACCCTGCACCACCTCTACGTCGACAACGCCGCCATGCAGCTGGTGCGTTACCCTCACCAGTTCGACGTGATGCTCTGCCCCAACCTGTTTGGCGACATCCTCTCCGACGAGTGCGCCATGATCACCGGCTCCATGGGCCTGCTGCCGTCGGCCAGCCTCAACGAGCAGGGCTTTGGCCTGTATGAACCGGCCGGTGGCAGCGCCCCCGATATCGCCGGCAAGAACATCGCCAACCCGATCGCCCAGATCCTGTCGGCCGCGCTGATGCTGCGCTACAGCCTGGGCCGCGATGATGCCGCCGCCGCCATCGAGCGCGCCGTGTCCCAGGCCCTCGGCAACGGCCAGCTGACCGCCGAGCTGCTGCCGGCCGCCGAACGCCACAACGCCCTTGGCACCGACGCCATGGGTCAGGTTATCGCCCAGTACATCGCCGAAGGAGTTTGACCATGGGCCAGACCCTCTACCAGAAGATCTACGACGCCCATGTGGTGCGCGAGCAGAGCGGCGAAACGCCGATCATCTACATCGACCGCCATCTGGTGCATGAAGTGACCTCGCCCCAGGCGTTTGAGGCACTGCGCCTCGCCGGCCGGCCAGTGCATCAGCCTTCCAAGACCTACGCCACCATGGATCACAACGTCTCCACCCGCTCGCTGGCGATTGACGCCTGCGGCCCGGAGTCGGCCACCCAGATGCGGACCCTGGCCAGCAACTGCGCCGAGTTCGGGGTGCAGCTCTATGCCATCGGCGACATCAACCAGGGGATCGTCCATGTGATGGGGCCTGAGCAGGGGATCACCCTGCCCGGCACCACCATCGTCTGCGGTGACAGCCATACCAGCACCCACGGCGCCTTTGGTGCTCTGGCCTTTGGTATCGGCACCTCGGAAGTGGAGCATGTGCTGGCCACCCAGACCCTCAAGCAGAACCGCGCCAAGACCATGCGCATCCGCGTGCGCGGTCAGGTCGGCCCCGGCGTGACCGCCAAAGACATCGTGCTGGCCATCATCGGCAAAACCGGCGCCGCTGGCGGCACCGGCCATGTGGTCGAGTTCTGCGGCGAAGCGATCGAAGCGCTATCGATGGAAGGGCGGCTGACGGTATGCAACATGAGCATCGAAATGGGCGCGAAAGCGGGGCTGATCGCCCCTGACGAAACCACCTTCGCCTACGTCAAAGACCGGCCGTTTGCCCCCAAAGGCGACGCCTGGGAGCAGGCCATCGCCTACTGGCGCACCTTAAAGAGCGACGCCGACGCGGTTTACGACAGCGAAGTGGAGCTGGACGCCGCCACCATCGAGCCGATGGTGACCTGGGGCACCAACCCCGGTCAGGTGATCAGCATCAACAGTGCCATCCCCCAGCCGGAGCAGTTCAGCGATCTGATCGAAGCTGACTCCTGCCGCAAGGCGTTGGCCTACATGGGCATCAACAACGGCCAGAAGCTCAGCGATCTCAAGGTCGATAAGGTGTTTATCGGCTCCTGCACCAATGGCCGAATTGAAGATCTGCGCGATGCTGCCGCCATCATCAAGGGTCGCAGCGTCGCCGCCGGGGTGCAGGCACTGGTGGTGCCGGGCTCAGGGCTGGTCAAGCAGCAGGCGGAGGCCGAAGGGCTGGATCAGCTGTTCCTCGCTGCCGGCTTCGAGTGGCGCCTGCCGGGCTGCTCTATGTGTCTGGCCATGAACGACGACCGGCTGGCGCCGGGCGAGCGCTGCGCCTCCACCTCCAACCGTAACTTCGAAGGACGCCAGGGGCGCGGTGGCCGCACCCATCTGGTCAGCCCGGCCATGGCGGCAGCCGCTGCCATCGCCGGCCACTTCGTCGACGTTCGCAACTTTTAAGGGGGCACAATGGCAGCCATTCAAGTTCACACCGGCCTGGCAGCACCACTGGATCGCGCCAACGTCGACACCGACGCCATCATTCCCAAGCAGTTCCTGACCAAGGTGGAGCGGGTCGGCTTCGGCCAGCACTGCTTCCACGACTGGCGCTACCTCGACGCCGCGGGCCAGCAGCCGAACCCCGAATTCGTGCTCAACTTCCCCCGTTATCAGGGGGCCAGCGTGCTGCTGGCGCGCGAGAACTTCGGCAGCGGCTCCAGCCGCGAACACGCCCCCTGGGCGCTCAAGGAGATGGGCTTTCTGGTGGTGATCGCCCCCAGCTTCGCCGACATCTTCTACGGCAACGCCATCAACAACGGCATGGTGCCGGTGAAGCTGAGCGACGCCGAAGTGGAGCAGCTGTTCCGCGAAGTGGAAGCCAGCGAAGGGGCCGAGATCACCCTGGATCTGCAGCAACAGCTGGTTGTCTCACCCAGTGGTGCGCGCTTTAGCTTCACCATCAACCCCTTCCACCGCGAGTGTCTGCTCAAGGGGCTGGACTCCATCGGCTGGACGTTGCAGCACCTCAACCAGATCGCCGCCTACGAGGCGCAGATCCCGGCGTGGCGCGGCTGATGCGGGCAGGCGACCTGCGTGTCGCTACGCATTAGAAGAAGGGCAGCGGTGACGCTGCCCTTTTTGTTGGGCGCTGCTTGGTGTTGTGATGGCCGCTGCGCGGCCCGGCTTTGAATGCCGCTGCGCGGCGGCAGATGCGGCTGCGCCGCAGGCGTGCCACTGCGTGGCGGCAGAATGCGAGGTTACCCACCTCGGGCTGGGGTACTTTAAATGCGGCTGCCCGCAGCCATTAAGACAAATCGCGTGGCGATTTGGTTAAGAGCGCCGACTGGCCGGCGCTGGCCAGGTAAGGGCCGGACCCGCCCGGCCCTTACCAATCCCGGCGGTCCCCACGATCACCACCATCAATAACTGTGTGTTGTTCTGCCGGGCTGGCTGGCGTGTGTACGGGTGGTGATCAAGGGGTTTGGGATACGGCGCTGCCGCTGCTGGTCTTTGTGGTGTTGGCTACCAGAATCTCGTTTTTCTCATGACCCGATGTCGGCGGCAAAGCGCTGCAGGCGTTGGCCCTCGGCACGGGCGGCGGCCAGCAATTGATCCCAGTCGTCGGGGGGATAACCGCTGTCGAGCATCTTGCGGAACACCCGGTACGCATCGTCACTGCTGTTGTAGGCGCGTTTGGTGTCTTCGTCGTTGACCCAAGCAAACACAATCACCTTGCTGGGCGCGTGAAAGCGAAAGAACAGCCGGTACTGCTGGAAGAACTTAGCCCGCAACCAGTGCCGGTGTTCGTCACCAAGCGTGCCGCCTTGCCGGTACTCCGGTCGCGCGGGATCTTGCGGGACGACATCGAACGCCAACCTGATAATGGCCGCCAATCGCTTGCTGGCGTTTTTCTTCACGTAGCCGCTCGGGTCCTTGCGTTTGAATGCCTCAACCTGCTGTGCCAGCGCTTCAATTTGGGCGAGGAACAATGGGTGGGCAAAGAGCGTCCAGCCATGAATAACGACCGGCGCAGACTGACCCGCACTCATTCATCATCTGCCGGCAAGGTCGCATCGAGATCAACGTCTACATCGCTAACCAGAGATTGCAGCCTCGTTACCAACCCAGCGTCTAAGGCCTGCAGACGCTCGGGATGGCTAGCGATGTCACGCGCCAGGAACCCCAGGAACTGGCCGAGTAGCGGATCGTTGCCCTCGGCCGCTTCGGCTCGGGTCAGCACCACCTCCCCGCTGGGCCGGATGCTGTAGTGGATCTTGTCACGCTTGCCAAGCCGAAGTGCGCGACGCACGGTTTCCGGCACCGTGGTCTGGTAGCGATCGGTCAGCGTGGATTCGACTTCGAGGGTAGCGGCCATGGCGTTCTCCGGCGCAGCAGTGGATACGACAAAGGGTAATGCGCGGACATTACCCCGTCAATGCATGTGCATTACCTTGGTTTATTGCCATCCTGTCGACGCTGTGGTGAATGCTGCAGCGCGGCTGCAGCCTTTGAGACGCCGCTGCGCGGCGGATGCGGCTGCGGGTGGAGCGCGCCGACACGCCCATGGCCACCGCCAGTTACCGCATTCAGGCGCAGCAGGTTGAGACTTACGTCAACCCAGCCTTGGAGGGGTTGGTGGAACCTGACGGTTCCATGGTCGAGGATGCGCCGACGCCGTGATGGCGGGGCCGCTGCGCAGCGGCGTTGATGCCAACGGCGTTGGCGATGCGCCTGCAGTGCGGCTACAGATGCTGGCGCTACTTGCGACTTGCGACTTGCTACTTGCTACTTGCTACTTGCTACTTGCCACTCTCGTATCTCGTATCTCGTATCTCGTATCTCGTATCTCGTATCTCGTCACTGAGATTGCCGCTGCGCGGCGAGATGCGGCTGCGCCGCCGCAGAGCGAGGTTGCCCACCTCGCGCTGGGGCAGAGGGGCGTAGCGCCACGCCCCTCTGCACACCCGGGCGCCCCCGAGATCACCACCATCTAATACTGATGTAAGTTCTGCCGGGCTACGGGGTCGCCACAAAGTCACATCCATGTGCCTTAGTGGCTTTCGGCAACGTCCTGTTGCCTCAACCCCTACACCCGACTGGCAGTGGGTTAGCAAGCGTGGGTGCGGGTGGTGATCAAGGGTTTGAGAAATGTGGCGTTGGCTCAGGTCATCAGGTGGGTGATGTAACCGATCTATTGCCTTGCAACTTACGGGGCGTGTATATATGTCCCCGATCTGCGTTAAGCGGCATTTGCTAACTGCTTCTTGAATGGCTTGAGAATTTTTCCTGCGTTCTCAATAACGTATTGAGCCGCTTCGCTTTCAACTTCCACACCGTGAGCAGCATGATTACCCAATTGAATGAAATCTTTTAAGCCGTTTGCAACGCTATTAGAAATAATGCCATCGGCTGTAAGTTGCTGAATCGCCCTAGAAAGAGGTACTGGCCGCTGTTCCTCACCTACGACCTCTCTTACCGCCTTCTCAATTTCTATGCGTATGGCTACCAATGCCAAGTTAGGGTCATGTTTTGCAATTTCTTGTAAAAAAGCATATTCATCAGGTTCAGTTGCCGTTGCCTCATCGCCCTCTGAAACTTTCTCAACTGCTTTCTGAACGTCCTTTAGTTCAATTTTCACCCCACCTGGTAGCAGGGCTAACGCATGATCAATCGTTGAACAACCTGATCAAGAAGTGATCGAACGACAGGTCGGAGATGCGATTTTGGTTGAATTTTCGATTAAGGTCGGGCAAATGGTGGCGATCTGAACAGTAGACATCCATCCATGACC
>JAFOOX010000036.1 GCA_017425245.1 Gammaproteobacteria bacterium
CAGCGCTGCGGCACGCTCGGTGTCCAGCCGCACCACCAGATGGTAGTGGTTGGCCATCACCGCATAAGCGCCTAGGTCGATGGTGAAGATCTCACTCAATAGCGCCAACCGCTCTAACACCCAAGCCTTACGGTGGCTGTAATCATTGCCAGTCAGGCGGTCTTCACCGCACAGAAACGCCCGCCGCACGCAGCGACAAACGCAGTGATACCAAGGGGTGGCAGCAGGGCAAACAAGCTCAGAACGGGGGCGGGTCATGGGCTTCCTCCATGAAGCGCAATCAGGGCCTGCTTAGCTTAGCCACTGGTTGATTTTTGGCCAGAAAAGATGGATGTCCTTTTAGTTCGCTGGTTGATTTTTGGCCAGAAAAGATGGATGTCCTTTTAGTTCGGCTGCTTTTAGTTCGGCTGTTCGATGCCAGCCGTAACCGTCAGGTGCCGGTCACCCTGTACTGGCCCGCCAGCCGCGATTGCAGCCCGCACCAGCCTTGCCCGGTGGCACTGCTGAGTTCCGGCTATGGCGTGGCCCACGATCGCTATGGCTTTATCGCGGCCAGCCTGCAGCAGGCCGGCTATCTGGTGGTGGCGATCCAGCATGAGTTACCCGGCGACCCGCCGCTGGCCACCAGCGGCAAGCTGTTTGAACGCCGCCAGGAGAACTGGCAGCGCGGCGCCCTGACCCTCGCCTTTGTGCGGGCCACCCTCGCCGACCGCTATCCCGGGTATGACTTCGACCGGCTGACCCTGATCGGCCACTCCAATGGCGGTGACATCTCGGCATGGCTGGCAGCCAGCAACGCGCCTTACATCAGCCGCCTAATCACCCTCGACCATCGCCGGGTGCCGCTGCCACGCAACCCCGCCATCACCATGCTGTCACTGCGCGGCAGCGACTTAGCGCCAGATGCCGGGGTACTGCCCGCCGCCAACGAGCAGCCCGGCCTGCGGCTGTGCGTGGTGCCGATCCGCCACGCCCGCCATAACGACATGACCGATGCAGGCCCCCGCTGGCTGCAGGCCACCATCGTCACCCGCCTCAGTGGCCATCTGGCCGGGGTGGATTGCGCCCTGCTACGCGGCCTCTAACGGCCCGCGTTATGCGGTCCACGCCCCCAATCTGGCGCAGCTGCACTAGCGACAGGCCCACTGCACGGCAGATGCGGCTACGCCGCAGGCATGCCACTGCGTGGCGGCAGAATGCGAGGCTGACCGCCTCGCGCTGGGGCAGCGTTAATGCCGCTGCGCGGCAGATGCGGCTGCGCCGCTGCAAGCGAGGTTGCCCACCTCGCGCTGGGGCAGAGGGGCGTATCGCCACGCCCCTCTGCACACCCGGGCGCCCCCAAGTCCACCACCATCAAGATCTGGCTGGTGTTCTGCCGGGCTACGGGGTCGCCACAAAGTCACATCCCTGTGCCTTAGTGGCTTTCGTCGCCGTCCAGGCGACTCACCCCCTACACCCGACTAACCGTGGGTTGGCTGGCGTGATTGCGGGTGGTGGGCAAGGGGTACCTTTGTCCCATTCAGCGCCTTTGCAGAACATCAAGCGCGTCATCCAACATGGCGACCGACTTGACGATGGCCCTCACGGTGGCACGGTCGAACTCGTGGTCGAGCCGCGAGTCATGCGTCCCCCGGTTGAGATAGCCCCACTCAATGCTGGTGCCGCTCACATTGAGAAGAGCCGTGAGTGCGGCGACCGCCTGTGGGGCACCATCGTATTGTGCCGCGATCCGGTCGACTGCCGATCGCAACTTGCAGCACTTGTTGTTCAACTCCCAAGGAGAGCGTGGTCCACCCAGCTTGATGTCGATCCGACCGTCCCCTCGCCGTCCTAACCATGTCCACAGGCGGTCAGTAAGACTTTCCAGTGCAGGCCGGGCATGGCGCAGCGCCTCACGCTTCTCGTCGGCCGCTAGCGCCTGCTCGGCAAGCAGAACGTAGTTCTTCGTGGGGGGATCACTGTCTACCCGCAGCTCGTGCTCCCCTTGATGCGGTAGGAACTTGTAGCGCTTAATGGCACCGACTCGCTTGGCCCCTAACTCCTGTTGGATGCGATGCAGGAACTCCTCTGCGTGCGAGGTAAGAATGACCTGCTTGCCGTCGAGCCAACCGTCCTCGAAGAATGTGCGCCAGATGCCATCGCGGTGATCGTCGTCAATCGCGTTGACGACGTCATCGAAGATGACCACGGGGCAGCCCTGTGAGATGTTCTTGGCGAGCAGAATCGCAAGACCCAAGCATTTGATGTGCCCTTCGCTGAAGACGATCAGTGCGTCGTAGCGCACGCCCGGCTCGCTGGAGAACTCCACCTCGATCTTGCCGTTCTCTGCCACAGGCAACCAAAGCGCGTGCAGCAGATCGCCGGGCGGATCGGCCCGGTTGAATTCGTTGTACAGATCGCGGGCCAGTTCTCCCAGTCCCTGCAGTAGCACACCCGGCAAAGCTGCTAGATAGGCCTGGATCTCGGGCAAAAAGCCGTCGTATGCGGTCTTGATCCGTTGATGGTGGGCCACCACCGGCACTTCGGCCGCGACCGCCTGGATCAGGTAGCTGTTCGCTTCTTCGAACTCGGCCACGGTCTGACTGGCGGCAGCCAGCTCCTGATCGGCCGTCACACGCATAACCCGCAGCCGTTCGATCTCCAGCTGATGCTGCTGCAGCCGGTCGCGTTCATGGGCCAGCGCACCTCGCTGCGCATGCACTTCTCGAGCCTGCGCGTCGAGGCCTTCGATGGTCTCTGCGATCTGCAACAGGGCTTGCCAGGCGCGCCGTTCCCCATCAATCCACTGACCGAGCCAATTGCCCGCAGCGGTGGGAGGCAGCAGCGGCAGGTCCGCGGCCTGCAGCTCGGCTGGACAGGCGATCTCAGCCGCCGCCACGACACGGCGCATCTCGTCCCAGAGCGAACGGACAGCTTCGTTCAATTGCGTCCTAAGATTGGCATCTTGCTTTTGAAGGTCAGCCAGTTGCGCGAGCTGCTCCAAGCCGGTTCGTGCTTTGTCGAACGGGTCTTGGGCCACGGAGGCCAGTCCAGTTCCACAGGCTGGGCAAGCGATCGCACCGTCGGCCAGGGCCAGCACTGCCTCGTAGAGCTTCGCGTACGACACTTCGCCGGCACGGGCCGCAAGTTGCGCGGAAGACGCCTGCAACAACTCCTGGAGGCGGTAGGCATCGGCCAGTAATGCCTCCAAGCGGGCCTGGGTCACCCCGTGAATGCTAGGTGGCGCTGCGTCTAACTGTGCCTGCACATCAGGCAGCCGCCCAATTTGCTGCGGCGTACCGAGCAGCCACTCCACGCAGGCCTGATAAGTCGCGCCGGGCAGCATGCGCTGCGCCAAGGCTTGCTCCAGGGCTTCGACCGCTGCAACCTTTTGCGGGTGTGCGGCAATGGTCTGCTCGGAGTTCGCCAACAGAAGGCGGCGCTGCGCTAGCTGCGCCGCCTGGATGCCGGTAAGCATCAGGTCCTGGTCGAGCGAGGGGTTGAAGCCACGCACGAATTCGCTGAACTGGTCCACGCCGAACAGGGTTGCGATGAGTTGGCGCTGATCACCCGGGGTCCTTGCGGCAATGCGTGCGAAGTCGTCCAGGCGATTCTTCTCGATAAAGCAGAAGCGGTACTCGGCTTCGTCGGGCTGGACTACCTGCGCTTCGTCTCCCACCTTGAACGACAGGGCTGGCGCAACATGTCGGCGCAAGCGAGCGTTGTTGCAATACAGCCGCTGGTCGAGCCGCTTGGCCTGGGCTTCGCTAATCGAACCAAGCATCGCTACTTCCAAGGCCTCGCAGAAGCTGCTTTTGCCGGTTCCATTGGCTCCGTAGACCAAGGTGATGTCATGGCTGAGGTCGAACGTCTCCTGTCGCATGAACCCGCGAAACGGCCCAACTTCGAGCTGATGAAGCCTACCAAGTGCCGACCCGGCTTCAGGGCCGCGACCGTCCCCGGCGTACTCGACGGGCATCTGCGCCAGATTATCGATGGTTAGCGGCGCTAAGCGCGTGGATCGCCCGCGTCGTGCTGCACCCACCTCGGCCAAAGGCTCTAGGTGGTCAAGCACCAGATTCGCCAGCCGGCGCACATCATCGTGCACCTGCCGCTGCGCTAGGTGTTCCAAGAAACGGTGGTACTCCGAATGAATGCTTGCCATGTCACCCCTCTAAAGAGACAGACGCTCTGAGCCGCGTCCTTGGCGTTATTGGTCTGCCACCCGCAGACTAGCCTTGGGTGAATCTTGCTTCCATTCTCCCCAACTGAATCCGAGGCCCCGCTCGAAACGCAGCTAGGCGAGCCTACCTTATAAGCTGCGCAGTAAATGTGAACGCGTGTCAAATCAGTGCTGCGGCTCGCGCTCCCACCCCGTTTGAGCAGTGGCGGAACCACATCGCAGCCAAACACGGCATTGGGGCTGGTGGTGGGTCGAGGGGACAGGAAGTCACCGAGAGCGAGCCCGGCACAGGGATGTGCCGTCGAGCGGCCCACCGGCAGCACCGGAACAGGCCACTAGCATCAATAGCGCTGCTCTACCGGGCCGCCGGTGGGTGCAGGGAGGCCGTGCGGAAACGGCCTTCCTGCTCGTCGTGGAGGGGGCGAAACCCCTCCATCCGCTGCCACGCAGTGGCAAATCTGCTGCGGCGCATCAGCCAACGCAGCGAGCCTCAGCTCAACTATTCCCGACTGCACGTCATCTGTTGGTTCGCAAAATAGATGCAGTCGCCATCCCAGCCCGTTACATCACCCAAAGGCTGACGCAAGGCTGCTTCGCTATACAGCCGGCCGCTGAACAAGGGCTGACCATCGTGCTCGGCATATATCCCCGCTTCAATCTCGCGCTCAGCAACACTAAGCAACTGGATATAGACCCCGCCATCAGCACCGCCAACCCAAGCAGCCTCAACAGGCACGGACGATGGCCGCGCACCGCTTGGCCCGGCCTGCTCAGCCTGCAAGCAGCCGATCAGCATCAACGACAAGGCCAGCGCTACAGAACGTGTCAACATCATGCCGCCTCCAGCGTCAGTAACCGCTTGGTGGGTTCAAAATTAATGTCCGGGTATTGTGACCGCCAGATCTGACGACATCCACCCCAGCGCCAGCACGGTCCCCCACCCCGTTTGAGCAGCGCCAAGATCACGCAGCAGCCAAACACAGCATCGGGGCTGGTGGTGGGTCGACGCCGAGGACATCCATTCGGAGAACAGCGGCAGCGCAGTCTTCCGATCACCTCGAGCACCACCCGCACGGCGCTAAGCCTACGCACTGCCAGTCGGCCGTAGGGGTTGAGGCAACAGGACGTTGCCGAAAGCCACTATGGGCCAGGGACGGCACATTGTGGCGACCCCCTAGGCCGGCAGGACTACAGCCATACATTAATGGTGGTGATCGCGGGGGCCGGCTGGAGGGGTCGACGCCGAGGACATCCATTCGGAGAACAGCGGCAGCGCAGTCTTCCGATCCCCTCGATCACCACCCGCACGGCGGTAAGCCAACGCTCAACCAGACGGCCGTAGGGGTTGAGGCAACAGGACGTTGCCGAAAGCCACTATGGGCCAGGGACGGCACATTGTGGCGACCCCGTAGGCCGGCAGGACTACAGCCATACATTAATGGTGGTGATCGCGGGGGCCGGCTGGAGGTGCAGGAGGAGGGTCCGGCTACCCTCCTCCTGCCCGTCGCGCGGGGGCGGCACCCCGCATCCGGGCGGCGCAGCCGCAATCTAGCACCACGCAGTGGCATCCGCGCAGCCCAGCCGCCCCCCAATCTGGCGCAGCTGCACCAGCAACAGGCGCGCTAGAGGCGCAATCTGCGCCCTCGCGGTGCATTGGCCAGCCCCTTGAAAACCCTGGACATTATCCGGTCAATCAAGGTAACTCACTGAGGGATAAACGGATAAATCTGAGTTAACCCTTCTGTCACAAATCTGGCACAACCGTTGCTGAACACACTCTTGAATACAAGATGGCGTGCAACGGGACGGTGCAGATGAGTGAGCAGGCAACAACGGTAACCACAGCGGGCTGGACGCTCCGCGACTGGCAGCAGGCCTATCGGCAGGGGATGCCGCCATCCGCCTTGCTGTTGCCCCTGCTCAACGCCTTAACCACCCGTGATCCGGCCTGGATCAGCCTGATCACGCCGGCCCAGTTGCAGGCCCAGCTCGATGCCCTGCTCAGCAGCGGTGCCAGCCCCGCCAGCCAGCCGCTGTTCGGGGTGCCGCTGGCGGTCAAGGACAACATCGACGTTGCCGGCTTGCCCACCACCGCCGCCTGCCCCGCCTTTAGTTATCAGCCGGAGGCCGACGCCCACTGCGTGGCCCGGCTGCGCGCCGCCGGCGCCATCATCATCGGCAAGACCAACCTCGACCAGTTCGCCACCGGCCTTGTAGGCACCCGCTCGCCCTATGGCGCGGTGGTCAACAGTTTCAGCAGCCTGCATGTGGGCGGCGGCTCCAGCTCCGGCTCGGCCAGTGTGGTGGCCCGTGGTCTGGTGCCGCTGGCGCTGGGCACCGATACCGCCGGCTCCGGTCGGGTGCCGGCCGGCTTCAACAACATTGTCGGCCTCAAACCCAGCCGTGGCTGGCTGAGCGGCAGCGGCGTGGTGCCGGCCTGCCGCAGCCTCGATTGTGTCTCGGTGTTTGCCCTGACGGTGGAGGACGCCCTGCTCGCCGCCCGCCTCGCCGGCGGTGACGATGAGCGCGATCCCTTTAGTCGCCGCCCCTGCTGGCCGGCCGCCGTCGCCCCCAAGCGGCTGGCGATCCCCGCCACCACCCCCTGGTTTGGCGATAGCGAGCAGGCCGCCGCTTGGCTGCTGGCGCTGGAGCAGGCCCAGGCCTTGGGGCTGGAACTGGTGGAGACCGACTTCACCCCGCTGTGGCAGCTGGCCGCCCTGCTCTATGAGGGGCCGTGGCTGGCCGAGCGCGATGTGGCGGTGGGCGCCTTCCTGCGCGCCAATGCCGATGCAGTCAACCCGGTGGTGCTCGACATCATCAACAAGGCCGGCCGGTTCAGCGCCAGCGACAGCTTCCGTGGCCACTACCGCCGCGCCGAGCTGCTGCGCCAGATCGATGCACTGTGGCAGCAGGTGGATGGGCTGCTGGTGCCCACCAGCCCGCGTCTGCCGACATTGGCTGAGGTGGCTGCCGCGCCGGTGGTGGTCAACAGCCAGCTCGGCACCTGGACCAACTTCGTCAATCTGGCCGACTGCTGCGCCCTGGCCCTGCCCGCCCCCTTCCGCAGCGATGGGCTGCCGGCCGGCATCACCCTGATCGCCCCGGCCTGGCGCGATCAGGGGCTGGCCCTGCTCGGCCAGCAGTGGCAGCAGGCGCTGGCCCTGCCGCTGGGGGCCACAGGCCGCGCTTTGCCTGCCGCCCAGCCGCTCACTGTCGATGAGCCAGAGCAGGTGCAGATCGCCGTGGTCGGCGCCCATTTAACCGGCATGCCGCTCAACCACCAGCTCACCAGCCGCGGCGGCCGCCTGCTGGCGGCCACCACCACCGCCCCCTGCTACCGCCTGTTTGCCCTGCCCGGCACGGTGCCGCCCAAACCGGGGCTGGCCCACGTCGGCGGTGATGGTCAGGCCATCGCCGTCGAGCTGTGGTCGCTGCCGCTGACCCAGTTCGGCAGCTTTGTCGCCGAGGTGCCGCCGCCGCTGGCCATCGGCAGCCTGGAGCTGGCCGACGGCCGGCTGGTGAAAGGCTTTGTCTGCGAACCCCGGGGGCTGAACGGCGCCCGCGATATCACCCACTTCGGTGGCTGGCGCGCCTTTATGGCGGCGTCGGCGACCAGCCTTTGAAGGAGCCTGCCATGTTTACCACTGTGCTGATCGCCAACCGTGGCGAGATTGCCGTGCGCATCGCCCGCACCCTGCGCCAGCTCGGCGTCAGGAGTGTCGCCGTGTACAGCGACAGCGACCGCCACAGCGCCCATGTCGATGCCTGCGATGCAGCGGTCTGTCTGGGGGGCGACAGCGCCGCCGACAGCTACCTGCTGGTGGACAAGATCCTGGCGGCAGCCAAGGCGACCGGCGCCCAGGCGATCATCCCCGGCTATGGCTTTCTGTCGGAAAACGCCGCCTTTGCCGAAGCCTGCGCCGCCGCCGGTATCGTCTTTGTCGGGCCAACGCCGGCCCAGCTGCGTCAGTTCGGCCTCAAGCACACCTCGCGTGAGCTGGCCGCCGCCGCCGGCGTGCCCCTGACCCCGGGCACCGGCCTGCTCTCCAGCCTTGAGGAAGCCCTGACCAAGGCCGCCGAGCTGGGCTACCCGGTGATGCTCAAAAGCACCGCCGGTGGTGGTGGCATCGGCCTCACCCGCTGCGCGTCGGCACCAGAACTGGAGAGCGCTTTTGCCACGGTGCAGCGCCTCGGCCAGAGCTATTTCAGCGATGGCGGAGTGTTTCTCGAGCGCTATGTCGACAACGCCCGCCATGTCGAGGTGCAGATCTTCGGTGATGGCCAGGGCAAGGTTGCCGCCATCGGCGAACGCGACTGTTCGCTGCAGCGCCGCAACCAGAAGGTGGTGGAGGAGACCCCAGCCCCCAACCTGCCAGCGGCCACCCGGCAGGCGATGCTGGATGCCGCCCGCCAGCTCGGCCAGTCGGTCTGTTACCAATCGGCAGGTACTGTCGAGTTCATCTACGACGCCGGCCGCGATGCCTTCTACTTCCTTGAAGTGAACACCCGGCTGCAGGTGGAGCACCCGATCACCGAGCTGGTCACCGGCCTCGATCTGGTGGCCTGGATGATCCAGACCGCCGCCGGCAACCCGCCGGATCTGAGCGGCGAGTTCGTGCCTCAGGGGGCGGCCATTGAGGTGCGCATCTACGCCGAAGATCCGGTCAAGAACTTCCAGCCCTCGCCCGGCGTGCTCACCGAAGTGGTGTTCCCCGAGGGGGTGCGCATCGACGGCTGGGTAGCCACCGGCACCGAGGTCAGCCCCCATTTCGACCCGATGCTGGCCAAGCTGATTGTCCACGGCATCGACCGCAGCGACGCCATCGCCAAACTACAGCAGGCGCTGGGCGCCACCCGGCTGGCCGGCATCGCCACCAACCTCGACTACCTGCGCCAGATCCTGGCCTGGCCCACCTTCGTCAGCGGCGCCGTCTCCACCCGCGCGCTGGAGCAGTTCCAGTTCGCCGCCCCGGTGGTGGAGGTGGTGCAGCCGGGCACCTACAGCACCCTGCAGGATTACCCCGGCCGCGTCGGCTACTGGGATATCGGCGTGCCGCCCTCTGGCCCCATGGATGACTACGCCTTCCGCCTCGCCAACCGCATTGTCGGCAACCACGACAGCGCCGCAGGCCTTGAGTGCACCATCATCGGGGCGACCTTGCGCTTTCACCGCGATGCCATCATCGCCCTTACCGGCGCCCCGACCCCGGCCACCCTTGATGAGCAGCCGCTGCACTTCTGGCAGCCGGTCAGCGTCAAGGCCGGCCAGCTGCTGACCATCGGCCGCGCCAGCCACGGCTGCCGCACCTATCTGGCGGTGCGTGGCGGCTTTGATGTGCCAGTTTATTTGGGCAGCCGTGCCACCTTTGCCCTCGGCCAGTTTGGTGGCCATGGCGGCCGGCCGCTGCGCGCCGGCGACATGCTGGCCTTGAGCCAGCCCGGTGTCGCCGCCTGCACCACCCCGGCGCCAGTGCATGCGCCCGCCGCCGCCCCTGCCGCGCTGGTGCCCGATTACCCCTGCGACTGGGAGATCGGCGTGCTCTATGGCCCCCACGGCGCTCCTGACTTTTTCACCCCCGAGTCGATGGAGACCTTCTTCGCCAGCAGCTGGGAGGTGCACTACAACTCCAACCGCCTCGGCATTCGCTTAAATGGCCCCAAGCCGGTGTTTGCCCGCACCGACGGCGGTGAGGCCGGCTTGCACCCGTCCAACATCCACGACACCGAATACGCCATCGGCAGCATCAACTTCACCGGCGACATGCCAGTGATCCTGACCCGCGACGGCCCCAGCCTCGGCGGCTTTGTCTGCCCGGTGACCATCGCCAAGGGCGAGCTGTGGAAGGTCGGACAGGTCAAACCCGGTGATCGCATCCGTTTCAAACGCCTCAGCTTTGATCAGGCCCTGGCGCTGGAGCTGGCCCAGGACGCCGCCATCGCTGCCTTGAGCCCGCTGCCGGCGTTGCCCCATCTGCCGGCCCCCAGCCTGGCCCCCACCACCACGGTGTCGGCCACGGTGATCGCCGAACTGCCGGCCAGCGGCGAACGGCCGGCGGTGGCCTACCGTCAGGCCGGCGACCGCTACCTGCTGCTCGAATATGGCCCGACGGTGCTGGATCTGCGCTTCCGCCTGCGCGTGCATGCGCTGATGGAGGCGCTCAAGGCCAACCCCATCGCCGGCATTCTGGAGCTGTCGCCGGGGGTGCGTTCGCTGCAGATCCATTACGACAGCCGGGTGATCCACCAACGGCTGCTGATCGACGCCCTGCTGGCGCTGGAGGAGCAGCTGCCGCCGGTGGCCGAGATGCGCATCCCCACCCGCGTGGTGCGGCTGCCGCTGGCCTTTGAAGATTCCGCCACCCTCGACGCCGTCGCCCGTTACCGCCAGTCGGTGCGCGACACCGCCCCCTGGCTGCCGAGCAACGTCGAGTTTATCCGCCGCATCAACGGCCTCGACTCCACCGCCGAGGTGGAGCAGATCATCTACGACGCCCGCTACATGGTGCTCGGCCTCGGTGATGTCTATCTCGGTGCCCCCTGCGCGGTGCCGGTGGATCCGCGCCACCGCCTGCTCACCTCCAAGTACAACCCGGCGCGCACCTACACCGCCGAGGGCACGGTCGGCATCGGTGGCGTCTACATGTGCATCTACGGCATGGACTCGCCCGGCGGCTATCAGCTGGTCGGCCGCACCCTGCCGATCTGGAACAAGTTCCTCAAGAACCCGCAGTTCAGCGCCGGCGAACCCTGGCTGCTGCGCTTCTTCGATCAGGTGCAGTTCTACCCGGTCAGCGAGGCGGAGCTGACCGCCCAGCGCGAGGCGTTCCGCGAGGGCAAGCTGACCATCGACATCCACGAGGAGTGGTTCGAGCTGGCCGCCTACGAGCAGTTCCTGGCCGACAACGCCGCCAGCATCGACGCCTTCAAGTCCCGCCAGCAGCAGGCCTTTGCCGAAGAGGTGGCCCACTGGGCGGTGAGCGGCGGTTTTGAAGCCAGCAGCAACGACAGCGCCCCGGCCGCCGAGCTGGATCTGGATGGCCATGTGGTGGCCGCCGACATCAGCGGCAACATCTGGAAGCTGCTGGTGGAGGCCGGCAAGGCGGTGGAAGCAGGCGACCCGCTGCTGATTGTCGAGGCGATGAAGATGGAGTTCGCGGTGCACGCGCCGGTCTCCGGCACCGTGCGCAGCCTGCACTGTCAGCAGGGGCGGCCGGTCAGTGCCGGCGACCCGCTGCTGGTGATTGAACCGGCCTGAGTCCGCAGTAACGACCCCAGGAGAGAGCCATGAGCGCATCGTCCAAGCCCCCCGTTGCCAGCGGCCTGCGCCGCAAAGAGCGGCCGGAGAACCTGGCAGAGCGGATCTACATCCAGCTCAAGCAGGAGATCTTCGAGTTTCACCTGCTGCCCGGTGACCGCTTCAGCGAAACCGAGGTCGCGGCGCGCATGGCCGCCAGCCGCACCCCGGTGCGCGAGGCGCTCTACCGGCTGCAGCGCGATGGCTATGTCGACGTTCATTTTCGCAGCGGCTGGCAGGTCAAGCCATTCGACTTTCGCACCTTTGAGGAGCTCTACGACCTGCGCGTGGTGCTGGAGTGCGCGGCGGTGCGCCGGCTGTGCGAACGGGAGCGCGAGCCGAGCCAGCTCGACGATCTCAAGCGCATCTGGCTGGTGCCGGAAGCCGAGCGGCTGACCGACGGCCAGACGGTGTCGGCGCTGGATGAACGCTTCCACACCATGCTGGTCGAGGCCTGCGGCAACCGCGAGATGGCGCTGATCCACGCTCAGGTGAGCGAGCGCATCCGCATCATCCGCCGCCTCGACTTCACCAAGGATGCGCGCGTCAGCGCCACCTACAGCGAACACGGCCAGATCCTGCGGGCGATCCTGCAGCGGCGCAGCGAAGAGGCGCTGCTGCTGCTCAAGTCGCACATCGAGGCGAGCAAGGCGGAGGTGCGCAAGATCACCCTGCACATGCTCCATTCGGCCCGGCCGCAGAGCGATACCAGCGATTAACTGAACCGACTTTTGGCCACTGGCGCTGTTGCCACGGCCATTTTGACCGAAAGGTCGTTACGAGGGAGATGAGACCATGCGAGTGATTCAACGTCCGCGTTCTGTGCGTCCGACCCTGCTGGCTGCCGCTATGGCCGCCACCCTGTTGCCGCTGGCAGTGCAGGCTGCCGAGGTGAAACTGCCGGAGGTGTCTGTCGGTGCTGGCATGCGCGCCAGCTACACCTCGCTCGAAAACGGCGCCGGTGAGGGTGAGCGCAGCAACGACTTTAACCTCGACAGCGTGCGCCTGTTTGTCAGTGGCAGCGTCACCGACACCATCAAATTCAACTTCAACACCGACTACGACGGTAGCGATGAGAAAGTGAAGGTGATGGATGCCCTGGGTCGCTTCGAATACAGCGACACCCTGAACATCTGGGTCGGCCGCTTCCTGCCCCCCACCGACCGCTCCAACCTGTCGGGCCCCTATTACCTGAGCACCTGGACCTTCCCGGTGGTGCAGGGCTACCCGGCGATCTTCGCCGGCCGTGACGACGGCGTGGCCTACTGGGGCCAGGTGGGTGGCGGCAGCTTCAAGTGGCAGGCCGGGGTGTTTGAAGGGGTCGAACAGGCCGAAGGGGAGAGCGATGAGCTGCTCTACGCCGGTCGCCTCACCCTCAACCTGTGGGACCCGGAATCAGGCTACTACAACAGCAGCACCTACTACGGCGAGAAGGAAGTGCTGGCCTTCGGTCTGGTCGGCCAGAGCCAGGATGGTGACAGCGCCTACAGCCTGGATGCGCTGATGGAGACCAACGTCGGCGCCGGCGTGGTCACCCTCGAAGGTGCCTACTACATGTACGACGGCCTCGGTGGCCTGGGCGGTGATGAGAGCGATGGCTACTTCGTGCTCGGCGGCTACCTGTTCCAGCCGACCGGCCCCGGCCGTTTCCAGCCCACCGTCCGCTATGCCTCTGGCTCAGTGGACAAAGGTCCTGAAGGCGAAGTGATTGATTACAACCTGAACTACATCCTGAAAGGCCACAGCGCCCGCATCAGCGCTACCTATCAGACCCGTTCCGACGATCTCTACGGCGAGGATGACGCCTTCATCCTTGGCGTGCAGTTGCAGATGTAACCGACCCTACCCCTACAAGGAGCGCAAAGCATGAATATGAAACGCATCGCCTCGGGGATCGCCGCTGCCGGTCTGGCCAGCGGCCTGACCCTCGCCAGCTGGATGGCCCAGGCGGAGGAGACCATCAAGGTCGGCATCCTCCACTCGCTGTCCGGCACCATGGCCATCAGCGAAACCACCCTCAAAGACACCATGCTGATGCTCATCGACGAGCAGAACAAAAAGGGTGGCCTGCTCGGCAAGAAGCTGGAGCCGGTGGTGGTAGACCCAGCCTCCAACTGGCCGCTGTTTGCCGAAAAAACCCGCGAGCTGCTGACCAAGGACAAGGTCGCTGCCATCTTCGGCTGCTGGACCTCGGTGTCACGCAAGTCGGTGCTGCCGGTGGTGGAAGAGCTCAACGGTCTGCTCTTCTACCCGGTGCAGTACGAGGGTGAAGAGTCGTCACGCAACGTCTTCTACACCGGTGCCGCGCCGAATCAGCAGGCGATTCCGGCGGTCGATTACCTGATGAACGACGTCGGCGTGAAGCGCTGGGTACTGGCCGGTACCGACTATGTCTACCCGCGCACCACCAACAAGATCCTCGAGGCCTACCTGCTGGCCAAAGGGGTCGCCAAGGAAGACATCCTGATCAACTACACCCCGTTCGGCCACAGCGACTGGCAGAACATCGTGGCTGACATCAAGCGCTTCGGCTCCGCCGGCAAGAAGACGGCCGTGGTCTCCACCATCAATGGTGATGCCAACGTCCCCTTCTACCGCGAGCTGGCCAACCAGGGGATCTCGGCTGAAGCCATTCCAGTGGTTGCCTTCTCGGTGGGTGAAGAGGAGCTGTCCGGCCTCGACGCCAAGCCGCTGGTCGGCCATCTGGCGGCCTGGAACTACTTCATGAGCGTTGAAGATCCGGCTAACGCCGCCTTCATCAAGCAGTGGCAGGCCTTCACCAAGAACCCGAAGCGGGTCAGCAACGACCCGATGGAAGCCCACTACATCGGCTTCAACATGTGGGTGAAAGCGGTTGAGAAAGCCGGCACCACCGACACCGACAAAGTGGCCGAAGCGATCATCGGCGTGAAGGTGCCCAACCTGTCGGGTGGCACTTCGGAGATGCTGGCCAACCACCACATCACCAAGCCGGTGCTGATTGGCGAAATTCAGGAAGACGGCCAGTTCCAGACCGTGTGGCAGACCGAAGGTCTGGTGCCGGGCGACGCTTGGTCTGACTTCCTCGAAGGCAGCAAGGACATTGTGGCCGACTGGACCGCGCCCATTAAGTGCGGCAACTACAACAGCAAGACCAAAGTCTGTTCCGGTCAGAACTTCTGACCCCTGGGCGGGCGGGGCAGCAGCCCCGCCCGTCTGTTATGCGTGATTTACCCGGCTTTATGCCCCGAATTCTGTCTGAGGATCTGCCTGTGACTGAGCGCATCCCTCTCCTTCACCGTAATGCGCTGCCGCTGCTGGCGCTGCTGCTGTGGTGCGGCGCCGGCCTGGCCACGGCCGAGCCAGCCATAGACACCGCCACCCCGGCGCCCAGCGTCGAGGCTGCAGCCAACGCCAGCCCAGCCCCCCACCCGGCGCTGGCCCTGATCGGCGGCAGCTTTAACGCGCGCGCCGCAGCAGCCCGCCAGCTAGCCAGCAGCGGCGAACCACAGGCGGTCGCCATCCTTGAAGCGCTGCTCGGCGGCCAACTCTATGGCGGCGGCGAGCCGCCACAGCTGGTGATCAAGCAGGGCAGCGCCTTCAGCGATGCCCTCAGCGGTGCCGCACTGGCCGAACTGCCCACTGGCGCCCGCAAGATCCCGGTCAACAACAGCCTGCGTGGCCAACTGCGCGACCTGCTGGCCACCTTGAGCCTGCGCCATAGCGATCCGCAGGTGCGCCGCGATGCGGCCCTGCGCCTGCTCGGCAACGCCGCCGATGGCCGTTATCAGCCGCTGCTGGCCGAACTGCTGACCAGCGAACAGCACCCCGAGGTGCGCCAAGCGCTGCTGCTGGTGCAGGCCCTTGGCCAGCTCGGCAGCGGCAGCGAACAGCAGCAGGCTGTCGCCGTCGACACCCTGGCCGACAGCCTGCAGCCGGAGATCCGCAACGCCCTTGAGGTCTTGGCCAGCGCTGATGGGGCCAGCGCTGACGGCAACCCGACGCTGGCCGCAGCGGCGCGCACCGCCGCCGACGCCATTGATGCGCGCATCCAGCGCTTTCAGCTACTGGAGAACATCTTCTTCGGCCTCAGCCTCGGCTCAGTGCTGCTGCTGGCCGCCATTGGTCTGGCCATCACCTTTGGGGTGATGGGGGTGATCAACATGGCCCACGGCGAGCTGATCATGATCGGCGCCTACACCACCTACAGCATTCAACTGCTGCTGCCCAACCACATCAGCCTGGCCCTGCTGCTGTCGATTCCCGCCGCCTTTGTGGTGTCGGGGCTGGTGGGCATCGCTATCGAGCGTGGCATCATCCGCCACCTCTATGGCCGGCCGCTGGAGACACTGCTGGCCACCTTCGGCGTCAGCCTGATCCTGCAGCAGGCGGTACGCTCCATCTATTCCCCCCTCAACCGCGCCGTCTCCTCACCCGAATGGCTGAGCGGCTCATGGCAGATCAACCCGGTGTTCGCCCTCACCTGGAACCGCCTCTACATCCTGTTCTTTGCCTTGGCAGTATTTGCCGCCCTGTGGCTGGTGCTTAAGCACACCCGCCTTGGCCTGCAGGTGCGAGCGGTGGCCCAGAACCGCGGCATGGCCCGCGCCATCGGCGTGCGCGCCAGCCGGGTGGATGCCCTCACCTTCGGCCTCGGCTCCGGCATCGCCGGGGTGGCCGGGGTGGCGCTGTCGCAGCTCACCAACGTCGGCCCCAACCTCGGCCAGGACTACATCATCGACAGCTTCCTGGTGGTGGTGTTTGGCGGTGTCGGTAACCTGTGGGGCACCCTGGTCGGCGCCTTTGGCCTGGGCATCATCAACAAATTCCTCGAGCCCTGGGCGGGCGCCATGCTGGCCAAGATCCTGGTGCTGATCGCCATCATCCTGTTCATTCAAAAACGGCCGCGCGGGCTCTTCCCGCAGAAAGGCCGGGCCGCGGAGGGCTGATCCATGCTGTTGCAACGCCTGCTTAGCCACGACCGTGGCGGCCAGATCCTGCTGGTCCTGCTGCTGGCGGTGATGGTGCTGGTGCCGGTGCTCAATCTGGCCGTGCCCGCCGATTCGCCGTTCCACCTCTCCACCACCACCGTCACCCTGCTCGGCAAATACCTGTGCTATGCCCTGCTGGCCCTGGCCCTCGATCTGATCTGGGGTTACTGCGGCATCCTGTCGCTCGGCCATGCGGCGTTTTTCGGCCTCGGTGGCTACGCCATGGGCATGTACCTGATGCGCCAGATCGGTGATCGCGGTGTTTACGGCAACGCCGAGCTGCCCGACTTTATGGTCTTTCTCAACTGGCAGGAGCTGCCCTGGTACTGGCTCGGCTTCGACCAGTTCTGGTTTGCCGCGCTGATGGTGGTGCTGGTACCGGGGCTGCTAGCCGGGATCTTTGGTTACCTCGCCTTCCGCTCGCGGGTCACCGGGGTTTACCTGTCGATCATCACCCAGGCGCTGACCGTGGCCCTGATGCTGGCCTTTGAACTCAACAGCATGGGCTTTGGCGGCACCAACGGCCTGACCGACTTCAAGGAGATCCTCGGCGCGCCGATCACCGCCGACAGCACCCGCGTCGCCCTGTGTGTGGCCTCAGCCTTGATGCTGGCGCTGGCCTATCTGCTGTGCCGCGCCATCGTCACCTCGCGCTATGGCCGCATTGTGCTGGCGCTGCGCGATGCCGAATCGCGCACTCGCTTCTGCGGCTACAAGGTGGAGCACTTCAAGCTGTGGCTGTTTGTCTTCTCGGCGGTACTGGCCGCCATTGCCGGCGCCCTCTATGTGCCGCAGGTGGGGATCATCAACCCCGGCGAGTTCAAGCCGCTCAACTCCATCGAACTGGTGGTGTGGGTCGCCGTCGGTGGCCGCGCCACCCTCTACGGCGCGGTGGCCGGCGCCTTTAGCGTCAACTACGCCAAAACCTGGCTGACCAGCGTCTACCCCGAGGCCTGGCTGTTCGCCCTCGGGGCGCTGTTCGTGCTGGTCACCCTGTTCCTGCCCAAGGGGCTGGTGGGGGTGGTGGCCACGCTGCGTCAGGCGCGGGCCGATGGTTCACTGCAGCGTAACTGGCAGCGGCTGGCCAGCCGCTTCGGGGTGCCGACCAAGGGGGAACAGCCATGAAGCTGCTCGACAGCGCCCGCGAAGGGCTGCGCCGTGACCGTGTGTTTGACTTTATGCTGCCGCCGCCCAACTTCAGCGAGGATCTCGACACCCGCCACGGGCCGATCCTCTATGTCGAGGATGTGTCGGTCAGCTTTGATGGCTTTCGCGCCCTCAACAACCTGACCCTCTATATCAACGACGGCGAACTGCGCTGCATCATCGGCCCCAACGGCGCCGGCAAGACCACCATGATGGATGTGATCACCGGCCGCACCCGGCCCGACAGCGGCAGTGTCTGGTTCGGCCAGAACATCGATCTGCTGCGGCTGTCGGAACACCAGATCGCCCAGGGCGGCATCGGCCGCAAGTTCCAGAAGCCAACCGTATTCGAACACCTCAGCGTGTTTGAAAACCTGGAGCTGGCGATGGCCTCCGACAAGCGGGTATGGCCCAACCTGTGGTTTCGCTTGACTGGCGAACAGCGCGACCGCATTGACGAAATACTGCAGCTGGTGCGCCTGACCGACCATGCCCGGCGCCGCGCCGGCGCCCTCAGCCATGGCCAGAAGCAGTGGTTGGAGATCGGCATGCTGCTGATGCAGAACCCCCGCGTGCTGCTGGTGGATGAGCCGGTGGCCGGCATGACCTTCGAAGAGACCGAGCGCACCGCCGAACTGCTCACCTCGCTGGCTGGCCGCCACTCGGTGATCGTGGTCGAGCATGACATGGCCTTTGTCCGCTCCATCGCCCGCACCGTCACCGTGCTCCATCAGGGCAGCGTGCTGGCCGAAGGCAGCATGGACGCCGTCCAGAACGACCCGCGGGTCATCGAAGTCTACCTGGGGGAATAAGATGCTCAGCGTCCACAACGTCAACCAGTTCTATGGCGAAAGCCACACCCTGTGGGACCTGAGCCTGACCATCCCCAGCGGCGGCTGCGCCTGCCTGATGGGCCGCAACGGCGTGGGCAAAACCACCCTGCTGCGCTGCGTCATGGGGCTGCAGCCGATCCGCAGCGGTGATATCCAGTTCGGCAATCAGAGCATCAACAAACTCACCACCGAAGACCGCGCCCGCGCTGGCATCGGCTTTGTCCCTCAGGGGCGCGAGATCTTCCCGCTGCTGACGGTCGAAGAGAACCTGCAGATCGCCCTCGCCGGCCGCCGCGATGGCGCCAAGACAGTGCCAGAGAGCATCTACCAGCTATTCCCGGTGCTCAAAAGCATGCGCCACCGCCGTGGCGGCGACCTCTCCGGCGGCCAGCAGCAACAGCTGGCCATCGGCCGTGCCCTGGTGCTGGAGCCCAAACTGCTGATCCTCGATGAACCCTGCGAAGGGATTCAGCCCAATATCGTGCGCGAGATTGGCGATGTGATCCGCCGCCTCAACAGCGAGCTGGGGATCACCGTGCTGCTGGTGGAGCAGAAACTGCCCTTCGCCCGCCGCGTCGCCGACAGCTTCCATATCCTCGACAAGGGGCGGCTGGTGGCTGAAGGGGCGATTGGTGAGCTGTCTGACGACGTCGTTCAACGGTATTTGAGTGTTTAGTGCAGGGAGGCCTGCACCTTTGCCGCTGCGGGGCGGCCAGCCGTTCGCCCTGAGCCTGTCGAAGGGCGGCACATTGACCTGAATGGCTGAACAAGATCCGCCGCTGCGCGGCGGCAGATGCCAACTGCGTTGGCGATGCGGGAATGCGGCTGCGCCGCACGGCGTTAAGACAAATCGCTGTGGCGATTTGGGTAAGAGCGCCGACTGGCCGGCGCTGGCCAGGTAAGGGCCGGACCCGCCCGGCCCTTACCAATCCCGGCGGCCCCCAAGCCCACCACCATCCAGATCTGGCTGATGTTCTGCCGGCCTACGGGGTCGCCACAATGTGCCCTCCATGGCCCATAGTGGCTCTCGGCAACGTCCTGTTGCCTCGCCCCCTACGCCCGACTGGCCGTGGGTTGACTGGCGTGGGTGCGGGTGGTGGGCAAGGGGGGAGAATGCGGCGCCGACTCAGGTCGTCAGGTCAGCTTCCCTGATCTCGGCGGCCTAACGCCCGGCTCTCGCGCCGGTTTGGAGCCGCGAAGCGGCGGAAAATCGGTCGCTGTGCAGCCGATTGTTAGAAGTAACCTCAACTGGTGCTTAATTCCAGCTCGTTGAATATTTGCATTGGATCTTCGGGTTGCAACGCCCAGCGATAAGCAGGGTGAACCTCCCAGTCATAGCCGAATTCGGTAAACTTATTTGATAAGTACCGATTCTCCTCGAAATATTTTCGATCAATGCCTGCGGGAGTTTGTTTGCGGGCGGTAATAAAATTAATTTTATAAAGAAATGCAGCCAGCTCTTTAGTTTCAACTTGATTTCCATTAGCCCAACGAAACTTTCCTTGCTCCTCAATCATCTTAAGCTTTCTCAGAAGTTGATCTGTGCTGTATACATAACCCTGAGATGCTTTTCTTTGTATTTTTGAAGGGCGCATACCAAGTATCAGTTTTTCTACACCAGGCAGTTCCGAACGATATTCATTAATGGTATCTTGAAGCCGTCCCTGCGAATACTCTTCAAAAATCGACTCCAAGTTGTCAGTGGATATTTTATCTGAATCGTTAGAATGCGCTTTTCTTCCTGCCAAAGTTAGAAGTTTAACCAAATCTCGCGGCCGCTTTCTAATTAGTGACATTAGAACCCTATACATAGGCGCATTACTCCAATGCCCTTTTCCAGTGAATCTTTCCTCAATCACGGGAGTTAGATATTTCATCAACTCGGATTGATGCTTCTTTAGAAGCTCACCCTCATCAATCAGTCTTCCAAAATAACTCTCTACTCTTTTAACAAGAAGAACCAATATTTCATGGTTAGTCCATGAATACCAGATTACCGAACTTTCTGTTTTGTCAGTCGATTCATCAGAAGTCCGAGCCAAATAATAAACATCTGATCGCAAACTAATTCTAAAAAATATCCCTCTATTTTCGGTAGAAATATCCCGTACGGCGTTAAGGAGTGCTGATATTCTCAGAATGTCGTGCTTTCTCCCTTGCCACCCTCGGTCCAAATCATCTATGTACACTGAAATATTTTTGCTCTTGAGAAAGTCCCTCAGCACAGCTTCTTTAGATGCAGTTAGGCTAAGCTTATCGTCAAGCTTTAATGTTGAAGCAAGAAAATCTAAGGCAGCACCACCGTATTGGTTCAATTTACCTCGCCAGCCATCAAATAACATGCCGAATGAAGTCAACGCTTTTTTTGCGATAATTTCGTTAATGCCTGTCTTCCAGTCCCTGATAAGCCTTAGAAAATCATCCGTTTCTTCGCCAATGCCAATAATGTCATCAGGCTTAATCAAAAGCGTGAGCCTATTGTTTTCTGCCTCCTCATCAATTGCGACCTGAAAAAGAGCTGACTTCCCAATCCCCTTGTGTCCCACGAGTATTCGTAATGGCAGATCATTTACAACCTGCTTATAGGCCTTACTCTTAAAGTAATACTCTTTAAGCCTTGTGGGATCTTCATCTTCAGCAGCCTCATGGCCAAATAGTTTTTGCAGTTCGTATTCACTAAAATCCATATCTCATACTCTTCAAAGGTACTGAGTTCAAAGGCTTCTAACGCCCGCGTCATAAGCGCGAGATTACGAGCGTCCTAATTGACGCGATTGTTAGCAGTTCACGCCTCAAATCTAGAAGCGATTTCAATTTTCTTTAGTAAGTAACCCAAAGAACCAATGCCGCCGTTCCAGTCAAAATCATTGATAATTTCCAATATTCTTTGAGCTCGTTGTTTTTCTTCTTTGCTTGAGGAATCGGAACCTATTACTTCTTGATATTTATTCGATATTTCATCGTAACTATGGCTGTGTGATTTGCAAGTAACGATATATGCCTCTAGCGCTGTGCCATAATTAGTCAAAAGCAAATCTGTGGCGCCAGGTTGTGTCATAAACCTTTCCAGCAGTTCAAATACATTGATCTCATCAGAAATCAATTCCTTGTACAAGTCTGGCAATTTGACTTTCAATACAATGAGGAAGCAAAGAAAAAGGGGGAACAGCTTATAGTTTTCAGGTGTTGTTCTGATGGAAAGACTAAGAAGTGAACAGCAGTGCTCTTGCTCACGTAGCGTTAAGCTATACAGCTCAAAAAGCTCCGAGAACATCTTTAAAGACTGCTCGCCTTCGTACTGAACTCCTCCTGCATTCTTCTTTGAAAAATACTCATTAAACGAATATTTCTTGAACAAGGCTTTTACAAAAACCCCTTTGTCCGGAGGAGGGAGAATATAATCAAAGTCCATAAATCTTCGCAAGTAGCCGTTTACATTCAGCCCTTCACCATAAATTGCTCTGATAGATGAGCCCAGTTGCTTTTTGTCCGCACCAAGAACAAAGACAATGTTGTCTACGTTAAAGAAGTGTTTTGCTTTTTCCAGAATCTCAATTGCAAAGTTTGGCCTGCAGCGATCAAGTTCATCGATAATAAAAACCAGTGGTTTAGGGTTGTCTGGGTCGGTTGTACTACTTGCTAGCTGGGATATGGCCTTCCGAAATGACTTTATAGACTTCTTGGAGTTTTCGTACCTCTCTATCTGTTCTTTTGCTATCGACTCGGCGAGCCCTGCAAGAGCCTGTTCAGTAACCTTATCGAGATCCAGTGCGCCAGCCGTTGCAATCTTTGCAGCAACGGGAACTGAGCGTTTTAAAAGTGCAATACCGATATCTTTAGTTTTACCAAGGTATTCTCTAGCTTTCGACTCATCACCGGTTTTTGATAGTTCAGTTATCGATGCACTTATCTCCCCGATAAGGCATACAAGAGCATCATCAGAAAAATCACTTTCCCAAGCATTGAAGTAGATCGTTGGTACATCGTTATTCTTCAAATGCTGTTCCCACATCCTAAGGAAAGTGGTTTTTCCTTGTCCCCAAGGAGCATCAATGCAAACAACTACCGAGTCATTTGCAGACAAGACGAACGCTGTTAAGGCCTCTCCAGTCTCCTTGCGACTCAATGCGTCATTTTTATATGGGTCGTCTTTATTAATTTCAATTTCACGACTTTTTAGTATCACTCGGCTCTTCCCTTTTACTGCTAACGTTGCCGCCAGCGGCCCGATTGAGTGAAGCCTTTTGGGGTAAAGTGCGAAGCCCCCCAAAAGGCGGAACGAGTGAAGGTCCAGCGCATGAGCGAAGCAATGCCTAGGACACGCACTCGATACCACGAAAATCAAGCCTACCTTATAAGTTTTTCAACAAAATGTGAACACGAGCCAAATCCGGGCGGCTACTCAATCTGCCACCCCGATTGAGCAGCGGCGAAACCACACCGCAGCAGGCCACGGCATCGGGGCTGGTGGTGGGTCGAGGTGACAGGAAGTCACCGAGAGCGAGCCCGGCACAGGGAAGTGCCGTCGAGCGGCACGCCAGCAGCACCGGAACAGGCCATAGGTATCAATAACGCTGCTCTACCGGGCCGGCTGGTGGTGCAGGAGGAGGGTCCGGCTACCCTCCTCCTGCTCGTCGCGCGGGCGCGAAAGCCCGCATCCGGGCGGCGCAGCCGCAATCTGCCGCGCCGCAGGCGCATGTCGCCAGTCCTTACCCGGCCAGCGCCGGCCGGTCGGCGCTCTTATCAATTCGCCACGCGATTTGTCTTAGCTGCGGCGCAGCCGCAATCCCCCTACCCGTTTGAGCAGCGGCGAAACCACACCACAGCAGGCCACGGCATCGGGGCTGGTGGTGGGTCGAGGGGACAGGAGGTCACCGAGAGCGAGCCCGGCACATGGATGTGCCGTCGAGCGGCCCAGCAGCAGCACCGGAACAGGCCACAAATCTGGATAGCGCTGCTCTACCGGGCCGCCGGGATTGGTAAGGGCCGGGCGGGTCCGGCCCTTGCCCGGCCTGCGCCGGCCGGTCGGCGCTCTTATCAAATCGCCAAGCGATTTGTCTTAGCTGCGGCGCAGCCGCAATCTGCCGCCACGCAGTGGCATCCGGCGGCGCAGCCGCAATCCCCAACCCATTTGAGCAGCGGCGAAACCACACCGCAGCGGGCCACGGCATCGGGGCTGGCCGTGGGTTGGCTAGCGTGAGTGCGGGTGGTGAGCAAGCGGTGGGGAATCTATGCAACCTTGCAGGACCTAATCAGTTGCTTGGTGTCAGCTGATGCCTGCACGCCAACGAGCATTCCCCGGTCCTGAAACTGCTGCAACCCAACGACTGAATCAGCGAAGACCAGCCTCCGTTCCGATGGATCTTGAAGACTACTCGCATTCTTAAGCGGCCAACGCGGGGTAGACTGCACCCGTGGTCTTGGGATGGCTGTTCTTGGAAGGTGGATCGCGCTAAGGTTGAACTGATGACGTCCGGAGGAAAAGCTAATGTCGGCTAAGGGAATTCGCCCCATCGTCAGCGAGTACCACCTGTTGTGGGAAGCGCTTAAATATTATGAGGAGCGGCTAGAAAAGCTCTCCGCCATGGAAACGGATGAAGACCGGCAACTTACCTATGACGAGAAGCTGCAAGATCTTGAAGGAATGCTCAAGGCACTAAAGATTGCAGCCCAAGAAGATTACCAGCTCGATTTGAGCTGAGACCGGCCTCGTCAGTGCTCACGCTACAAGCCCACGAATGTGGGCTTTTCACTCGATGATTTGGTAATAGGCATGATGTCGCGCTATATGTTTGCTGGTGAAGCAACGCCTTGATATCTTGGCAAGCTGGAGATTTTATGAGAACCATTGACATTGAAGATGCAGGAGCAGTATTAAAGGAAATGCTGGTAAACCCTGATCCTGTTGATGAGGATATTGTCATCAACGCCGGCAACGGAAAGGTTCTTGGTATCATTATTTCCGAGCAGGCCTATGCATTCTTTCTAAAAAAGGTAGAAAGCGAAGAGGACCGCAGTGATGCGGCCACCATCGAAGAATTTCACCGAACCAAGGTTTGAACGCAGACCACACAGCTAACTAAGCACCGCCTGGACCCGCTAGCCCTGTTGACCAAGGGCCGGGAATGCGGATTGGATGTAGTAGTAGGTCTTTTCATAAATGCCGAGCATGACATCGTCATAGGCATGTTCATGGGCAGGATCGTAGTTGTCGTCGCTGTCATCAATGAAGGGGTAGCGCAGTTCTGCTCGCTGCATCTCGATGTCAGCGAGCACCAGGAGATTGCGGGCATCCTGTTCAGTGAGAAGCAGGTATTCGTTGGAGCCGGGCTGATGATCGGAGAACAATGGTTGTAGCGCGACATAGCCCTCGCTGCGCACCACCTCACTCAACATGTCGATCAATTCGGCCGGCAGCAATACCTGCTTCTTTTTCATACTCATGCTACCCCATTCTCTTACATCTTGTTGTGCCGCCGTCTGATCATCGCAACCAACAGCGGCACAAGAGTCACCGCACCGGCAGCGCTGAAGCCACTGAACAGATAGCCCATGCCTAGCTCAGCAATCACGGCCGAGCGCATCGCAGGGTCGAGCACTATGTCCAGCATCCCCCATCCAAGTACGACCGTTACCAGCAGGCCAACCACCCATAAAGCGGGGCGCCACCAGGTCAACGCTGAGCACACTGCAATGGCGACAATGGCAACCAACCATTGATCGCCGTAACCGGGTAGCTTGTCCGCTACTTCGGCCATCACCGGCAACGACGCTCCAGCCAGCATCAACAGCAATAAGAATCTCATTTAACCGGTAACCTCGACGGCAATAGTTATAGGGCTGCCCTTGATTGCAGCAAGCAATTTATCAGTCTGCCTGTTGCCCAACACGCCGCCACCAATATCAATACAACCTGCGGAGCCATCCATCCCGCCACCATGGATAAAAAAGCCGTCTCTGCCAAAGGTGTTAGTGCCTGCCGCTGGGTGCAGCCTAATTCGCCAATCGCCCCAATCACCTTGTGCGCGTCTGATCACATCACCGGCAAGAATAGGGTCACTTAGTTCTTTAGGATCGATGTAATAGAATCCCACCGGAATTGGCCCCTGATTAGCGGTGACCATACATGAAACCGATGGATTATTCATGCAGCCATCACGACCGCTGGTCGCTCGCATAGACACAGAATAAGCCGGGGTCGCAAACGACAGCACCTTCCGACTAATGCTGAATGCAATCCTCATATCACCTCCATGTTAAGAATATGCACGTCATGTGCACCAACGATAGCAAGAACAGAGAATATCTACCTAAGCGTCAATGGCACGCAATCGTGCCGTTGCGTTCATCTTGTCTTGTAAATGCGTTTAAAATTGACCCTGTTTTTGAAAATTCGATGACAAAGCACACCACCAGCGATAAAACCACCGATGCCAACCACCCATCCCATAAAGGACAAGACATCAGGCATGATTGCCGTCGTTTTAAACCCAACAAAACCAGCTATTGCGATAAGAACGACGTAAAGCGCGGGCGGGCAGCCATACTCAATTTCAGCCTGACAACCGCGACAGACTTTCGCTCCGTGCGGTACCTGTTCACGACAATGTGGGCAGTTTATCCCTCATATTCGCGTCCCTTCTAAAGTCTAACCAGACTTATACAAATCCATGTGCGCCCACCGTGGATGGACGCTAACAGAGCTTACCTTACAAGCCGCACAACAAAATGTGAACACGCGCCAAATCCGAGCTGCGGCGCAGTCTCCCACCCCGTTTGAGCAGCGGCGAAACCACACCGCAGCAGGCCACGGCTTTCCAAGGACAGCCCCCCCAAAGCCACGGCCGCAGTCTAACCCACCCAGCGACTCAAGAATGCAGCAGCCTTTCACATTCCCCAAATCGGACATAGCACGAACGCGGTTGTCCACTTTACAACCAGCGGCAGTGCCGTCTTCCCACACCCGTTTGAGCGCCAGCGCAATCACCTAGCCGCAAGCACTGCCTGCGCGCGGGGTTGCGGGCGAGGCAACAGGACGTTGCCGAGAGCCACTAAGGCACAGGGAAGTGACTTTGTGGCGACCGCAAACCAGTGCGGAGTAACCAACAACGCCAAACGCTGGCGCTCTACCGGACCGCCGGGATTGGTAAGGGCCGGGCGGGTCCGGCCCTTACCCGGCCTGCGCCGGCCGGTCGGCGCTCTCACCAAATCGCTTCGCGATTTGTCTTAATGCTCATTCACCGTGAAACGGAGGTTAAGGCCTGCCCGTCGTGGAGGGGGCGGAACCCCTCCATCTGCTACCACGCAGTGGCATCTGCTGCAGCTACGCACCAGAGTGGCCGTCGCCAAGTCCCTGATCGGCCAGTCGATGAAATCGGCACACGCGGGGTTAATCCCGTTTACTTCCGCGACACCAACCCTACCCCCAGGATCACCAGCGCCATGCCCAGCAGGTGGTAAAGGCTGGTCGGTTCGTTGAGCCAGACCACCGCCAGCAGCAGGGTGAAGACCGGGCCGACGCTGCCGAAGATGGTGGCGCGGGTGGCGCCGATGCGCTGGATCGCTTCGGCCACCATGTAGGTGGGCAGCACCGTCGACACAAAGGCCAGCAGTAGGGCGTAACCCAGCACCTCGCCATTGACCAGCAGCGCGGACAGCGGCCGCACCAGCACAAAGTGAATCAGCACAAACAGAGTGGAGCCGAGCATGGCGATGCTGGTAAACAGCGGGCTGCCCAGCCGCCGTAGCGCCCCTTTGGCCAGCACCACATAGATGGCGTAACTGAGCGCCGAGCCCAGCACCAACGCCACCCCGTGTAGCACCTGGGCGCTGTCGCCCAACTGCTGCTCGCGGCCATAGATCACCCACACCCCGAGGTAGCAGAGCAGCAGGGCGGCGACGATGCGCGCTGTCAGCCGTTCACCGAGAAAGATCGCGGCCAGCACCGCGATCAGCGCCGGATAGGTGAATAGGGTCAGACGTTCGAGCTGGGCCGAGATCAGCTCCAGCCCCAGCAGATCGAGGATCGAGGCCAGGTAGTAGCCAAAGAACCCGAGGGCCACCACCTTGAACAGCAATGACTTGGGCTGCTGCGCTGGCCAGCCCTGACGCCACCATAGCCAGGCCAGAATCGCGCCATAGAAGGGGGCCGACAGCAGCATGCGCAGGGCCAGCAGGGTTTCGGCGTCGACACCGGCGGCATAGGCCAGCTTGATGAAGATCGACTTGAGGGCAAACAGGAAAGTACCGGCGATCGCCAGCACCACCCCAAGCAAGGCAGATGAAGGAGCAAAACTCATGTCAATCCACTGAGCGCGACGCAGCGGCTGATGATGCCACAGTCAGCCGCGACATGGGGGCTGAACGGCCGCGTCAGCCGCCGTCAGCCACCAGCCGCCACAAGGCCACCCGACCCTTGCCATCGCCTTTGGCCTGATAGAGGGCACTGTCGGCACGACGCAGCAGCTCCTGATCATCCACCGCCAGCAGGCCGGTCTCGGCCTCGGCGATGCCGATGGAACAGCCCAGCGCTTTGCCTTGAGGATAGCTGACCGGTTTGCCAAGCAGGATCGACAGCAGCGGGGCAAAGTGGCCGTTGGCGTCCAGCGCCTGTAACAGTCGGTCTGCCACCCGCCGGGCGTTGGCCGCCGGCGTACCCGGAAACAGAATCACAAACTCGTCACCGCCCCAGCGGGCGGCGAGATCCATGTCGCGCAGACCGGAGCGCAGCAGTTCGGCAAAGGCTTTGAGCACCTCGTCACCAATGTCGTGGCCGTAGCTGTCGTTGATGTACTTGAAGTTATCGAGATCGATAAAGGCCAGCGCGCAACGGGCTGAATGGCCGGTGGCGGTCACCATCTCCTCGCGCAGCCGGGCCTGCATCGCCTGACGGTTGGCGAGGCCGGTGAGCACGTCGGTGGTGGACATCCGCACCAGCCGTTCACGGTGAGCGATCTGGGCGAATTGGGCCGCCAGCTGGGCGGCGAGCAGGCTTAGCACTTCGCGATCATGACGGTCGAAATAGCGGCTGGAATCAAGGGTGTTAAGCATCAGCGCGCCAGCCAGCTTGCCCTCTTCCATTAGCGGCAGGGCCACCAGCGATCGGTAGGTGGCGCGGGTGCCGATCTCGCCTTCGCGGTGCAGGCGGTTCTCCACCAGCACGCCGCTCTGCTCCCCCAGCCTGGGTAACTGGGCCACCAGCTGCTGGGCTTCCAGCTCATCGCCAAAGCTGGCCAGCATCAGCCACTCGCCCTCATGCTGACGGAAGATGGCAGCGGCGTGGGCCGACAGGTTGGCGGCCACAAAACGCAGGGTAGTTTGGGCCAGCGCCTTCATCGATTCGTACTGATCGACCATACGCTGCAGCCTTGATAGCAGATTAACCTCGCGTAGCCGTTTGCGGGCGTCGTCGAGACGGGTCTGTTGCACTGCCATGGTGACCAGATCATCAAGGGCCAGATTGACAACCTGCAGCCGCTCGGGCGGAAGATCGATGTCGGGGTCTCCCCCCTCCTCGAGCCTCAGCAGCGCCTCGTGGATGCGCTGATAGCTGACCGGCATCATCATCGCACTGCACAGCTGCAGGGCCTGCTGCAGGTAGGTCACCGCCTTGCTGCGCTGCCCTTGGCGGCACATCAGCTGGGCCAGCTCCAGATAACAGAGCGGCAGCATGCGGT
Organism: Gammaproteobacteria bacterium; assembly: GCA_017425245.1. Lineage (GTDB taxonomy): Bacteria > Pseudomonadota > Gammaproteobacteria > Enterobacterales > Neiellaceae > RGIG665. The sequence goes on from JAFOOX010000036.1 coordinate 29,082, forward strand.
TGTCGATATCCAGCTGGCCGCCCAGATACTCCGGCGCGGCTTCGAAGATCTCGCGGGCCTGGATAAAGTCACGCTGGGCCATGGCCAGCGAACCACGCAGCAGGGCACGCAGGAATTCACCGGAGGGCGACGGCTGGAAGGTCAAAACCCGCATCCGTTCGATGCACTGAGCGGCCTGAGCCAGCTCGCCCAGCTTGACATGGCAGAAGCCCTTGAGGGTGTAGACATCGTAAAGATTGCGGAACGGAAAATGGGTCAGGCGGCGAGCGCGACAGATGGCCAGCAGCTGATCGACCAGTTCGATGGCCCGCTCATAATGGCGGGTAAGCATGTAAAGCCAAGCGATATTGAACAAGGTGACCAGCACTTCGCTGTAGTCACGCTCGCGGCGCACCACGGCAAAGGCGCGAGCGTAATGCTTCATCGCCTGTCCATACTGTTCCAGCAGGGTGTGGAAGTAGCCGATGCCATTACGGATACGCACCAAATCGAGCTGATCGCCCAGCTCGCTGCGCAGCGTTTCGCTGATGTTGAAGCAGCGGAACATGGCGTAATATTCATGACGGTAACTGTGCAAAATGCCTCGGCCCTGGAAGGCGGCGGCCAGCTGGGCACGATGGCCACAGGCACGGGCTAGCCGAATCGCCTGCCGGCTGACCTTAAGCACGTCGGTCACCAACACCTGATCGGAGAAGCGCAGGAACACATAGTAGTTACGTAGGCAGTAGATCAGGGCGTTGGTCAGGCCGTGGCGCTCCAGCAGTACCGTCAGCTGCTGGAATTGGGCCAGGCCGATGGGGGTGGTCGACTTGTCGTGCAGGTAGTAAAAGACAAACAACCCTTTGGCCAACTGCAGTTCATCCTGCAACTTCTCGGCCAAAACGATCGACTGGCGGGCCGCCTGCTGCGCCGACTCGAAATCTTGGCGCTGCTGATAACAATAGGAAAGCAGCCGCTGTACCAAGCACAGGCGGGAGCTGTCGGCAGTCAGCTCCAGCTCATGGGTCAGGGCTTCCAGTACCGCCAGGGCGTCGTCCACTTCGTTGAGATCAAGCAATGATTCGGCGTAATAGAGCTGAAGTTCATGCTGCTGACTGGCCGGCCAGATAAGCGCCACTTCCTCCAGCAACTCACGCGCTGCAGCCACCACCTCAGCAAAGGCCAGTAACACCCGTGCCCGTTTCAAACGTGACAGACAGATACTGGCCTCAGGCCAGCTGGCTGGCGGCGACGGCATCGCCAGCCCCTCCACCGACACCAGCGCATGGCGGCTGTCGATCCAGTCGAAAAAATGCTCCCAATCCGCCTCAAACCGGTTATCAGACAGACAACGGTGCGTCGCCACCTGCAGCACGATCAGCATGGGCGCAGCGGTCGGTGTTGCGGCCAACCGCTGCAGCAGGTGCAGCAGGCTGGGTCCGGCCTGCTCCAACTGCTTGAGCAGCAGCACCCGGCCCACCACACTGGCATCGGCCACCAGCGTGGCCAGGCCGTTGAGCAGGCTCTGGTATTCGAAATGGCGATCATCAAGCAGCGGCAGCTTGTCGCCATCCGGCTCTTCGCCGTTGGCCAGCGCCGCCAGCTGTTCGCGCAGCGACAGATAGCTGACATGGCGCTGCACCGCCTGCTGGCGCTGAACAGCCGTACCCTGGCCCTGCCACCAGCCGATCAACGGCTCAAATGGCTGCAGGGCATTGAGCGGCGGCGTGGGTAGCAGATCACACTGGATCCCTTCGCTATGGGCCAGATGAGTCACCGCCGCCCGCACCAGTTGGCCATCCTCGCACGCCACCGCCACCAGCCCGGGACAGGCCAGATCAGCGCTGGCCTGTTGCCAAGCCAGTAACAGCTGGTTTTCAAGAGTAGCGTAGCTGTCGCTCATGGATGATTCCGGCCCCGCCGGTCACTGCGTCACTGCAATTCAAGCCACAGTATAAGGGGCCGCTCAGGGCGGCCCCTATCACGGGCAAAGACCAGACCACGAAAACATGACCAACCCCGAAAAAGCGCAGCCGGCTCACCCTAATTGGGGATAGTCAAACTGGCGCAGGGCTTCATAGACCACCACCGCCACCGCATTGCTAAGGTTCAGCGAGCGGCTGTCCGGCCGCATCGGAATACGCAGCAGCGATGTCGTCGACAGGCTGTCGAGAATGGCTGACGGTAAACCTCGGGTCTCACACCCAAACAGCAGCAGATCGCCGCATGCAAACTGGATGTCGCTGTGACGCTGCTGACCGCGGGTGGTGCAAGCCAGCACCCGGGCAGGATTGAGCGCCGCCAGCAATGCCGGGTAATCCGCGTGGCGGCGTACCTCAGCAAACTCATGGTAATCGAGGCCGGCACGGCGCAGGCGTTTGTCATCCCAAGCGAACCCCAGCGGTTCAATCAGATGCAAGCGCATGCCGCTGTTAGCACACAAGCGAATGATGTTGCCGGTATTGGGCGGAATCTCCGGCTGGTAGAGGGCAATATCAAGCATCTGGCAGTTACCGGTCGCAGATCAGCAGGCGACGCAGCCTAGCGGCCGCCATCGCCAGTGGCAACTGGCAACACCAGGTTCACCTGCAGCCCACCCAGCTCACCACGCTCGGCGCTGACCCGGCCGCCGTGCTGGCGGCTTACGGCTGCCACAATCGCCAGCCCCAAGCCGGCCTGACCGCTGTGGCCCTGCCCCTGAACGAAGGGGGCGAAGGGGTCCTGACCATCCTCCAACATCAAACCACGCCCATCATCGGCAACCATCAACTGCACTTCGTCACCATTGCGCGTCATTCTTATCGCCACCCGCTGACGGGCATGACGACAGGCGTTGTCGAGCAGGTTGTCGAGCAGGGCGCGCAGCATCACGCCATCACCGTTAACACTGACGGCACAGAGTTCGGTAGTGCAGGTCAATCCACGCTGCTCGATGGTCAACGCCAGATCGGCAACTGCGGCCTCAACCAGAGGGGTTAGCAGCAAGCGTTGCTGACCGCCCAACGGCGTCTGGCTGCGGGTCAACATCAATACCTGATTCAAGCGTTCGTCGAGCTGGGCCACCGCCCGCTCCACCTGCTGCAGCATCTCCTCGCCCTGCTGGCGGCGCAGCAGCCCGGCCGCCAGTCGCAGCCGGGTCAACGGACTCTTGAGTTCGTGGGAAACATAATGGAGCAGGGTTTGACGGGCCAGCAGCTCACGCTCCAGCGCGTCAGCCATGGTGCTCATGGTGCGCGCCAGCTGGCCAAACTCGTCATGGCGCTGCTGCAGCTGGCGATCAGGGCGGCTCTGCCACTGGCCACTGGCCAGCTCCCGGGCATGATGTTCCAGTTGCCGTAGCGGCCGGCCGAGACGACTGGCCAGCAGCGCACAACCCGCCGCACTGACCGCGAAGAACAGGCCAAAGGCCAGCAGCGGCCAGTCGCTGATGAAACGCGCCACCAGCGCCCCGGCATGGGGAGCTTTGCGGCGCGCCAGTAGCACAGGTCCGTCACCATCGACGGCAAAGGGGCCAAGGTAGTGCCAACCATCGATCACCCGCAGCTGCGGCGGTTGATCCAGCCACTGCGGCAGCTCGGCCAGCAGTCGAGGGCTAGCCGCCGGCCCCTTCAACTGTTCGCCATCGTGACTGAACACCAGCAGTTGCTCATCACGACCATGGCGCGGGGGCAGAGGCCGACCATCAGCCAGCCTCTGCAGCGCCCGCGCCACCGGCGGCGGCGGCTGACCATCAAAGGGCATGGCCGGCGGTGGCGGCGACCAGGCCCTTGGCAGTACCAGCAACAGCAGCAGCATGGCCACCAGAATCAGCCAAAACCACAGCACCAGCCGCCAGTAGAGACCGCCGGTAGGCAGCTTAAGCCTGGGCATCATCGACCACCCATTGATAGCCGCGGCCACGCACCGTCTTGATCCGCTCGCGGCCGTCATCACGCACCGGCAGCTTCTGGCGCAGGTGGCTGACATGCACATCGAGGCTGCGATCGAGCGGCGACAGCGGCCGGCCCAACGCTTGCTGACAGAGCTGGGCGCGATTGACCACCTTGCCGCCATGGGCCACCAGCACCTGCAGCAAACGGTATTCAACAGCGGTCAGCGGCAGCAGTTCGCCGCGGCAGCGGGCCTCCAGCGCGCCATCATCAAAGCTCAGATCGCCGCTGCTGCGGCTGGTGCGGCTGCCGGCATGGCGGCGCAACAGCGCCCGCACCCGGGCCAAGAGTTCACCCTCGTCAAAAGGCTTGGCCAGATAATCATCGGCACCAGCATCCAGCCCCTGCACCTTGTCGATCGGGTCGCCACGGGCGGTGAGCATCAGCACCGGCCCGTCATAGCTGACCCGCAACCGGCGCAGCACCTCATAACCGCTCAAACCGGGCAGCATCACATCCAGCAGCACCAGTTCCGGTGGCCGCGCTTCAGCCAGCGCCAGGGCATCACGGCCGTTGTGGGCAGCGGCAACCTGATAGCCCTCCAGCCGCAACAGGGTGGCGAGCAAGCTACAGAGATCGCGATCATCATCCACCAGCAGCAGTTGCGGCTGCCGTTCAGCTGTCTCCACCGACCCCTCCTGTTTGCCCGCTGCCGTCACCTTAAGGGGGTGCGCCACCCCTGCCCATAGCCTTAGCACTTCTTCAGCAAAGGCAACAGCCAATTCACACCCAGCAGGCGACACTGCCAACGTGGATTAACCACCAAGGAGCCTAAACCATGAACACTCTCACCCGATCCCTTACTCTCGCCGCCACCCTGCTGCTGGCCAGCACCGTTTTTGCCGCACCCGGTGACTGCAACGGCGGCTCCCGCCGCGCCAACGGCCCCGGTGGCGACCCGTGGCGTGGCGTCCTCAGCGAGCTGGATCTGAGCAGCGAACAGCAGACCGCCATCGACAAGCTGCTGGACGATGCCCGCGACCAACGGCTGAACAACCGTGAGCAACGCCGCGACCGGCGTGAGCAGCACCACGAGCAGATGGTCAAACTGCTGCAGCAGGAGAGCTTTGATGAAGCAGCAGCCTCGGCCCTGCTTGCCGCCGAAGACGAGACTCGCGACCAGCAGCGGCTAGCGATGATGAAACTGCATCACCAGATTGGCCGCCAGCTCAACGACAAGCAGCGTGAACAGCTGGTGGCGCTGCTCGATGAGTGGTTCGAAGAGCGTGGCCCGCGCGGTGGCCGCGGTAAATAACCAACGGCAATCGACGAATGACCTGGGGCGGCTATAATGCCGCCCCATGCATATCGCCCCCGCCCAATACCAGCAGCAGGTGCGCCGCGCGGCCACCGCCGCCACAGCGACCGCCTGCCTGCTGATCAGCCTCAAACTGGTGGCCTATCTGGCCTCCGGTTCCACCAGTGTGTTGGCCGCGCTGGTCGATTCGCTGATGGATGCGGCCGCCAGCCTGCTCAACCTCATGGCCTTGCGTTTTGCCACTCAACCCGCAGATGACCACCATCGCTTCGGCCACGGCAAGATGGAGAGTCTGGCTGCCCTCGGCCAGTCGCTGTTCATTACCGGCTCGGCGCTGTTGCTCGCCATCGAGGGAATGTCGCGAGTAGTCAACCCGGCACCGGTTACCGCCCTGCCGTGGGCCATCGGCGTGATGCTGTTCTCCATGGTGGCCACCCTCGCCCTGCTCACTTATCAACGTCATGTGGTCAAACAAACCGGGTCACTGGCAATTAAGGCCGACTCCCTCCATTATCGCTCGGATATGCTGCTCAACGGCGCCATCCTGCTCGCCCTGTTGTTGAGTGGCCTAGGCATCAACCGCGCCGATCCCATTCTGGCCATGCTGATCGCCGGTTACATGCTGTGGAGCGCCCGCCACATCGCCCTTGATGCCAGCCATGCCTTGCTCGACCGCGCCCTGCCCGATGACGAGCAAGCCCGCATCCGCGAACTGGTGTTAGCCGAGGCTGGGGTGCTGGGCATGCACGATCTGCGCACCCGCCAGTCAGGGCCCACCCGCTTTATCCAGCTGCATCTGGAGTTGGACGAGCAGCTGTTGCTGGTCGATGCCCATGCCATTGCCGATCGGGTCGAGAAAAAACTGCGCGGCGCCTTCGGCGGGGCCGATGTGCTGATCCATCAGGACCCCTGCCCGGTCGTTAACAAGCCACCGGCCAGCTGAGCTGTCGTCGCTGGCGCCGCGTATTGCTATGCTGACTACCTGCCAATGACGGAGCCAATCCATGCCCCTGCTCGATAGTTTCTGCGTTGACCACACCCGGATGCAGGCCCCCGCTGTGCGCGTGGCCAAAACCATGACCACCCCTCATGGCGATCCGATCACCGTTTTCGATCTGCGCTTTTGCTTGCCCAATGCCGAGATCATGGGCGAGCGCGGCATCCACACCTTGGAACACCTGTTCGCCGGCTTCATGCGTGACCACCTCAACGGCGATGGCGTCGAGATCATCGACATCTCGCCCATGGGCTGTCGCACCGGTTTCTACATGAGCCTGATCGGTCAGCCGGATGAACAGCGGGTGGCTAACGCCTGGCTGGCGGCGATGAGCGATGTGCTCCAGGTCAATGACCAGTCGCAGATCCCTGAGCTCAACCTCTACCAGTGCGGCACCGCAGCCATGCACTCGTTGGATGAAGCCCAGCAGATCGCCCGTGGCATCGTCGAGCGTGGCGTCAGCGTCAACCGTAACGCCGAGCTGTCACTGCCCGCCGAGATGCTGGCCAAACTCTAACCCGCATCGGCCATCACCAGCCGATTACGACCGCGCGACTTGGCCAGATAGAGGGCCTCGTCGGCGCGGCGCTGCAGGGTCTTGCGGCTGTCGCCGGGGTGATAGCAGGCCAGACCAATAGAGCAGGTGACCTGCGGATCGCTGGCCGAATGAGCCAGCCCCTCGCGCAGCCGCTCCAGCACCACCTCCGCCCCATGCTGCTCGGTATGGGGCAGAAAGGCGACAAACTCCTCGCCCCCCACCCGCGCCAGCAGATCGCTCCGCCTGAGCCCGGCGGCAAACACCTCTACGGCATGGCGCAGCACATCGTCGCCGCGGTCGTGCCCATAGCGATCGTTGATCTGCTTGAAGTGGTCGAGATCGATAATGGCCAGAGCAAAGGGCTGATGATGGCGCTCCTGACGGGCGATCTCCTGATCAACCACCTCGTTGAGCTTGCGCCTGTTCCAGATGCCGGTCAGCGGATCCTTGTGTGACAGCTCACGCAACTGCCGCTCCAACAGCTTCTGCTCGGTCAGATCGAGAAAATTACCGATGATGTGGCGCTGGCGACCGGCCACTACTAGCTGGTTGAACTCGCTGAGCTGGGCATAGCTGTCGCCATTAGCCCGTTTGCACGCCAGTTCGCCGCGCCACTTACCACTGCGCTTGAGCCCTTCGGTCACCAACTGCAGCTGCTCCGGCTCGGCCAGCAGGTTGGCAAAAGGTTGGTCAACGACCTCTTTGGCGGCAAAACCGGTGATGCGGCTAAAGGCGGCATTGACCTCCATCACCTGCCACTGGCTGTCGGTGATCACCAGTGCCGCCATCGACTCCAGCGCCGCCCGGCCCAGAGCCGCTTCGCGCCAGCGCTGGGCACGGCCATGCCACCACAGTGCCAGTAGCGGCGACAGCAGCACCACCACGCCTGCCAGCAGCAGCACCGGCCACAGATACTCCACCAGCTGCTGGCGCATCAGCTGCCAACGCTGATCGACCGTCAGCTGCCAATGTAAATGAACTGGCAAGCCATCATTGTCACCCCTTGGCAACGGTTGCTGCAGCGCCAGTATCACCCGGCTGTGGTCATCCATCTGCTGTGGCCAAAAGGTGCCACTGTTGTCGAAACCGATCAGCGCAGGTCCCTCACCGACCGTCAGCCACACCCGGCCAAGCAGGGAACCCAGCCACATCTCCGACATCAGCGAGCGGTAACTAAGCTCCGCCACCACAAACAGCGGCTCGCCATCACCCGTCGTTACCCGCGCCACCATCGGCCAACGCAGCTCCGCTAGCCGCTCGTCACTATCCGGTTCCGTAAGCGGCCGGGGCTGTGCGATGTAAAGGCCCAGATTCAGTCCATCAATCTGCTTTAGCCATGGCAGGCAGTCAGGATAGGACTCTTTGCCAAGCGCCACCTGCAACGGCATTCGCTGCGGATCATAGTGTCCATCAACCAGCAGACGGCCGTCACCATCCACCAGCGCCAGTCGCCGCACCAGCCCGCTGTTCAGCATCGCCTGACGCCAGCGTGTCAGCAGCGGCGCCAAATGGCGCTGTTGGCGATCGGCGACGAAACGTTCGAGGGAAGGGTCAGTGGCCAGCTGGCGCAACACTTGGCCATGGTTTTTACGGATGGCATCGTACAACGCGCCGCTAAAACGCAAGGCAATGGCACCAACGGTCATGGCATTGCGCTCAGTCGCCTGCTGCAAGCGATAGTAGGCGATGGCGCCAAGGCTGCCGACCAGGGTCAACCCCATCAACACCACCAGCGCCATCAACCGGCCAAGGGAGAGGAGTCTGTTCACCAACCTTGTCCCAGTCTGTTGTTGCGTGCCCTCAGCAGGCGGTTAGTTCCAGTGTAGTGATCACTGACCAATCACGCCTGCCCGCTCCAGCGCTACTGCACAGCGCGCCAGACCTTGATCAAGCTGGCTACGGCTGCAGCCGAAATTCAGCCGCAGATACCCTGGCGCGCCAAACGGAGCGCCATCAGAGAGGCCGACGCCATGCTGCTCAAACCAGCCAGCGGCATCGCCAAGGCCGAGCGCGCGCAGATCGACCCAACTCAGATACGTAGCCTGTGGCTGACTATGGCTAATACCGAAACGCTGCCACAGCGCCGCCACCTGCAAACTGTTAGCGTGCAGGTAGCGGCACTGCTGATCCAGCCAGTCACCGCCCTCGCGCAGCGCCGCTTCTGCAGCCACCAGCCCGAGCAGGTTGGGGGTCGGCAGCAACCCGTGCATGGCCGTTTTGAAGCGCATGCGTAGCCTGGGATCGGCAATCAATGCCCAGGCGCAGCCGAGACCGGCCAGATTGAAACTCTTGGAGGGGGCCATCAATACAATGCTGCGTCGCGCCGCATCCTCGCTGATGGCAGCAAACGGCTGATGGCGCAGCTCCGGTTGCAGCAGCAGGTCGCTGTGGATCTCGTCACTGCACACCAGCACGTCATGGTCGGCGGCCAGCTGCGCCAGCTCGGCCAGCTCATCCGGGCGGTAAAGCGTGCCCGTGGGGTTATGAGGATTACAGAACAGCAGCAGCTGGCCGCGCCCGCTGATCGCCCGCTCCAGCACCTGGGGCAATAACCGCCAGCGGCCATCGACATGGCTCAGCGGCACGGGCTGAATGACACGGCCAGCGGCTTTGACCGCCTCAAAGAAGGGTGGATAGACCGGCGTCGGCACCAGCACCGGCAGATCGGTGATGCCCAGCGCCCGCACCACCAGATGCAGCGCTGGCACCAGCCCCGGCAGGTAGACCAGCGACGTCCCCTCCGGTTGCCACTGGTAGCGGTCAGCACACCAGTGGCGGATGGCGCTGGTCAAGGAGGCGCTGGGCCGGCCGTAACCAAAGATGCCATGAGCCACCCGCTGCTGCAGCGCTGCCAGCACCGCCGGCGGTGCCATGAATTCAGAGTCCGCCACCCACATCGGCAACACGTCGCGGCCCGCATAGCGGCTCCATTTGCTGCTGTCGCTGGTGGAGCGGTCATGGATCTGGTCGAAATCGAACAACATCGGCCCCTCGTTGCCCAAAACCGTCGATCGCGGCTCCCGTATTCAAGCGGTGGCATGCTGCTGCCGTCAAGGCGCAAGCCTGCAAGCGTGACCGCAGCGCGTTATAGTGCAGCCAGGAATCACCATGCCCAACCGCTTTTCATCTGTCAGGAGTAGCTGTGCCCGCTGACGGCGCCCCATTTATCAGCAACGAAGCAACCCTTAGCGAGCGCTTGGCCGACATCGCCAGCCATCTGCAAGCCAGTCGGCGGCCCCTGCGCTGGAGAGGCCAAGGCGGGATTGAACTGGTCGGCGAAGCCTTCGGCAACAGCGCTGCCGAGCGGGCCGTACTGCTGGTCACGGGCCGGGTCGAGAGCTTTCTCAAATATGACGAACTGACGGATGAGCTGCTGCGCAATGGCTACGCCGTCTACCGTTTCGACCATCGTGGGCAGGGGCTGTCAGGCCGCTTGCTAGCCGACCGCCACAAGGGCCATATCGATAGCTACGCCGCTTTTGTAGCCGATCTGCAGCAGGTGATCGCCTCCATCAGCAGCAACGGCAGCCACCACCACCTGCTGCTAATCGCCCACTCCATGGGGGCTTGTATCAGCGCCCTGGCCCTGGCCGACAGCCGCACCACTGCAATCACTGGCGCTGCTCTCTGCTCGCCGATGGTCCGCCTGAAGAGCGGAGGCCTGCCGCACTGGGCGGCGCTGGTGTGGCTTAACCTGTGGCACCTGCTGCTAAGCTGGCTGCATCGGGCCAGCGGTGACTCGCCCTATTTTCGTGACGGCGGCCCCTATCGCGAGCGGCCGTTCGAAGACAACCACATCAGCCATAGCCTGACCCGTTACCGGATGTTTCGGGCCATGCTGGCCCAGCGGCCTGACACTCAACTGGGCGATCCAACCCTGGCGTGGGTGGCACGCAGCTTCCGCGCAGCTGCCCGCGCCGTCACCCTTGCCAGCCAGATCCGCGCCCCCTTGCTGGTTCTGGAAGCCGGCGCTGATCCGCTTATCGATCCACGCGGCATCGCCCGCTTTTGCTTGCGCGCGCCGCACTGCCGCTACCTGCGCATTGATCATGCCCGCCACGAACTGCTGTTCGAAAGCGACCCGATGCGCCAACCGGCACTGCTGGCGATCTACCGTTTCTTTGACCACTGCTGTAGTGGAGCACCCCAGCCATGATTCATCTCATCGTCACCGACCTCGACGGCACCCTGCTCACCCCCGATCACCAATTGCTGCCCTTCAGCGCCGCCACCTTGCGTGCGGTAGCCACCAGCGGCCGCCAGCTAGTGATCGCCTCCGGCCGCCCCTGGCGCGATGTCTCCCATTTCCGCAACGCACTGGATCTGCCGATGATGCTGATCACCAGCAACGGTGCCCGCGTTCACGATCAGAGCGGTCACCTGCTGTTTCGCCACGATCTACCGTCATCGGTGGTCGCAGAACTGCTGGCTCTCGACACCCCGCCTGAGTTTCATCTCAATCTATACGTCGACGATGAGTGGCTGGTGGTCGATGACTACCCAGAGCTACTGGCCTTCTACACCGCCAGCGGTTTCGGTTATCGCCGACTGGACCGTGATCAGCTGCCCCTTAAAGGGGTAGCCAAACTGTTCTGGGTCGGACCACCCGAGCTACTCAACCAATGGCAGCAACAACTTGAGCTACACTTCGGTAAAAACATCCATGCGGTGTTTTCGAACCGCGACTGCTTGGAAGTGATGGCAGCCGGGGTGAGCAAAGGCGAAGCCTTGCAGGTGGTGCTCGACAGCCACGGGTTGGATGCCAATCAAGTTATGGCCTTCGGTGATGGCCTTAACGATCTGGAGATGTTGAAGGCCGTAGGGCATCCTAGGTTGATGGCTAACGCCGATCCACGGCTGGTGACTCAGCTACCGGGGGCGCAGCAAATCGGCCATTGCCGGGACCAAGCTGTCGCGGTCTATCTGCAGCAATGGCTGGCAGAAAATGAAGCGCTAACACAAAGCTGATCTGGATCGCTATTTGCCAGCGTCGTTGGTCAAAAACAAAACGGTGCTGTGGTACATTGTCGCGCCGGTCACCCTAGGCGCGATTTTGGTGGAGTTTTGAGCCATGACAACGCGTTCACTGCTTCTGTTGATGTCCCTGATGCTGAGCAAGGCGGCTTTTGCTGGCGTATACCAATGCGCTGACGGAACCTTCAGCGACCGACCCTGCGCCGATCCTGGCGGCAAGTCGGTCAATCTGCATGCTGCTCCCCAGGCGCCGGCCCAGTTTGACGGCCTAGCCGAAATACAAAGTGTGGATGTCGTTGCCGGCCATGCCAGTGGTGCAGCAGCTGCAGCTGACACCAGAGCCTGTAATCTGGCTGATTACCAGACCAAAGCGGCCATCGAACAAGGAATTAGGAGCTGGTCGGTCAGCCGCTGCATGACGATGGATCAAGTGGAGCGCGTCACCCGCCGAGCCCAATATGATCAGTTCCGCCATATCAATGGCAATGGTCAGGAAGTGGTTGAATGGGTTTATAACGGCCTGCAACCGGGCCGTGTTATCTTTGTTGACGGCCGAGTGGTCGACTTGCGCTGATTCCGTTGTGCTTCAATTCCATTGCAAGGAGTGGTTGATATGGGATTGTGGATACTGCTGGCGCTGCTGATTGCCCTGTTCGTTTATGCCATCAGCCTCTATAACGGGCTGGTGGCAGGCCGCAATAACTTCCGTAACGCTTTTGCCCAAATCGACGTTCAATTGACCCGGCGCTACGAACTGATCCCCAATCTGGTGGAAGCCGCTAAAGGCTATCTCAACCACGAAAAGGACACCCTTGAGGCAGTGATGGCTGCCCGCAATGGCGCCTCAGCCGCCAACAAGGCCGCCTCTGCCCACCCCGAAGATAGTGCAGCCATCAACGCCCTGAGCGCCGCCGAAGGGCTGCTTGGCAGTGCTTTGGGACGCTTTTACGCAGTAGCCGAGGCCTACCCTGACCTCAAGGCAGATGCCACCATTAGCCGCTTGATGGAAGAACTGGCCAGTACCGAAAACCGCATCGCCTTTGCCCGTCAGGCCTATAACGATGCAGTGATGAGCTACAACAACGGCCGTGAACAGTTCCCTGGCAATCTGGTGGCCAACCGCTACGGCTTTAGCGCTGCCAGCCTGCTGGAAATTGGTGCCGAGACCCACCGCCAGGCCCCTGCCGTCAAGTTCTGAGCTCGCTAACGTATGGACTTCCGCCACCACCAGAGCCTGCACCGGCGACGCAGCCTGTGGTTGCTGGCCAGTTTTTGCGCTGCCGTTGCGGCCACAGTGGCAGGTGTCAATCTGCTCACCTACATCGGCTGGCTGTGGTTTGCCGCCCCGCCCCACAGCGCGCCCTTCACCACCTTCTCCTGGTTGCTTTGGCTACAACACCCCCTGTGCTGGATCAGCGTTGCAACCACGCTGGCCGTGATCCTGCTCGGTTCAGCGCTGCGCCTGATGGAGCTGCGTGGCGGTGGCGTGGCGGTGGCGCTGATGATGGGCGGCCGCGAGATTCAGCGCAGCAGTGGCGACGAGCATGAGCGACGCTTGCTGAATGTGGTCGACGAAATGGCCATCGCCGCGAGCCAGCTACCACCACGGCTGTTCGTCATTGACCGGGAGCGGGCGCTTAATGCATTTGTCGCAGGTACCAGCCCGGCCAACAGTGCACTGGTGGTCACCGAAGGGCTGCTGGCTACCTTGAGCCGGGATCAGCTGCAGGGGGTGGTGGCCCATGAGTTTGGCCATATCCTGCAGGGCGACGTCGCGCTCACCACCCGGCTGATCGGCTATCTGGCCGGCATTTTGATGATCAGCCGCATTGGCCGTTTCCTGGTGCGACTGAATGTCGGCAACGGCGAGGTACGAAGCCGCCGCGATGGCCGCATCGCTATCCCACTGCTGTTGCTCGGGCTAGCCCTGTGGCTGGTCGGCTGGATCGGCTGGATCGGTGGCCGACTGATTCAGGCTGCAGTCTCACGTCAGCGCGAATATCTGGCAGATGCCACGGCCGTGCAACTCACCCGTCAGACCGAAGGGCTAGCCGGTGCCCTTAAACAGATCCTTGAGCACCCTCTCGGCGGCCGGCTGCTTCATATCAAAGCCAGCGAAGTAAGCCACCTGTGCATCGCCAACAGCCTCCATGGCCAGAGCTGGCTGGCGACTCATCCGCCACTGGATGCGCGTATCCGTAAGCTCCAGCCGTGGTTCCGACTCCTGCGTCGCCAACAACACCAACCAACCAGCAAAGCTCCACAGCCCACACCAGCCGTCAGCGCCGAAAATGGGGCCCAGCAAATGCTGAGCAGCCTGCAGCAACAGTGTGGCGATGCCCTGCAACAACCCGAACTGGCGGCCAGTGAGCTACTGGTGCTGCTGGCCTTGGCCCAGCGCCAGCCACAGCAGGCGCTGGCACTGATTGGTGGGAGTGATGAGCAGCAGTTAACCCTGGATCTGCAGCGCCAGAAGCTGGCGGATCTGAGCGAAGCGCAGCGCCTGCCCTTACTTCAGCTACTGATCGCCACCGCCCGCCAGCTGCCTTTGGCTAGCCAACAGCAGTTGACCCGCCAGCTACTGCAGGTGGTGGACAGCGACGGCGACCATGACCTGTTTGATCTGCTGGCACTGGCCCTGTGGCAGCAGCACGCCCAGCCATCACCGGCACCAGCGCCGATCCATCGCTATCAGCAGGTTGAAGCAGAACTGCTGCTGCTGTTCTCGCTCCTGGCGCATAGCGGCCACGGCGATCCCCAAGCCGCCTTCCAGCTCGCCGCCAGCGGCTTCAAGCTAACGACTGACCAACCGTTAGCACCGGCGGCATTCAGCGGCGAGCGCATTAGTAGCGCGTTGCAACGTCTGTCTGGCCTCCACCCCCTACTGCGCCAGCCGCTATTTGACGCCTGCCGCGAAACCGCGATGGCCGATGGCCACCAGTCACCCGCCGAGCAACAGCTGCTGACGCTGCTGGCACTGGTACTGCAGCTACCGCCGCCACGCTAGACTGGCCGCCCGCCGGGGGGCCACGTATGCTGGGCCCATCACCGGTCTGGAGGCACCTATGGTCATTACCCCCCTGCTATCCGGCAATGTTGCTCGCAACTGCCACCCTCTTGGCTGCCAGCGGCTGATTGAGCAACAACTGCAGCAGCTGGCAACCATCGGCCCTATAGCCACCCCCAAGCGGGTGCTGATCCTCGGCGGTTCGTCCGGTTTGGGACTGGCGGCGCGCCTCGTCTGTGCCTTTGGGGGTGGGGCCACTACTTACAGCCTGGCAGTTGAACGGCCACCGCGTGACGGCCAGCCTGGCAGCGCGGGTTATTACCAGCAGCAGCATGTCACCCGGCTGGCCCGGGAGCGCGGCCTCGGCGCTTGGGACTACCTGGGCGATCTGTTTGCGGCCGACACCCTGACCACCGTCTGCAACCAGCTGCGCGCCACCCTGGGCCAGATCGATCTGGTGATCTACAGCGTTGCCAGCGGCCGGCGAGAAACCAACGGCCAGCTCTGGCAATCGGTACTCAAGCCGGTTGCTGCGCCGATCGAAGGATTATCACTGCGGTTACAGCCGTTGGGGGTGGAAGCCCAGCACATCGAACCGGCCAGCGCGGCCGAGGTCAACGCCACCATCAAGGTGATGGGTGGCGAACCCTGGCAGCAGTGGCTGGAAGCGCTGCTGGCAGCAGACCTGCTGGCGCCCGGTGCCCGTACCCTGGCGTTTTCATACATTGGCCCCAACTGGACAGCCCCCATCTATCGCCATGGCACCATCGGTATCGCCAAGGAGCACCTGCATGCCAGCGCCAATCAGCTCAACGAGCGACTGGCAGCAACCATTGGTGGCAGCGCCCATGCGGTGGTTTGCCAGGCACTGATCACCAAGGCGAGCGTCTTTATTCCACTGCTGTCGAGCTATCTGGCCGCACTGCATGCGGTGCTCGAAGAGAGCGAAGGCGATGAGGGGCCGCTGGGACAGATGGTAAGGCTGTTCCGCGACCGCTTGGGGTCCCAGGTGATCACCGATGAGGACCGGCTGATACGTCTGGATGACAAGGAGCTGGCGCGCGAGGTGCAACAGGCGGTGGCCATACGGCTGGCCGGCTTGAACCCAGACAATGCAGAGGAACGACTGCAGTTGGAACGTTTCAGGGCCGACTTCCTGCAACTGTTCGGCTTTGGCATCGACGGCGTGGATTATCAGCAACCGCTGCCGGCGGAGCTGTTGCTGGCAGACGCCAACCGCTGAGCCTCTGGCCCCAAAAGAGAAAGGGGCCGACATCCGGTCGGCCCCTTTCGCAGCATCCCTCTGGAGAAGGGCGAGGCGGTTTTTACCGACCCGTTGTTATATTAGAGCTGCGGCTCAATTTTGGCCCAAAGTCGCTCAATGCGACATCTGCCAAAGGCAAATCGACGCCAATCCAGGCCAGCTTTTGGCATGATGCCAAAGGCCAAACTGTAAGCGTCCATTTACATTTTTACTTTACGTCGTCCCTGGCTGGCAGCGAACAAAAACGCCGCCCTCAGGCGGCGTCTGAACAGACCGGCCCCCTAGTTGGCAGAGACCGAATCGGCAGGTCGACGGGCGGCGGACAGCCCCTTGAGCAGATTTTCGATGCGGCTCTTGCGTGCCACCAAATCAGCATTGGCCTGTTCCAGTTCTCGCGCCATCTGGCGCTGGCGCTCGGCCAGTTCCCGCTCCTCCTTGACCAGCGCCTCACGGCTAGCGGTAAACTCCTTCTCCAGTGCCGCCATCGCTGTTTCCAGCTGCTGCTGGTAACTGCCAATCGCCTGCTCTTTCTGAACCCCAAGCACCTTGCGTGCCTCATTAAGGGTGGCGCTCTTCTCCTGCTGCAACAGGGTCATGTTCTCTTCATATTGAGCCAGCGCCCGATCCTTATCGCCACGGAATTGCTCTCGCTTGGCTTCATGTTCGCGCTGCAGCTGCTTGAGCGCCTTATCCCGGGCAGCCAGCCGCGCAGCGGTATAACTACGGTACTCCTCGGCAGACAACTTGTCGGTGTCAATGTTGCCGATATCGGTCTTGTAGCTGTCGTGGGCATCGCGCACGGCGCGGTTGTAATCGCGATCGTTATCTACCAACGCCTTATCGAGCGCCTTGCGCCGCTCCTGATAATCGATTTCAGCCTTAGTGAATTTCTGCTCAAAATTGGCGTTAAGGTCGATCAGCTGCTTTTTTTGCTCATCATTAATGGTGTTTTGGGCATTCTGAATCTGCCCTTGCAGGCCATCTTCGATCTGGTCCTTGCGGGCTTCAAACTCATCCTCCCACTTCTGTAACGTCAGGCTGCTGGCTTCGCGGGCACGCAATACCTGCGCGCCCAGCTCCGCATGCCCTAGCTTGACCTGGTTAACCCGCTCCTCAAGGCGCTTAATCTCGCCCTCCAGCTTCTGCACCTCCTGAGTAGACAGCTCCAGCAGGCTGCGATAGTCAGGGCTATCGATCAGCACATCGCCCTGTTGGCGAGGCTCCCCCTGGTCCGCAAAGGGATCACTGTCGAAGGCAACCACAATCTCCCAGCCATGGCCCTGATCTTTGGCATCAGCCACCCCTTTGACCGCCATCTCAACGCCAGCAGCACGCGCCAGCTTGACCACGCGGGTATCACCCAGCGTAAACAGGGTCTGGTAAAGGTCTTGCTTAGGTGAGAGATCAGCCACCAGTTGATACTGATAGCCTTGGCCAATCGCGCTCTCGGCGGCGATCTGCAGCCCTTCGACCTGCCACGGCTGCCAGACAATGTGGCGCTCCACCGCTTTGGCCAGCTCATCCCGAGAAGGGGTATCAGTGCACGCAGCCAGGAGTAGCGGCATCAATACAGATAACAGAACTCGATACGTCATGTAATTCCTCATAGCGGTCAACCAACGGCGTGACCAAAGCCACGCCGGCCACGCCAGGGCCGTCCTAGAATTATGCAGGTCACCACCGCCTCCGGCAGTGCGCGGCTTCAAATTACCACACCAAGGCCAACGCTTCACCGCGCAGTCAAAACGACCTGCCATGGCGAAGAAACAATATGTGGAGGAAACCGATGCAGATCCGGACAAAAATGTTGGCCCAGGCGCTGGTGCCCGTGCTGATCCTGCTGCTGGTGGTGCTGCCACTGACCTTGGCCCGGCTCACCCAGATGAGCGAGGAAAATCTTGCCCAGACCCGTGAGCTTCTACTTCAGGGGCGCCAGCAGCAGCTGCGCGACATTGTTGACAGTGCGATCAGTCAGATCGCTCCCCTTTACCAAGCGTCCACCAGCTGGGGGGATGACCCAAGCCAAGAGGCTCTGCGTAGTCTGGGCCATGCCAAGTTCGGCGGCGATGGCTACCTGTTCGGTTACAACGACCAACATGTGCGTCTGCTGTTGGGTGGCTCCGACAAGGGGCTCGGACAGAGCTTTGCCGATCTGCGCGATAGCGACGGCGTCCTCTTTGTGCGTGAGCTGATCAACGTAGCCAAGCAACCAGAAGGCGGCTTCGTCACCTACCGTTTTCCACGTCTTAACAGCGATGTACCCGCGCCCAAACTCAGCTACGCCCGCTATCTACCCAAATGGCAGCTGACCGTCGGCACCGGCATCTATATCGACAGCGTTGATGCTGAAGTTGCCGTGATTGCCGAACGCGAACAGCAGAAGCTGCGCGACATCAGCTGGTCGGTGGTCAGCATCTGCCTGCTGTTGCTGGTGTTGATCATCATCGCCGGCAACATCACCACCAACCGACTGATCGCACCACTCAACGCCCTGCATCGTCGGCTGGAAGATATCGCCAGTGGCGAGGGCGATCTGACGCGCCGGGCACCCGTTAGCGGCAACGACGAAATCGCCGCCCTCGCCCGCGCCTTCAACCACTTTGCCGACACCATTCACAGTATGGTGCGCGACACCAGCAAACTGGTGGGTCAGCTGGCAGCGGTCACCCGCGAGCTTGCGCAATCAGCGGTTGGCACCAGCCAGGCGGTAGAAGCGCAACGGCGCGAGACCGATCTGGTAGCCACCGCCATGAATGAGATGAGTGCCAGCGCCAGCGAAGTGGCCAAGGCCGCCCAGGATGCCGCCAACGCTGCGGGGCGCGCGGATCATGAAGGGGCTGACGCCAAGCAGGTGGTTACCGCTACCCGCCGCGCTATCCAGCAGCTGGCTGAGGAGATCGCCCGCTCAACTGCGACCGTTGACACCCTCGGATCCGACGTCAATGCCATCAGCTCCATCCTTGATGTGATCCGTGGCATCGCCGAACAGACCAACCTGCTGGCCCTCAATGCCGCCATCGAGGCGGCACGCGCTGGCGAGCAAGGTCGCGGCTTTGCCGTGGTGGCCGACGAAGTACGCACGTTGGCGTCACGCACCCAACAGAGCACCGCCGAGATTCAGCATATGATCGAGCGACTCCAGCAAGGGGCCCGAGATGCGGTAACCGCTATGCAGCAAAGCCGCAGCAAGGGCGACAGTGCGGTAGAGCAGGCACGGCTGGCTGCAGCCTCGCTGGATGCGATCGCCAGCTCAATCAGCACCATCAGCACCATGAACGATCAGATTGCTACGGCTGCCGAAGAGCAGACTGCGGTAGGCGAAGAGATCAACAAGAGCGTGGTCAAGATTGCCGATGCCACCAGCCAAAGTGAACAAAGCACCCAAGCGGTGGCATCACTCAGTCAGCGGCTGAACAGTCTGGGCACCGATCTGGCCCAGCTGGTTAGCCGTTTCCGTATCTGAACGTCAGCGATGCAGGTGACGGTCACGGTAGAGGCTGGCGCCAATCACCAGCAACGCCAGCGGCACACCGTACCACAGCAAGCCGTGGCCAAGCGGGGCAGCCAGCGGATTGGCCACCGCATCCAGGCACAGCCAGCTGGTATAGGCCACATAGGCCAGCAGGAACAACGCCCCCTCTACCCGGGTGATACGCCAACCGGAGAAGAAGATCGGCAGACAGACCACCGCCACCCCCAGCATCAAGGGCAGGTCCACCGCTATTGCCGATGCCGGCACCGGCAAGCCACCAGCGGTCACCAGCGACGACAGCCCAAGTACCGACAGCAGGTTAAAGATGTTGGAGCCAACCACATTGCCAACGGCGATATCGCGCTCGCCACGCAGGCTGGCGATCACCGAGGTCGCCACCTCAGGCAGCGAGGTGCCCACGGCCACGATGGTCAAGCCAATCACCATGTCGCTGACCCCGAGGCTGAGGGCGATGGCCACAGCACCAGTGACCAGGGCTTTGGAACCCGCCACCAGCATCACCAAACCAACCACCAACAACCCACCATTTTTGGCGTGGCTACGCCAGCCGGGCGGCTCACGGTCGGCGAACTCACGGGCAAACTCGTCATCCGCAGCAGCAGCGGCAGCCTTGTCACGGCGGGCCTGACCGATCAGGAACAGGGTGTAGCCAATGACCCCGGCAAACAGCAGCGCGCCTTCACCACGACTAATGCCGCCATCAAGCGCCATTACCACCACCACCAAGGACGCAGCAACCATCAGTGGCAGATCCAGCCGGATCAGTTGACGCGCCACCGCCAAGGGGGCGACCACAGCCGCCATACCCAGCACCAGCAAAATATTGGCAATGTTGCTGCCCACCACATTACCAATCGCCAGCTCCGCCTTGCCGGCCATGCCAGCCATGACGCTCACCGCCAGTTCAGGTGCACTGGTACCAAAGGCGACCACCGTCAGACCAATGATCAAAGGGGCGATACCAAAGGCGGCCGCCAACCGCGACGCCCCTTTGACCAGAAGCTCGGCGCCCCACACCAGCACCACCAGACCACTCACAAGCCAGAGCAGATTGATCATTCACCTCATCCTCTAGTCATCAACCCGCGATGGCGGGCAGGACGGCGATTCTACCGGATCGGCAGCAACCGCCAAAAAGAACCCGGCTTCAAGCCGGGTCCTTTACGTTAGCAACCTTTACATCAAGCCAACGGCAGTTCGGCCAGCGTGCTGATATCGGCCTCATAATCCACACCGGCTAGACCGAAGCCGAACAGACGCAGGAAATCTGCGTTGTAACCAGCGTAGTCGGTCAGCTGGCTGTAGTTGTCGGTGGTCACCTGCGGCCACAGCTCGGCCACCGCATCCTGCACCTTGGGATCGAGTTCCCAGTCGTCAACGCGCAGGCGTTGAGCCTCGTCATAGTTGGCCGGGCCCTCAAACAGCTGGCCATAGAGACGGCGGATCTGCTCGATGCAGCCTTCATGGGTGCCGTTAGCCTTCATCACCTTGTAGAGCAGCGAGATGTAGAGAGGCATGATCGGAATGGCGCTGCTGGCCTGGGTGACCAGCGCCTTGAGCACCGCCACGTTGGCATCACCGCCAATGGCGGCCAGCGTGGCGCGAATGGCCGTGGCGGCGCGGTCAAGATCTTCCTTGGCTTTGCCGATGGTGGCCTTGCCATAGATCGGCCAGGTAAGCTTGTCACCAATGTAACTGTAAGCCACGGTGCGCGCAGCCGGGGCCAGCACGCCCGCGTCAGCCAGGGCGTTCATCCACAGCTCCCAATCTTCACCGCCCATCACCTTGATGGTGGACGCGATCTCCTCGTCGGAGGCCGGCTCCAGGGTGACTTCATGCACCACCAGTTTGTCGGTGTTGAGGGTGCGGGCGGTGTAGCTGTGGCCAATCGGCTTGAGGGTCGAGGTGTAGCGCTCGCCGGTCACCGGATCGGTGCGGCGCGGCGACGCCAGCGAATAGACCACCAGATCGACCTGACCCAGCGTCTCCTTGATCAGCGCCACCGTCTTCTCTTTCATCTCGCTGGAGAAGGCGTCGCCGTTGAGGTTGTAGCTCTTGAGGCCGGCCGCTGTGGCGGCATTGTGGAAGGCGACGCTGTTGTACCAGCCGGCGCTGCCGGTGCGGTTCTCTTCACCCTCTTTCTCGAAGAAGATGCCGATGGTGTCAGCGCCGCTGCCAAAGGCGGCGGTAATGCGCGACGCCAGGCCGTAGCCGGTAGAAGCGCCAATCACCAGCACCCGCTTGGGGCCACCACTGACCGGACGGGCCTTGGCATAGGCGATCTGCTCGGCGACATTGGCAGCACACCCGGCCGGGTGGGCATTGGTGCAGATAAATCCGCGCACTTTCGGCTTGATGACCATGGAGGTAGTTCCTTCATTGCTGGCGACCGGCTGGCCGCAAAAGTGCGCCTATTATCGCCAGCTGGCCGCGTTACGCCAGTTTTGCGGTGGTGGTCGGGCCATGGCTATTGGTGCGCTGCTGCGCAGCGGCGCCACGACCGTTCGCCCTGAGCCTGTCGAAGGGGCTGTGATTGCCGGTGTAGGCAACTGCGATGCGGCTGCGCTGCTGCTGACTTGCCACTGCGTGGCGGCAGAGGCGCCTGTGGCGCTTGCTGTTGATCACCGCTACGCGGTGGTTGCGGCTACGCCGCAGTAGAGCGAGGTTGCCCACCTCGCGCTGGGGCAGAGGGGCGTAGCGCCACGCCCCTCTGCACACCCGGGCGCCCCCAGCGATCACCACTAACGGGCGTTGGTGGTTGTTCTGCCGGCCTGCGGGATCGCCACAAAGGCACCTCCCTGTGCCTTAGTGGCTTTCGGCAACATCCTGTTGCCTCAACCCCTACGGTCGACTGGCCGTGCGTTGTTGTACCCCGTGCTCGTGGTGATCGAGGGGTGGGGCAGACGGAGACGGCGCCGCTGCGTGGCCCGTTTGCCCTGAGCCTGTCGAAGGGCTGTGATTGCCGGTGTAGGCAACTGCGATGGCGATGCGCCTTTGGCGGGATAGGTGCCACTGCGTGGCGGCAGATGGAGGGGTGGGGTAGGCGGAGATGGCGCCGCTGCGCGGCCCGTTCGCCCTGAGCCTGTCGAAGGGCAGCGTGTGATGCGGCAGCTACGCCGCAGACGCCAAGACAAATCGCGTAGCGATTTGGGTAAGAGCGCCGACCGGCCGGCGCAGGCCGGGCAAGGACCGGTCCCGCCCGGCCCTTGCCAATCCCGGCGGCCCGGTAGAGCGCCAAAATCTGGCGTGATTGGTCAACCCGCGCTGGCGCTCAAACGGGTTCTGAATACTGCGCTGCCGCTGTTCTCCGAATGGCTGTCCTTGGCGCCTGCTTGGTGATCAAGGGGTGGGAGACACGGAGTGACCATCCAGTCCACCTACGCGCAGGCGATAACGCGCACTGATGAGGTCGCTGGGCTGTTGGTGTATCGAATGGCTCGGGTTTGTTGTCGTCTTCAATATTGAGTATCTTGAATACGACACCTGTCCCATGGAGCTAGCCATGTCCCAGTCCACCACCTTGACCGTGCGTTTAAACGCAACGCTCAGCGAGTTTGTCGCCGCCAATGTCAGTAAAGATGGCGCTTACGAGAACGTCAGTGAGTATCTGCGCGACCTGATCCGGCGGGATATGGAGCGCAAGGACCAAGCCGCCTTCGAGCGGCTCAAGGCTGAGCTCACCCATGCGTTTGCCGCACCCGATACGACCTACCAGCCGTTGACGGCGGCGGCGATCATGGCGCGAAACGCCACCAACGGGCCTAAGGGCAGCTAAGCGGTGGCAACCGATATGCCCAAGGTACGCATTCAAGAGGCGGCCTCTTGGCGGCTGGACGAGATCTACCGCTACACGCGCGAGCACTGGGGTGAGCAGCAGGCGCAGCGCTATATTACGGGCCTGTTTGCCGCCTTTGAACGCATCGACAGCCATGGCGTGGCATCCAAGCCCGTGCCCGCCGAGTTTGGTGTCGAGGGCTACTTCTTCCGCTATGAACATCACATCGTCTATTGGAAACGTCTGGCCAACGGCGATCTGGGCATAGTGACCATCCTGCACGAACGCATGCACCAGATCGGGCGCTTTAAGTCTGAGTTTTTTGGCGAACAGCCGTCGTCGGAGACGTGACCATCTGCCTGCTTGCCGCTACCCCCCCGGGCAGCAGACGTAATGCGGCTGCGGCGCAGACGCAGCAATGCCAACGGCTGTTGGCCGAAGCGCCTGCGGCGCTGGCTGTTGATTTGCCGCTGCGCGGCGGATTCGCCTGCGGCGCCAAGAGTGGGCTGTCGCGCCCACACGACGAGCTAAGGGAGGGTCGCCGAACCCTCCCTTGGCGAACCCTGTCGGCCCCCAAAGAGCACCACCATCAATATCTGGTTGACGTTCTGCCGGGCTACGGGGTCGCCACAATGTGCCATCCATGGCCCATAGTGGCTCTCGGCAACGTCCTGTTGCCTCGCCCCCTTCACCCGACTGGCCGTGCGTCGGCTTAGCGCCGCGCGGGTGGCGATCAAGGGGGAATGACATAAGCCATCGCGACTTATCGCCTCGCCCTGACTCAGCTAAAGTCCTCGGTGAGATCACGCTCGGTGACATGGCAATGAACAAACAGTCCGCATATGTTGGCGTGGATGTGGCGTGCGCGGTCGGTAAGCACCTGCCGATTAGTATCGTCATTCGCGAACTAAACCAAAT
This sequence comes from Gammaproteobacteria bacterium, assembly GCA_017425245.1. Taxonomy (GTDB): domain Bacteria; phylum Pseudomonadota; class Gammaproteobacteria; order Enterobacterales; family Neiellaceae; genus RGIG665. The sequence continues at coordinate 53,214 of JAFOOX010000036.1, forward strand.
TAGCCCTCTACCACTCCGGCAACTGCCTTTCGCCCCTCCCAAAGGCTGCGGTAACGTTGGGGTAATTGAAGACAAGCATACTCAGGTTTTCGCACAAGAAGCACGCGAGTATGTCGTTCGAGCTTGCCAGCATGTCGGCTTGATACCGGCGCGTATTGGCATCGACGCCCCTCTCAGGCCCAGGATTGCGTCGATCACAAGACGCCATGCAGAAGCGGCCCTTGATCGTAAAGGCATCAGTGCGTTTACCACACCATCACGCGCGGATTTTGAGCAGATCCAAATCAAAGTACGGGCTCACCTTGCCCAAGGGGGACGACCTGATCGCCTTCCTCACGGCCATCAATTGTGGATGCTGGCTGGCTTTGCTATCGCTGATTGCCTGTCAGTGGTAGCGCCCTGCATTGAGGTGTACCCGCAAGCCACAATCCGCGTCTTAGGTGGCGGTGCACGCCACAAAACGCGCTCAGGAGCAGTAGCGGAGCAGCTATCGCTGGTTGCACACCAAACTGGTTTTCCACGTACCGAGGATGATTGGCAGTTGTTTTACCAAATCGCTCATGGACCGGCTCATGACCGTCTGGATGCATATATTTCTGCGTGGGTGGCCAGCCTTGATGAGCACGAACGGATCGGCTTTGGTACTGTCCCGGACGACGTGATCTGGGTGCCTCGAATCACCAGTGCGGCATCTTCTGCACCATCACCACCGTCATCGATGACCAGACCAGTCAAGCCGGCCGGGACGACGGGCGGCGATCACGCCATGACCTGCCCAGCTTGCAGCCATGAATTTAAGCGCTGGCCGTTTGGTTGGGATGCGCATGCCGCTTACCGCTGCCCCGGCCTGCCCCAGTCCCTAACGCCCGAAGAGCGCAAAGCGATCTACCGGCAACGCTACAGCCAGTATTTCAAGTAGGTGCCTAGCAGAATGGCCCAGCCTCGGCCGTGGAATCGCAGGTGTTGCTTTGACACCCCTTGATCACCACCCGCACGGCGCTAGCCGACGCACGGTCTGCCGGGTGAAGGGGTTGAGTCGCCTGGACGGCGACGAAAGCCACTATGGGCCAGGGATGGCACATTGTGGCGACCCCGTAGCCCGGCAGAACATCAGTCAGGTATTGATGGTGGTGATCTTAGCCCGCCGGAGAGTGCAGGGAGGCCGTGCGGAAACGGCCTTCCTGCTCGTCGCGCGGGGGCGAAACCCCGCTCCGCTGCGGCGCAGCCGCATCCCGCACCGCAGGTGCATCCGCCCACCCGCTAAGTGCAATCACTGCCCTTCGACAGGCTCAGGGCGAGCGGGTCATGCACCGGCACGCCAGCGCCAGCTGGCACAACCAACCGCTGTCAGGCGGCAACCAACGCCTGATCGAGGTCGGCGAGGATATCGTCGATATGCTCGATGCCGACGCACAGGCGGATCATCTCCGGTTTCACCCCGGCTTTGGCCTGCTCCTCTTCGCTCATCTGGCGGTGGGTGGTGCTGGCCGGGTGGCAGGCCAGGGATTTGGCGTCACCGATATTGACCAACCGCTTGAACAGCTTGAGTGCGTCGTAGAAGCGCTCGCCAGCGGCGAAGCCGCCCTGCACACCGAAGGTGAGCAGCGATGCGGGGACGCCGCCGCAGTATTTTTCAGCCAGTGCGTGGTAGGGGCTGTCGCTCAGACCGCCGAAGCTGACCCAGGCCACTTTCGGGTTCTTTTTCAGGAAATTGGCCACCTTAAGGGCATTTTCGCAGTGGCGCTCCATGCGCAGCGGCAGGGTTTCGATGCCCTGCAGGATCAGGAAGGCGTTCATCGGCGAGATGGCCGCGCCGGTGTTGCGCAGCGGTACGGTGCGGGCGCGGGCGATATAGGCGGCCGGGCCGAAGGTGTCGGTGTAGACCACGCCGTGGTAGGCCGGCTCCGGCTGGGTCAGCATCGGGTATTTGTCGGGATAGTTGGCCCACGGGAAGCTGCCGCCATCGACAATAGCGCCGCCGAGGCTGGTGCCGTGGCCGCCCATGTATTTTGTCAGCGAGTGGACAACGATGTCGGCGCCAAAACTGAGCGGCTTGCACAGCGCCGGGGTGGCCACGGTGTTGTCCACCATCAGCGGCACGCCATGGGCGTGAGCAACCTCGGCCAGCGCCGCCAGATCAACGATATTGCCCGCCGGGTTGCCGATGGATTCACAGTAAACGGCGCGGGTGTTGCCGTCGATGCAGGCGGCGATATCAGCGGCGCTGTCGCTCTTGGCAAAGCGTACCTCAATGCCCATGGATGGCAGCATGTGGGCGAACAGGGTGTAGGTGCCACCATAGAGCTGGGGCACAGAGACGATGTTGTGGCCCTGCTGGGCCAGGGTCAGGATCGCATAGTGGATGGCGGCGCTGCCGGCCGACAGGGCGAGCGCAGCAATGCCGCCTTCGAGTTCCGCCACCCGCTTTTCCAGCACGTCGGTGGTCGGGTTCATGATGCGGGTGTAGATATTGCCCGGCACCGCCAGGTTGAACAGATCGGCACCATGCTGGGCGTTATCAAATTCGTAGGCGACGGTCTGATAGATCGGCACCGCCACCGACTTGGTGGTCGGGTCGGTGACGTAACCGGCGTGAATGGCTTTGGTCTGATCGCGCATCTGGGGCTCCATGCTGGGTATTCAAGGCCACGCCAGCATAGCCGTGGCGGCAGCCACAGGCGACCCATACCACCCGTTACAACCCCAATACCCGGCCGATATCGCGGCTCTGATCACGCATCGCCTGGCTGATCGCTTCGCTGTGGCTGCGGGTGCTGTTGGCCTGCTGTTCCACCTCGGTCATGGCCCCGGCGAAGGCTTGCAGCTGCTGGGCCTGCTGTTGCACCAGATCATGGGCAGCCTGAGCAGCCTCGGCCGAACGCTGAGCCTGACCCCGTACCTGACTCAGGGTTTGCTGGAGGCTGGCCGCAGTTTGCTCCTGGCCACTGGCAGCATCATGAATACTGCTGATCTGCACCTTGAGGCTGCTGGCGGCACTTTCCAGCTGACCAAGCATCGCACCAATTTCGCCCAACGAATCCTGAGTGCGGATCGCCAGCTTGCGTACTTCGTCGGCGACTACGGCAAAGCCGCGGCCATGCTCACCGGCGCGCGCTGATTCGATGGCGGCATTGAGCGCCAAAAGGTTGGTTTGATCAGCGACGGTGCGGATCACCGCCGTCACTGTGCCCATGCTAGCAACTGAGCCAGCCAGCTGCTCAAGAATAGTCAGCCCCTGCTGAACCGCCTGACGGGTACTGTCAGCGGCCTGCGCCACCTGACTGGCGCCCCGGTCCCCCTCGGCCACTAACTGCGACGTCGCTGCCGCCTGTTCGTCTACCACTCCTGACTGGGCCGCCAAGTCACGGGCAAGATGACGCAGATCGTCCAGTGCTACGGTGGCATGAGCCACATGGCTAGCGCTGGCCGCGGAGCTATCGCTGACCCCCTGCAACTGCCCCTCAAGGGTCAACAGGGCATTGGAGACGACGGCCAGCTGCTCGCTACGGGCCCGGTTTTGGGACTCCAACTGGGCCAGCAGCGCATTGAAATAACCCGCTATCTCACCCAGTTCCGAGCGCGCATCCAAGCCGCTCAGAGCGTGATACTTGCCGCTGTCGACCAGCTGACGGAAGGCATCGCGCAAGTTGCGCAATGGGCGCAACACATGGCGTCGGGTAACCCAGGCCGAGAGCGCGGCCAGCAGCATCATGGCGGCCACCATCACCGCCAACGCTAACTCCACCTGTGACATAGTACGCTGACGCTGGGCAAGCAAGGCGCCAGCCAGCGCATCGATTTGCTGGCCGAGGGTTGCAACCTCCTGCTTCAGTTGCGCACTGATCACTGTGCGTTCGCGGATCAGGGTGCTGGTGCGCTGCTGCTCAGTTGGATAACGACGGATCAGCGAATTCAGCTCCTGCTGAATGCCCTTGGCCTTGTCGCCCGGCGGCTTAGGTTTGCGCAGGGCATAAGGGTCGACGGGTTCGGCCACCTCCAGTAGCCCCAGTAAAGGCAACGCGGTCAGCTTAACGCCATCAGCCTGCAGTTGCTGGAAAGCTGCAACATAGGCCTTGTCGCTAGCCTCATCGCCTTGAGCGAAAAAACGGGCACGGGCCAGCGCTAGCGTTTGCATCTCTTCCAGCGCCGCGGCAGCCAGCTCTACGTAGCGGCGGCCATCGCTGTGACCTGCGGCTTGGGCATCCAGGCCGTAACCAAGGGCCAGACTGATCTGGGCGGCGATCTCCCGTTCGGCGTTGATCAGCAGCCCCTGGGGATCGCCACTGAGTTTGCCAAGGCCAAGATAACGGCTGGCCAAGTTCTCCCCCAACTGCTGACGCGCCGCTTCGAAAGCTTGCCCAGCGGCCACATCGGCTTTGGACAATACTTGGCTATCGAGTTGCTGCACCAGTTGCACCGCCGCACTGTGGGCAAGGGCATCGCCACTGCTCAGGTAGCGGTTAACTTGCTGGGGTAGCTCACTGCTGATCTGCACCGACAGCTGACTGAACGCGGCCAATTGCTGATCCGAACTACGGATCTGCCAGATCCCCCAAGCCAGCACCGAGGCAAACAGCAAAGCCAGCCCAACCAACATGGCGGCCTGCAACCTTGAAACCGTTGATACGCGCATAACCAGCCCCCGCCACAATCTAGGGGGCAGGTTATGACCGTAAGATGACCGAAAGATGACGGCGTAAAATTAGCTGACAGGCGCGTAGATATCGAAGCGATGGCCGCGGCTGGCCACCGCCCCGCTTGGCTTTACCCCGGCCAACGGTGGCGCCTGCTCCGGACGTTTGACCACCACCCGTTGGCAGGCCAGCTGGCGAGCCGGCAACAGCAGCGCATCGGCGTCGTCGTCTGCCCCCACCAGTTGCTGCAACCACTGCATCTCCTGCTTCACCAGCGCGCTTTTGCGGCGGTGGGGAAACATAGGATCAAGGTACACCACCGCTGGCGGCTCGCCCAACCAACCGGTCAAAGTGGCCAGGGCAGCACCATAGTGTAGCTGCATGCGGCTGGCGATGGCCGTCGTCGCCTCATCCATCAACGCCCGTTGCAGGGCGTCGGCCAACAGCGCCGCCAGTGCCGGATGGCGTTCCACCAGTGTCACCCGGGCGCCATGGGCCGCCAGGATGAAGGCATCGCGGCCTAGGCCAGCGGTAGCGTCGATCACGCTTAGTGGCTGCGACGGTTTGAGGCCAACGGCGCGGACAATCGCCTCGCTGCCACCGTGCAGACGCCGATACCCAAGCTTGCCGCCGACAAAGTCGAGCCGTAACTGACCCTCATGGCCAACCCGCTGCAAGGTCAAGCCACAAACGTGGGCATGAAGATAAAAGCCATCAAGAGGCGGTGACGGATCCAACGGCAGGCCAAAGTACGCCGCCAGTTGAGGGTCAGCAGTGGTGAGTTGTGGCAGCACCGCGGTCATGTCCACCTACCAGCGCTTTTTCCCGCTCGCTCAAGGTTATATGCTGTGGCCCGGGTTGTCCGGTTCGTCAAAGGCTTTGCCATGCGCTTTATTCTGTTCACTCTGTTGCTGGCTGTGTGCGCTTCAGCGCATGCGGCTACCCTCAGCCTTGAGGAGATCGTCGGCCTGCGTCAGGTCAACGAATTCACTATCTCGCCTAAAGGCCGCTTTGTCGCCTATGTCCGCCATCAGCCGCGCGATCCGCTGAAGGATGAAGATGGCCCCGCCTGGACCGAGCTGCATCTGGTCGACATGATGGGTCACAGCCGCCCCTTTGTCACCGGCCAGGTCAAGCTCGCCAAGTTGCGCTGGAGTGGCGATGGCCAACGGTTGTTCTTCATCGCCAAACGCGGCAATGACAAGCTAAACAGCCTCTATGCCATACCGGTCGACGGCGGCGAAGCCCAACGTGTATTGACCGCGCCTCAGGATGTGGAAGATTACGCGCTGCTGGCTGATGGCAGTGCAGTACTGGTAATCGCCAAAGACAAAGGTCCCGAAAACAAAGAGAAGCTGGCCAAGCGCGGCTTCAATGCCAAGGTATTTGAAGAAGATCCGGAGTTCAGCCGTCTGTGGCGCTACAACTTGGGCGATGACGGCTTGGTCAGCGGCGAACCGGAGCAGTTGCCGGTGGCCGGCCATGTGATGGCGGTACAAGTTAACCGCTTTGGCGATCGCCTTGCCCTCACCGTCAGCCCCACCCCGGCAATCGATGATGAGCTAATGGCCGCCAGCCTGACCATTGCCGACAGCGGCGGCCGCCTGCTCACCAATCTCGCTCATCGCGGCAAGCTCGGCGCTGGCAAGTTCAGCCCCGATGGCAGCCAGCTGCTGTTTATCGGCAGTGCAGATATCAATGACCCCGCTGAAGGACGGCTTTACCTAGCCGATGTGGCCAGCGGCAAAGTGACGGACCTGCTGCCCGATTTCGAGGGCCATGTCAGCGCCATTGACTGGCTCAGCGACCGTCAAGCGCTCTATATCGGCGATATTGGTACTGGCAGCCGGCTCGGGCTGGTCAACCTCGACACCGGCGTCAAAAACAGCCTGATTGATGAGAGTGCCAGCGAGGTACTGCGCGGCCTGGATGTCAGCGACAAAGGCCAAATCGCCTTAGTCGCTGACAGCTGGCAGCATCCGCCCGAAGTATTTGCCCTGCCCAGCCCCGGCCAGCCGCTCAAACGCCTGACCATCTCCAACCCGCTGCTGGAGACCCGCGAATTGGCGTCACAGGAGGTGTTGAGTTACAAGGCTCGTGACGGGCTGGAGCTGCAGGGAGTGCTGGTCAAACCGCTGCGTTATACGCCGGGCAAACGTTATCCCCTAATCATGTTCGTCCATGGTGGCCCCGAAGCCCACGTTGCCAACGGCTGGGTTAGCCGCTACGCCAACCCCGCACAGCTCGCTGCCGCCGATGGTTTTGTCAGCTTTTTCCCCAACTATCGCGGCAGCACCGGCCGTGGTGTCGCCTTCAGCAAGCTGGGTCAGGGCGACTATGCCGGCGCTGAATTCAACGATTTGGTCGATGCCAAACAGCATCTGGTCAGCATCGGTCTGGTCGACGAAAAAAAGGTCGGGATCACGGGCGGCTCCTACGGCGGTTACGCCACCGCGTGGGGCGCCACGGCACTTTCTGAACACTTTGCCGCCGGGGTGATGTTTGTCGGGATCAGCGACCTGATCAGCAAATTTGGCACTACCGACATCCCCAACGAGATGTATCTGGTTCATGCCCGCGCCTGGCCATGGGACCACTGGCATGAGCTGCTGGAGCGTAGCCCGGTCTACCATGCCCAGAAGCACCGCACACCGCTGCTGATCATGCATGGCGAAAACGATACGCGCGTTCACCCCAGCCAATCGCTGGAGCTGTTCCGCTACCTCAAGACCCTCAACCAAGCGCCGGTACGACTGGTGCTGCAGCCGGGCGAAGGTCACGGCTATCGCAAGGCGGCCTCACAGCTGGATTATGGCCAGCGGCTGATGGACTGGATGCGCCATTATCTGATCGCGGGCAACAGCGGCCTGCCGGCCAACCCTGATCACAGTGCCGCACTGAGTGCCGAATAAAGGTTTTTACAGCAAGGGCGCCATTGGCGCCCTTGGTTTATCCATTTCAAACTAAAGCGGCTGGGCCAGTACCTGACCACGGCGTCGCCCCAACCAATAAACCAGCGCCAGTATTGGCAGCAGTGCCAATACTGTCACCCCCATACTCAGATGCATCAGACGCAGGGCCGCACTTTTGGCTTCCAGTTGCTGCACCAGCACGCTGCTGTCCGTCGCTGGGCGCAGCTGGGGCAGTGGCGCCATCTGCTGCTGATGATGGAACTCCATCATTAGTTGCTGCAATTGCCGCTGCCGCTGCTGATCGCCGATCTCAGTCGCCGCCAGCTGCTGTTCATAGGCACTCTGCCACTGGCCATTGGCGGCGGCCAGGGCTGCACTCAGCTGCTGTAGCTGGGGTGCCGGATCGGTCACCCAGCTGGCGCTGGCGGCGTGAGACAGGCGAGCCTGCTGCAGACGGCTGCTGGCTGTCGCCAGATCGCCTCTGACCAACGCGGCTCGCGCCAGCAGCAACTCGGCGTCGACTCGCGCCCCCGCGTCCAGCAACTGAGCCACCAGAGGTAGCAACACCCGCTCCAGCTGCTGGCTGTCGCTGCTGCTGGCCAGTGCCAGCCGCAACTGGCCAAGCTGGACCAACGCCTCAACATCGACACGTTGATGCTGCCGGCTCAGGGCCAGTAGACGCACCAGCACTTCGTTGGCCAACGGGTAGTTGCCGGCGTGGATGTGGGCCCTGGCCAGCCCTTCCAGAGCGGGTAACAGCGACGCCGTATCATTGATCCGCTCCGCTTGGCTAACCGCATCTTCATACGCCCTCAGGGCATCGCTGTTAGCACCAGCAGCCAACAACAATTCGCCATACTGATAGCTGACGCCAGCGCGTACCCGAGGATCACCATTGGCCGGCATTTTTTGACGGGCGGCACGCAACGCAACCATCGCCGCTAGTGGCCGCCCCTGCTGACTGGCAATCAGTGCCTGAGCGTAGTAACCCCGAGCCTCCCCTTCGCCGTCCCCCAGCTGCGCCGCCAGCGCCCGGCCAATCTCGTAGTAGCGGGCAGCAGTCAGGTCGTCACCGAGGGTATCGGCAGCGAAACCAGCGCAGTACCACAATGGCACCAGTTCCGGCTGACGCTGGTCGACCTTGTCGAGGTACGGGCTGGCGGCCGCCAGCGCCTGCTGAAAGCGCCCCAGATCGCGCTGGGCCTCACAGCTCAGGCGAGCCCGCAGCATGGGTGAAAGCGCAGCATCCGGCGCTTGCTGCAGATGCTCAAGCGCCGCCGCTGGATCCTGGCGGACCAGCGTCTGCCACTGCTCCAGATCAGCCGTTGGCGACGCCCCACAGGGAGCGGCCAGCAGCAGCACCAAGCGCATCCATTTTCTGCAGCCAAGGTCCATAGCGCCGATCCTCCCCGTGGATGTGATTGACCAACCAGCTTTTGAGGAACATTACCATGTCAATACGGCTGTTTTCGTCGCCACCGGCCATCTGCTGCTGCAAAACGGCCAACTGCTGCAGCAGCTTGCGATGATGGTCACGGTGCTCTTCATACTGCGGATAGGCGCTGGCGGCGAGTAACTGCTCTTCGTCGGCGAGATGACGGGCAGCGACCTGCAGCAGCCGCTCGATCGCCTCTACCACCCGCGCCTGCGCCGCCCCGTCATCAATCAGACGATAAGCGGCATTCATCAGATCAAACAGCTGGCGGTGCTGACGATCCATGCCCGCATGGCCGACGCTGAACGCCTCGCTCCAGGGCAGCAGCAGGGAATCCTGCTCCCGCTGGTCATTGGCATAGGGTGTAGTGCGAAACTGCGCCAGCATGCGCTGCGACTGATCTGCCTCATGCTGGGCGCGTAGCGCCAACAATGCATTGTGGCGAGCACTGTTGGCAACCAGCCGGGAGGTATCCGCCATGCTCACCACGTTACGCGAGATCTGCTCCGCGACCACTGCTTGGGCTTCCGCGGCCACCGCGATCTGACCATTAAGCCCGCTCAGCTGTTCAATCCCGCCCCCTAAAGTTGCAAGCGCCTGACCCGCCAGATCCGCGCGGTTGGCGGCTGCCGCCGCAGCCTGCTGGCCAGCACTCATGGCGGTGACAGCGGTAGTCACCCCCTGCTGCAGCAGTTCGATGCGACGACTGATCTGATCAGTCGCCTCATGAGTTCGGTGCGCCAGAGCCCGCACTTCACCGGCAACCACGGCAAAACCACGCCCCTGCTCACCCGCACGGGCGGCTTCAATAGCGGCATTGAGCGCCAACAGGTTGGTCTGATCAGCCAGTGCCCGGATCAGCTCGACGATCTCGCCGATCTGCTGAGAATCGCGGGCCAGTACCTCGACCGCGCCGCCGGCCTGCTCGATGCCGGATGCCAGCTCACGCATGCTGTTGACACTAGCATCAACCCGCGCCAGCCCTTGCTCACCGGTCTGCTTCAGAGTCTGAGACAGATCAGCGGCTCGCTCGGTATTGGCGGCGATCTCATGCACCGTAGCCGCCATCTCGGTGGCAGCCGTGGCCACCTGAGCCAGTTCATCATCGAGGCAGAGCAGCCGCTGGCTGTTGTCGCGGGCGGCTTGCAGGATCTGGCGATTGAGCACCCCCTGCTGGCGGCTCTGATCGCTGATGGTCGCCAGCAGCGCATCGAGATCACCAACAAAGCGGTTAAAGCCGGCACCGACACGCACCAGCTCCGGGTGGTTTAACCCTTCGGGCAGGCGTCGGCTCAGATCGCGCTCGCCACTGGCCAGATGATCGGCCACCAGCCGCACCCCGGGGTGCAAGCGGCGTTGCCCTAGCTGGGCCGCCAGACTGGCCAGCGCCGCCACCAGCAACGCAGCGCCGATCCACAACCCGCTGTTACCCGCTACCGCCACTGTGTCGGCCGCCAGTTCACCGGCGCTAACAGCCAGCGTAGCCGCCACCGCCAACGCGGCCACTGCCGTTACGGTCAGCGACCGCACCCAATTCCACCTTTTGTTCATCACCCTGCCCCTGCACGACTACCTCAGCTGCGGTCGCAGGTTAGCAAGGCGAGAGCATGGTGCTTGTTGCGCCAGCGCAGCTTTTAGTCCCGGGTTAAACGGCTTGCGCGGCAATGCCGCTGTGGCGCAGCAGGGCATCCACTTGCGGCTCCCGGCCACGGAAGGCGACAAACAGCTCCATGGCTGGCTGTGACGCCCCCTGGGCCAGCACCGTACGGCGGAAATCGTCCCCCACCTCGGCGCTGAAGATCCCCTCCTCCTCAAAGCGGCTGAAGGCATCAGCCGACAGCACCTCGGCCCATTTATAACTGTAGTAACCCGCTGCGTAGCCGCCGGCAAAGATATGGCCAAAGGCGTTGGCAAAACGGTTGAAAGCCGGTGGCCGCACCACCGCCACCTGCTCACGCACGGCGTTGAGTACCCCATAGACATCACCGCCGTGGCTGGCGTAGCCATGGTGCAGGCGCAGATCGAACAGCGAAAACTCGAGCTGGCGGGCCATCTGCATCGCCGACTGGAAATTGCGTGCCGCCAGAAGGCTGTGCAGCAACGGCGACGGCAGCGGGTCGGCGTTCTGCCAGTGGCGCGACAGAAAGGCCAGCGCCTGCTGCTGCCAGCACCAGTTCTCCAGAAACTGACTGGGCAGTTCCACCGCATCCCAGGCCACATTACTGATCCCGGCGACACTGCCCACCTCCACTTCGGTCAGCAGATGGTGCAGGCCATGGCCGAACTCATGAAACAGGGTCAGCACTTCATCGTGGGTGAACAGCGCCGGCTGATCACCCACCGGCCGGTTGAAATTGCAGGTGAGGAAAGCCACCGGCCGCTGCAGACTGCCATCGGCGCGCCGGCGGCGACCATGAAGGTCGGCCATCCAGGCCCCACCACGTTTGCCGCTGCGGGCGTAGAGATCGAGATAGAAGCCCCCCAGCTCGCAGCCATCATGGTCGACGATGGCATAGTAGCGCGCCTCAGGATGGGGGCAGACCAGATCCAATCGCGGCTCGCAGCGCACCCCGAACAGCCGCTCGGCCACGCTGAACAGCCCAGCCACCACCACCGGCTCGGGAAAATAGGGGCGCAGCTGCTCCTGCGACAGGGCATAGCGCTGTTCACGCAGCGCCTCGCCGGCAAAGCCGATATCCCAGGCCTCAAGGTGGTCAATACCCAGCTGGCTGCTGGCGAAGGCGCGCAGTTCGGCCAGCTCGCGCGCAGCTTGGGGTTTGGCGCGGGCTGCCAGATCGAGCAGAAACTGCTCCACCGCTGCCACCGATGGGGCCATCTTGGTGGCCAGCGACAGCTCGGCATAGTCACCAAAGCCCAGCAATTGCGCCTGTTCGTGGCGCAGTGCCAGCAGTTCGCGCATCAGCGGCCCGTTATCGAACTCGCCAGCATTGGGGCCCAGCTCCGACGCACGGGTGGCGTAGGCCTCGTAGAAGGTGCGGCGTAGAGCGCGATCGCGGCAATAGTTGATCACCGGCAGGTAGGCCGGCAGATCCAGGGTGAACAGGTAGCCGCTGCGCCCAGCGGCTTGGGCGCGGGCCGCTGAAGCTTCCAGTGCCGAAGACGGCAGGCCGGGCAGCACCGCCGCATCCTCGGTATGCCATTGCCAGGCTTGGGTGGCATCGAGCAGATGGTTGGAAAACTGGGCCCCCAGCTCACTCAGGCGAGCGGCGATCTCGGCATAACGTTGCTTGGCCGCAGCCGGCAGGGCCACCCCGGTCAGGCGGAAATCGCGCAGGGCAATGGTCACCGCCTGCTGCGCCGCCGCCGGCAGCTGGCCGAAGGAGGGCGATTCCGCCAACTGCTGATAGCGCTGATAGAGTCCTTGGTGCTGGCCAAGCCAGGTGTAGTACTCCGACAGCAGCGGCAAGCAGGCATCATGGGCCTGCCGCAGTTCAGGGGTCGAGCAGACCGCATTGAGGTGGCTGACCGGCGACCAGATGCGGCCCAGACGATCATTGACCGCCTCCAATGGTTCGGCCAACCGTTGATAATCCAGCGTCGGCTCGGCCACCACCCGCGCCACTGTCGCCCGGCAGTCGGCCAGCGCCGCCTCAATGGCGGGCACCACCAGATCCGGAGTGATCTGATCAAAGGCAGGCAGGCGGTCGCAATCGAGTAACGGATTCATCAATGCTCCAGTGGCAGCGTGGCGTGACGCCACAGTTATGCCGTGGCTGTGGCTGCATTGCAATGGTCTATGGCCGCTGACCCGTAGCCTGTGGTCCACTGCGCGATATCTGTCATCACCGGCTTGCCCATGCTCGGCATCCTCGCCGCCTCTGCCACTGCCCTCGCCTGGGCCATCTCGACCCGCCTTTATCATCGGGCGGCGCCGGCCTTTTCCAGCCTGCAGCTGACCCTGGTCAAAGGGGTGATCAGCCTGCTGTTGCTGGCTGTGGTGCTGTTGCTGATGCCAGTCCCCTTGCCCGCGCCGCAAACGCTGTGGTGGCTGCTGGCCAGCGGCGCCATCGGTATCGGCCTCGGCGATCTCTGTTTTTTTGCCGCCATGCGCCGCCTGGGGCCGCGTCGGGCACTGCAGCTGGATGTAGTGGCGGCGCCACTGGCACTGCTGTTCGGGGTAGCGGCTGGCAGCCCGTGGCCCGGGCTGTTGGCCGGAGCTGGCATGCTGCTGATTGTGGTGGCGGTGACCCTGGTGCTGAGCGAGCGCCGCAGCGAACCGCTGGTTGCGGGCGCTGAGCGTGCCGGTACCTGCTACGCCCTGGCGGCCGCCGCGTGCCAAGCGCTGGGGCTGGTGCTGTCACATCTGGCGATGACCGCTCATGAGCAGTCGGTGGTGATGACGGCGGTAGTGCGGCTGGCGGCTGGGGTCGCGGTCGCTGCGCTACTGGTGCTGGTCCGCCCCCGTCAACGCTGGACTTGGCCACAACCCAAGCTGTGGCCAACACTGCTACTGGCGGTGGTACTGGGGACGACGCTGGCGATGGTGTTGCAGCAGCTGGCGATCGCCCATGCTCACCCCGGCGTGGTTCAAACGCTGCTGGCAACTGCCCCGCTATGGGCGCTGCTATTAGCCCGCCTGAGCGGCGAGCGGGTGGCATTCGGGGCCATCGGCGCCAGCCTGCTGGCTATCGCCGGTGTCGCCCTGCTGGTCTTAAACCGTTAAATTCCGCCGATCCGTTCGGCCAAGGTTTTGTAGCGCTGGACATCACCCTTATCAAACAGTGGCTTGCCACCATCATCATTGGATTTGCTAATCAACAGCCGCTCGCGCGCCAGACGCTCGACCCGCAATTCCGATACTTTCAGGAACTCGGCCACCTCAGCCACGCTCATCAACGCCTCACTCATGCTTCCCCCTGCCATCATTCATGAACGCGGGCGAGCATGCCGCCCACCGTGGGGTAATTAAAGCTTAGTGAGGTGAAAATGCGACCCGGTTAGAAATCCCACTGCAAATAAAGGACCTGATAGTTGCTGCCGCCCTTGATATTGCCGAACTGGGTGGCAGTTTCCAGCACTGCCGAGCGGTGGTGAATGCTGTAACCCAGCCACCAGTCATTGAAGATTGGCGCGTTAAACAGATCACCGACATTGAGGTCGAGGGAGAGGTCCAGATAGTTCATCAACTTGCTCTGGTCGTAGCCCTTCTCTTCCATCTCCACCCGCTCGATCCAGGGGATCTTCGAAACATAGGAGAGTCCCTCTGCCACCCCTAGGCGCCAGCGCGTCGGCCAATCGTAGGTCCAGTAGAACTTGAGGGCCAACACATACTCACTGCCAGTCTCCTGCACATCCGATTCATGGTGGTAAACCACCCCCGGCGTGAGGTAGATATCAACCGCGCTGTCGAACAGCTCACGCCCCATGCGATAGCCATAAAACAGCGACGTCAGCTGGTTATCCTGCTTGTCCGACTGGGTGTTGAACACCAGCATGTCGCCAAGATTGGATGGTGTGGCCCAGCCGTGACCCAGCCGCCAGTAGTGCTGACCCAGGTCGCGACTGACGGCGGCCTTGGCACTGACCTGAGCTGGCTGGTTGAACATGGCCAACCCGAATGTCACTTCACTCTGCCAGCGATCATCGATGGAGGGCAGATCATAGGCGCTGTTACCGAGGTAGCGCACGCGAGCATCGCTGTAGAGATAAAGGTCGCGCCACAGCTGCCAGCGCGCCATGTAGCCTGCCTGCAGATCGCCGCCGCTGTCGGCCTCCTCGCTATCCAACGCATAATATTTGGTGGTGAATTCGCTGTCGCGCAAGCGCAGACCGACATTGGGGGTGATGAAGAGGCCGCGCCACTGATAATCGCGGCGCAGCTCAACCAGCCCCTGCATCCGGCCGAAACGGTCGCTCAGCCATTCCAGCCGGTAGTCATAGCCAGTGGCGGCCAGCGGCGCCTGCCACTGCAGGCCAAAATCGAAGGTTTCGGCATTCGCCGGCTCCACCGCCTGATCAGGCAGATCTAGGAAGCGGTAACGCCCCACCACCCCCAGCTCACCGGCGTCACTGCGCCAGGCGCGCCAACTGGCGCCCATCTGTTCGACGCGAAAATACTCGGTCTCGGCAAACAGATAGGGGACGAAGTCGGAGGCCTGCTCGTTGTCGCCGCCGACATAGGGCACGCTGGCCACACGTGCTCCAAAAGCAAGCCCCCATTGCTGCTCGGTCTCAGCGGTGGCCACGCTCGCCACCATCGCCGCAGCCATCGCTGTCAGTTGTCGTCCAACCATCGCCGCTCTCCTGCCTGCCACTGCCAATGTAGCGGCTGCGCCGCTCGCTGTTTGCGGCGCGCATGGTAGCGACGAATGTAAGCAAGCTCAACTTTCGAGCAACTGAGCGATAATGTCAGCCAGCTTCTCCGGAGTGGTGGTCGGCGCGTATCGGTCCACCACTTCGCCCTGACGGTTCACCAAAAACTTGGTGAAATTCCACTTTATCGCTTCACTGCCGAGAATGCCGGGGGCCGCAGCCTTGAGGTACTGATACAACGGATGGGCGCCATCACCGTTCACCTCGAGCTTGGCAAATACCGGGAAGGTGACACCAAAGCGGGTGGTGCAGAAACCCTGAATCTCGGCATTGCTGGCCGGCTCCTGAGCGCCAAACTGGTTACAGGGGAACGCCAGCACGCTAAAACCCTGCTCGCCAAAGCGCTGCTGTAACGCCTGCAACCCCTCATATTGCGGGGTAAAGCCACAGGCGCTGGCGGTATTGACCAGCAGCAGCACCTGACCGCGCCAAGGCTCAAGGGTGGTGGTGGTGCCATCGGCACACTCGACGCTGATTTCATAGAGGGACATCGGCTTCTCCTTGCTCGGTTGGAAAAAGGCTGGCTACTCGCCTTCAACGCCAGACGCCAGCATCACGATCAGTTATGGCATACCGGGCAATCGGGTGCCCGCGCCAGCGCCAGTGTTTGCCACTGCTGATGCAGGCCATCAAACAGCCACAGCCCCGGCATTTGAGACTGGCCCAGCAACAGCCTAAGCGCCAGCAGCGCCTGCTGGGCGCCCATCACCCCCAATAGTGGCCCCACTACCCCGGCGCTAGAGCAGTTCAGGGGTGGTTCGGCAGCGGGCGGGTAAAGGCAGTGGTAGCAGGGGCCACGGCCATCGCGGTAATCGAACAGATAAAGTTGCCCCTCCCAGCGAATGGCAGCGGCACTGACCAGCAGTTTGCGCGCCGCAAAGCATGCCTGGCTCAGGGCATGACGGGTGGCCAGATTGTCGCTGCAATCGAGTACCAGATCGACAGCAGTGACTGCCGCACTCAGCGCTTCGCCCTGCAAACGGCCGATCAGGGGCTCCACTTCGATGGTCGGGTTGAGGGCAAACAGCCGCTCGGCCCCGCGCTCAGCCTTGAAACCGCCGACATCACGGCTGGTATAGAGGATCTGCCGCTGCAGATTCGACAGTTCGACCCGATCATCGTCGGCCAGCATCAATGTACCGACACCGGCCGCAGCCAGATAAAGGGCCGCCGGCGACCCCAGGCCACCCGCACCGACTATCAGCACCCGAGCGTCAAGCAGCCGCTGCTGACCCACCTCGCCGATCTCAGGCAACAGCAGCTGGCGGCTGTAACGCTGCAGCTGGTCAGCCGCCAGGTTCATGGAGGCCACTCCCGACGCCAGCCGATCACCGCCAGATGGGCCAACAGCAGGGCGGTGGCCGCCAGCGCTAACAGCAGCAGGCTGATCATCTGCAGTGAACGGCTCGCCCAGCCGGACCAGCCGCCCACCAACCAACCGCACCACAACAGCAGACTGAGCGCCGCGGATTTGTAGAGACAGCCCCGGCAACGGCCGAGGTGGGCGACAAACCAGTGATCAGGACAGTTCTCACAGCTCACGTCGGATCTCCATTTCCGGCCAACACCCCGCGCAACACCGCGGTCAGCTTGGCGGCATCATGGCGCAGCAGATCAACGCCATCCTCGATCAGATCATGGGCGTGAACATAGAGGGTACGGCAGCCGAGGTTGCTGAACTGTACCGGGGTGGCATGCTCACAGGCGTAACGGGCAAGCAGCTCAGGGCTCGGCAGATGAGTGTTGTAGATCACCTCGGGCACTGGCCGGCCAATGTAACGCTGTAGCACGGCGAGAAAATCCTCGACCGCATAGCCTTCGGTTTCGCCATATTTGGTCATGATGTTGCTGATGTAGATAAGACGCGCGCCGGTATCGCGCAGCGCAGCGGCCACCCCCGGCACCAACAGGCTGGGGACGATGGAGGTGTAGAGATCGCCGGGGCCGATCAGCACCACATCGGCATTGGCAATTGCCTCCAGTACCGGCGGATAGACGCTGATCTCATCGGCGTGGTGGGGCACCAGAAACACATTGGCGATACGCGATCGACCGGGGCCGCGCGGCACATCAATGGCATGTTCGCCAAACAGCCGTTCGCCACTTTCGAGCTCCGCCACCAGCGTCGCCTTGTCCACGGTCACCGGCAGGATATGGCCTTGCACATTGAGCAGCTCAGCCAGCGCCTCCACCCCTTTGGCGAAGGAGCCGACATACTGCGACAGCATGGTCAGCAGCATGTTGCCGGCGGTATGTCCTTGTAACCGCCGGGTCTGCTCAAAGCGCTTGAGCAGCAGGTCACGGGCCACATCACGTAGCGGGCTAAGGGCCAAAATGCACTTGAGTACGTCACCCGGGGGCAGAATCCCAAGCTCGTCGCGCAACCGGCCCGTGCTGCCGCCGCTGTCGGTCATCGACACCACTGCGGTCAGTTCAACATCGCCCAGATCGCGTAGTGCCGACAGCAAATTGAACTGCCCACTACCACCGCCAATGGTGACCACTGCTTGCATTTGCCCCTCCCACGCTGCGCCCGGAGTGTACTGCGCTGCGCCCTCCTCTGCTATGCTGCCAGCCCGCTTCTGCCCACGAGTATGCGCGATGTACGACCACTACGATGGCCTGATCTTCGACATGGACGGCACTCTGCTCAACACCATGCCAATTCATGAAAAAGCATGGCGTGAAGCGCTGGCCGCCTTCGATCTGCCGGTACTACCCAGCCTGATGCGCCAACTTACCGGGGTGCCAACCCGTGAAACCTTTGCCATGATCGCTGCCCACGCCAGCACCACCCTCGACGAACTGGATGAGGCCGTGGCGTTCAAAGAGGCACGCGTAGCCGAGCTGATCGGCGAGGCCCGGCCGATTGAAGTGATCGCCAGTATCGCCCGTCGCTATCATGGCCAGCGACCACTGGCCGTGGGCACCGGCGCCAGCACCCATGAAGCCCGTCAGCTGCTGGCAGCCGCTGGGGTACTTGATCTATTCGAGGTGGTAATTGGCGCCGATCTGGTGCAGCACCCCAAGCCAGCCCCCGATACTTTCCTGCTGGCCGCAGCCCGCATCGGCATCGACCCGCGCCGCTGTGTGGTGTTTGAAGATGGTGAAGCTGGCATGGTCGCCGCCCGCGCAGCCGGTATGGCGCTGGTCGATGTCCGGCCACTAGTGGGTAGCGCCGCCGATTATTTCTTGACTGTTTGATCTCCACAGACATGCAAAAAACAAAGGCCGCATCATGCGGCCTTTGTGGGTTGGGCAGAGAACTCAGGCGGCGGCGCCATCGAACTCCAGCTGCTCATCGTCACCCTGCCACAGCAGTTCGTGGAGGTGATTGAGAATGTCATCGACGACGGTGCGATCCCTTGCCAATTGCTGCCGCAGGGCGTCCCGCTCCTGCTCAGTCATCGGTTTGTACATAACGCGCTCCCCTATTCAAGATGAATCCTGAGCCGCTCGCCGAGCGGTGAAATCGGGACCATTTAAAAACAGGTCGGACCTCAACATCCCTGATCCTGCGCAAGAAACCAGCCCGGATTCGCTCGAATATTAACCAGATATTGCAAAACTGTTAAACCTTTTTTCGTCATTTTTTGTCAGGCGCGCGCCAGAGCTTTGCGTACCAGCACTCCGGCAGCAGGAGACAGTTCCAGTTTGAGCGCCACCGACTGCCCCAACGGCGACATCTTTCCCCATGTTTTACGAATAATATCAATAACCTTTCCTGGCTCATGAGCGGTCATGAACTCCTCGAGGTAATACTCAAGGAACACCAGACAGGCAATATCCTCTAGCGCCTGGGCCTCGCTGTCGCGCTTGAAGTTCTCTTTGCGGATGAGACTGCCCACCCGGTTGATGCGGGCCGGCTCATAGCCCTTGTCGGCCATCACCTCGGCAGCCACCTGGGCATGGTATTGGCCCAGCGCCGTGCGCCAGGCGCGATAGCCATCGCGACCGGCAGGGAATTTGTCACGCGGTACCACCCAGCGCCGCACATGCTGGGCACGTACTGCGATCTGCAACTCTTCGCTGGCTTCCTGGGTGTACTGGGCCAAGCGCTCGCTCATCCGCTGGCCGTAAAGCAATTCGCGTGGCACTTCAGTTTCATGTACCCAGTCACTGCGCGGATCGGCACTGTTGAGGTGATCTATCGCCTCCAGCACCGCATTCAGGCGTGAATCATCAGCAACCATGGTGAACGTCCCTTTGCGCAAGCGTGGGCCACAGCTTAGCGGCAGCGACGCTCAATGAAAATCGCGCGAACGCAACGGCAACTCAGCCAGTAGCGCCGTTTGATCGCGCAACCGCCCGGCAATCACGTGGGTAGTACCGTCGCCCTGCTCAACAATCCCCTGTACTTCCAGCAGCCGCGCCTGCAACAGCGGCAGCCGCTGGGCGCGGGCAGTGGCCAGCCACACCACCACATTGATGGTGCCGCTCTCATCCTCCAGCGACACGAAGGTCACGCCACTGGCGGTACCGGGGCGCTGCCGACCGGTGACCAGCCCCGCCACCCGCACCAGGGTGCCATGGGCCACCGCCGCCAGCTCACTGGCCCTCCGGCAACAGGCCAACTCCCCTTGCTGGCGCAGCAGGGCCAGCGGATGTGCCCCCAGACTGAGGCCCAGACTGCGGTAGTCGGCCACCAGCGCCTGACCCTGGCTGGGCGGTGCCAGCTCAACACCGCCACTGTCATCGCGGGCTGCGAGCAACCCTTGCGGCGCTTGATAACCGGCCAGCCGCCAGCGGCTGTGGTGACGATCGCCGCTCACAACGGCCAAGGCATCGGCAGCAGCCAGCGCCTCACGGCTGACGCCATCCAGAGGGCAACGCTGCAGCAGCTGATCGAGGCTGACAAAGCCGCCCGCCGGCCGCGCCGCCACCAACGCCCGTCCTGCCGCCTCGCCCAGACCACGCACCAAACGCAGGCCAAGGCGCAACGCCACACCATCATCCGCCTGCTCCAAACTGTGGTCCCAATAGCTGTGCTGCACATCCACCGGCCGCACCTCAACGCCGTGGCGGCGCACGTCCTGCACCAGCTGCGACGGGCTGTAGAACCCCATCGGCTGACTGTTGAGCAGGGCACAGCAGAACGCCGCCGGATAGTGGTACTTGAGCCAGGCCGACACATAGGCAAGCAGGGCAAAGCTGGCCGAATGGGATTCAGGAAAGCCATACTCGCCAAAGCCTTGGATCTGGCGGAATAGCCGTTCGGCAAAGTCACGCTGATAGCCGTTGGCCAGCATGCCGTCAATCAACTTGCCCTCAAACTGCAGCAGCCGGCCGCTGCGCTTCCACGCGGCCATCGCCCGGCGCAAGGCATCGGCCTCACCGCCGCTGAAACCGGCGGCCACCATCGCCAGTTTCATCACCTGCTCCTGAAACAGCGGTACCCCCAGGGTGCGTTCCAGTACCGGGCGCAGCGCCTCGCTGGCATAAATCACGGGCTCCTCGCCATTGCGCCGACGCAGGTAGGGGTGAACCATGTCGCCCTGAATGGGGCCGGGGCGAACGATGGCGATCTGCACCACCAGATCGTAATAGCAGGCGGGCTTGAGCCGCGGCAGCATGTTGCTCTGGGCCCGCGACTCGATCTGGAACACGCCAATGCTGTCGGCCCGCTGCAGCATCTGGTAGACCTGCGGCTCCTCCCACACCACCTCATCCATGGTCAGCGCTGTTCCCCGTTGCAGCGCCACCAGCTCGAAACAACGGCGGATGGCAGTGAGCATCCCCAGTGCCAGTACATCCACCTTGAGCAGCCCAAGTGCCTCCAGATCATCCTTGTCCCACTGGATCACCGTGCGCCCAGCCATGGCTGCATTTTCAACCGGCACCAGCCGCGACAGCGGCTCGCCACTGATGATAAAACCGCCAACATGCTGGGACAGATGACGTGGAAAGCCGAGGATTTGCGCCACCCCGCGCGCGAAATGGGCGGTCAGCGGATGGTTGGCCGCCAGCCCGGCCGCCGCCAGTTGATCCTGCCAGCGGCACTGCGGATCGCGGCGATCGACGCTGGCCAGCAACCGCTCGAGGATGGCACTGTCGATCGCCAGCGCCTTGCCCACATCACGCACCGCGCTGCGCCAGCGATAGCAGATCACGGTGGCCGCCAGCGCCGCCCGCTCACGGCCATATTTGCCATAGATGTACTGGATCACCTCCTCGCGCCGCTCATGCTCGAAATCGACATCAATATCGGGCGGCTCATCACGTTCGCGACTGATGAAGCGCTCAAACAGCAGTTCAACCTTGAGCGGGTCAACGGCGGTGATGCCAAGGCAGTAGCAGATCACCGAGTTGGCCGCCGAGCCCCGCCCCTGATAGAGAATGCCGCGGCTGCGGGCAAAACAGACCAGATCATGGATGGTGAGAAAGAACTTCTCGTAACCCAGCTCGGCCACCAGCGCCAGTTCCCGCTCAATCTGGCTGGCCATGGCCGGCGGTAGCGGCTCACCAAAGCGCTGACGGGCACCGGTCATCACCAGCTGGCGCAGATGGCTGGTTGGCGTCTCTCCGGCCGGCACCAGCTCCTGCGGGTAGTCATAGCGCAGCTCTTGCAGATCAAAGGTACAACGCTCGGCAATGCGCCCCGTCTCGGCCAGCCACGCCGGCGGAAACAGCCGCTGCTGCAGCGGCAACGGCCGCAGATAATGCTCGCCATTGGCCGCCAGCAGCAACCCGGCCTGAGCCAACGGGCAGTTATGGCGAATGGCGGTGAGCAGATCCTGTAATGGCTGGCGCTGGCGCTCATGCATCCACACCTCGCCGCTGGCCACCACCGCGATCCCCAACTGGTCGGCCAGTTGCTGCCACTGCTGTTGCTGGTGGCGCTCCCCCGCGCTAAGAGTGCGCGACGCCAGCAGCCACAACCGCCCCGGCAGGGCACGGGCCAGCTCAAGGCCTCGCTCGAGCGCCGCCTCATCAACAGCGGGGGGCCGCCACAGCACCAGCGCCTGGCGCAACTGCTGCAAATCATCCCAATCGGCCCGATAGTGGCCCTTGGCGGCCCGGCGACGGGCGGCACTGACCAGCGCGCTGAGTTCAGCATAGCTTTCACGATCAGGGGCCAGCACCACCACCAGAGCGCCGTCGTCAAAGCGCAGCTCAGTACCAATGATCAATCTGAAACCGGGCAGCGCCTTCACCGCCTGCCACGCCTTGACCACCCCGGCCAACGAGCACTCGTCGGTCAGAGCCAGCCCCTGATAGCCAAGGGCATGGGCCTGCGTCACCAGCTCCTCGGGGTGAGAAGCACCACGCAGGAAGCTGAAATTGCTCAGGCAGTGCAGTTCGGTGTAACTCATGGCTGTATATTCGTACAGCCCTTTTCTTTCGGCAAGGGCGTCTTTACCGCCACCGCCATTGCCGCAACAATAGCCAGCTCAAATGCTGCTCAACCACTGCGGAGTTGCTGTGCGCCTGTCCCTGTTGTCTGTCGTGCTGCCGCTGTGGCTCAGCGCCTTTTTCACCCTGGCGGCCCCTGTTGCCGACAGTCCCTGCGCCAAGGTGGTGGGCCGCCCCTGTACCGCACTGGTGCTGGGCGGCGGCGGTGCCCGTGGTGGCGCCCATGTCGGTGTGATCAAGCAGCTGGAAGCGCAGCAGGTGCCGGTCGATCTGATCATCGGCACCTCCTTCGGCTCCTTTGTCGGCGCACTCTATGCCTCCGGCAAGAGCCCGGCCGAGATCGAAAAATTGATGCTGGCCACCGACTGGAACGCCGGCTATCGCGATCGCGTCAACCGTGATGAGATGCCGATGCGGCGCAAGCATCAGGCCGATGATTTCAACATCCAGCTCGGTATCGGTGTGGGGCTGGAAGGCGCCAAGCTGCCGGCCGGGGTACTACTGGGTCAGGCCCTCTCCAACCTGCTACGTACCGCGCTGGGCAGCCAGACGGCGCTGACCAGCTTCGATGAACTACCAATCCCCTTTCGTGCAGTGGCCGCCGATCTGGTCAGCGGCCAAGCAGTCGTGTTGAGTCAAGGCGATCTGGCCACCGCCATCCAGGCCTCAATGTCCATTCCCGGCGTCGTCCAACCGATGGAGATCGATGGCAAGCTGTTGGTGGATGGCGGCATTGCCGCCCAAGTCCCCGTGGGCATCGCCCGAGCACTCGGCGCCGAACGGGTTATCGCCGTCGAGATCAGCTCGCCCGGCTACGGCCCCGACGATCTGGGCTCGGCAGTAGAGATCATGGACCAACTCAGTTATTTCCTGATCCGCAAGAACGTTGAGCAGGATCTGGCGCTGCTGCAAGAGAACGATGTGCTGCTGATCCCCGAGCTGGGGGATATCTCCACCTTCAACTTCGATCGCCTGCCAGAGTCGATCGCCGCAGGCGAAAAAGCCGCCCGCGGGGAACAACCACGCATTGCCCGCCTCGGCGTGGCCAGCACCGACTACCAGCAGTGGCAGCTGGCCCGTCATGCACCACCACCAGCGCCAACCAAGATCGATCGCATTGTCATCGACAACCGCTCATTGCTGGATGAGGCGGTGATCCGCCAACGGCTGGGGATCAAAGAGGGGGACCTCTACGACCAACAGCAGATCGCCAGTGGCATCCGCAATGTCTACGGCCTCGGCACCTTCGAACGGATCCGCCATGAGGTCCGCACCGTCGATAATCGTCAGGAGCTGTATATCCAAACGCTGGAGAAACGTTGGGGACCTGGCTACCTCGATTTCCAGCTGAAACTGGAGAATGACTTCGATCTGGAACAGAGCCATGAGTTGGGATTTGCCTACACCCTGACCAACCTCAACCGCTGGGGCGCCGAATGGCGCAACGAGCTGGTGTTTGGATCCAACCGCCATCTGGCCAGCGAGATCTACTCGCCCTTGTACACCAGCCCCCTCTATCTGCTCGGCCGCGTCGATTTCGATACCAGAAATTATGTGGTTCGCGATAGCGAAGGACGCTCAACCGGCGATCTCACCATCGAGGACATTGCCTTTACCGGAGCGCTCGGCTTGCGCCTGAGCGATCACCATGACCTTTGGTTCGGCCTGATCAGCCATGATGGTGAGTCACGACTGCCAGCCACCGTAATGGTGGAGGATGACAATCTCGACTTCTACCGTCGCGGTGTTGCTGCCCACTGGGAGTACGACAGCCTCGACAACGCCTCGCTGCCGACCCGTGGCCACCGTTGGCAGGCGCGACTGGAGCGCAGCCGTGATCGGGTGGAAGGGGAAGGGGATGATCTGGCAACAGTTGCGGAGCTGCATTGGTTGGGCGCCATCCGCCTCGGCGACCGCCACATAGTGCGCGCCAGCCTGCGGCTACAGGACTACTTTAATGACGATTTCACCTATTCACCCCAGCTCTATTCACTGGGCGGCTTCCTTAACTTGTCCGGCTACCCCTCCAACCAGTTATTTGGTCGTCATCTGCGCTACGGCAACCTGATCTACAACTATCAGGTGGCCGACAATGACTTTGGTGCCTTCAAAGCCCCGCTCTATGTCGGCCTGTCGCTCGAAAGCGGCAACGTCTGGGATAAAGGTGACAGTGTCGACTACCACGAGGTGATCTGGGCCAGCAGCCTGTTTGTCGGCTGGGACAGCCCGCTCGGCCCCATCTATCTGGCCTATGGCCGCGCCGAAGGGCCTTGGGACAGCATCTACTTCTACCTCGGTGACACGTTCTAAGGCCGCCTTAGCCGAACCAGCCATGAAGGAACCAGTGCCCTCCAGCAGTACGAAACAGCCAAGCAGGGCGACCATCCGGCGCCAGCGCCCGGTAATAGTCGCGCTGCAGCGGCTCGGCCCACCACTGACTCGCAAGCCGCTCAGGGCCATCCAGCAGCGGCCAGGGGACTGCCAAGGGTTGCGGCTGCGGCAGCAACCACAACGGCCGCCCAGAGTGGCCATAGTCGCCCCCCCTTTCACCCACTGCAACCAGCAGTCCGGCCTGCTCCGGCACATGATCGGGGCGTGCCGCCAGCCCCTGTAACTGGTCGGGGTTCAAGCGTGCCTGCAACCGCGACAGCAGCTGATCCGGGCTGAGAGCGCCGCTGGCCGCCTGCCACAGATCTATCGCTGGAGCCTGCAGTGGTTCCAGCGTCTGCGACCTCAGACGTAGCCAGCACACCGGCGCCAGCAGCGGCTGACGAGCCAGCTGCAAACGGGCCAGCATCAGCCAGTTGGCAGCAATTCCGTCTGGCTGTGCCGATGCCAGCCGCAGGCAAGTGGCCGGGAGCTGGCGGTGACCTAACTCCAGTTGCAATGAGCCGGCCGCCAGCTGACGCTGGCGCAGCCACAACTGCAGCCGCTGCAGCTGGCGCTGTAACACAAACAGCACGCCCTCACTCTGCTCCGCCTCGTACAGCAGAGTCAGCCGATCTTCAAACACGGGTGAGGGCTGATAGGCTGGCACTGATGGCGGCGCACTTGCCTCCAGCCGTTGCAGCCACTGCGCCAGCGGAGCACCCGCCCGACGCCGCACCTCAGCCCGTGGCAGCGCCAGCAGCTGGCCCAGCCGCTGCAGCCCCCAGCCTTGCAACCGTTCCAGCTGGCGAGGATCCAGCTCGCAGTGCGTCAAGGGCAAGGCAGCCAGCCGTTGCGTCAGGCACAGCTCATTGTCATCAATCAGCCATTGGCCGGCCCGTGCCAACAGCCTGGCCGTCCAGGGCTGAGGCGCCAGTGCCGCCTGCAGCCGATAGCCCTGGGCCTGCAGCTGCGTGGTCAGCTGAGCCGCCAAGGTCGCCGGTGGCCCCTGCAACCGGGCCATGGCTGCCAACTCCAGCCACAAGCCTCGGGGCGGGTCCGGATGGATGCGGGCCACCAGCTGATAGCAATCCTCGGCCAGCCGCTGCAGCGCCTGCTGATCCTGTGCAGGCTGCAGCCGCAGCGCCTGCAGTTCATCACACAGCGCCAGTGCCTCGGCCAACGCCATCCCAGGCCGCAACCCAGTCGCCAGCGCAGTGTCATTGCACTGCAATAGCTGATTGTTGTCATCCAGCAGCGCCCAACACCCTTCGACGGGATGACCGGCAAGCAAGGTATCCAGTGCCAGCGCGGGAAAGTGGAGATAAAGCCAACGCATGGTCATCGCCTCAACTGACCTGAGGCCAGATAGCAGGTGGCAGTGGCCAGCCTCCGCGCCGTTTAAGCAAGGTCAATTGCAGCCCACCGGCCACTCGTTGCAGCTGCAGCCGCACCGCTGCAGGCGACGGCTGGCAAGCCAGTGCCGCCGGCCGGATCGCGAAACAGCGGCACTGGCCGCGCTCAGCAGCCAACTGCAGCCGCCGTAGCTGTGCCAGTTCCAGGTGTGGTAACCAGGCCAGCACCAGACTGCAACTGCCACTGGCCAGCCCTTGTTCGGCACTCCACAGCGCCAGCGCTGGCGACAGATCAAGGGTCAGCAACTGGCGCTCCAGCGCCACGCCAGCGGCTCGCAGCGCCGGTGGATAGGGGGTAGCCGGCGGATTGATCCACAACTGCCAGCGTCGGTCTTCAGCCAGCCCAGCCAGTGCTCGGCTCAGCAAGCGCAATTCACCCTGACCCGGAGCATCGACCAACAGCTCGATCAGGGCTCGGGGCGGCCAACCGCCAGCCAGCAACTGCTGATCCAGCCAGGGCCAACCGGTTGCCAACCGTTCCTCAGCCGTCACCCGGGATGCTGCCGCCTCTCCCTGCCATAGCTGGCCAGAAGCCAACAGTTCGGCCATGGCCATCATTCAGCCTCCGCGCAAGATGCCCAAGGCGGTGAGGCCATTCCAAAGATCAGCCGAGAAAAAATAGAGGTAAGCCATCACACTCACCAACAGCACTGTACATTCATACAGCATTATTGGTGACAAGCAGGTTCGATGCAACCCTCTCTAGCCGGCCACCGGCAGCGCCAGCAACACCCATACACCAGCCAGAAATCCAAGCATCACAGCCCAGCTCCAACGCAGATGCCCCATAAAGGTGTACTGGCCGCGAGCAATGCCCATCAAACCAACACCAGCGGCCGAGCCGACTGCCAACATGCTGCCTCCGGTACCGGCACTCAGCGTCACCAATAGCCACTGCGTTAAGGACATATCCGGGTCCATCTGCAGCACCGCAAACATCACCGGGATGTTGTCGATCACTGCCGATAGAAAGCCCACCAGTACATTGGCGCCAGTAGCCCCAAGGCCACCATAGAGCTGCGTAGCAGCCAGTTGCAGATAGCCAATGAAAGCCAGCGCCCCCACGCAATACATCACCCCGAAGAAAAACAGCAGCGTGTCCCATTCCGGATCACTGATATCTTCAAACGGATTCTTGGCCAGCTGGGGATCGTCATGGGGCAATGCGCGCGCCTGAAAGTAGTCGACCAACAGCAGCAGCGACAAGCCACTCATCATGCCCAGATAGGGAGGCAACCCCAGCCAGTGCTCAAAGCTGACCGCTAGGGCAATAGTCAGAGCAAACAACAGGCAGGTACGTCGAGCCAGCGGCTTCATGCGAAAGCGGCGATGGCCGACGTCTCCTCGGCCTTTTGGCAAGGCAAAGGTCATCAGCAAAGCGGGGATCAGGAAGCAAACCAAAGACGGCAAGAATAGGTGAAAGAAAGTAAAGAACTCCACCTTGCCCGCCTGCCACACCATCAGCGTGGTGATATCACCAAAGGGTGAAAAGGCGCCACCGGCATTGGCCGCTACCACCACGTTGATACAACCTAATTGGACAAAGCGGGGCTGTCCTTTGCCAACTGCCATGACGACCGTGCCCATAACCAGTGCCGTAGTCAGGTTATCGGCCACCGCCGAAACGAAAAAAGCGACACCACCGGTGATCCAGAACAGCGCTCGATAGCCAAAGCCACGATTGACCAGCACCTGCTTGAGCGCCTCAAACACCCCGCGTTCTTCAATGCGCTTGATGTACACCAGAGCCACGGTAATAAAGAGCAGCAGCTGGGCATATTCCCCCAGATTGGCGATCACAGCGCCGTGGATCACCTCATCAGAGGCGCCACTATCCGCAGCGATCAAGGCCGCAATCACCCACATGACGCCTGCCGCCAAAACCACTGGCCGCGACTTCGACAGATGCAGCTTTTCCTCAAGGACAACCGCAGCATAGGCGAGTACGAAGACACCGAGCAGCATGGCACCCAACGGATGTCGCGTCGCATCCAGCACCGTCATGCCGTCCATCGCCCACGCATTGCCGCTAAACATCCCCACGAAAACGAGCAGCAACCGCCCCCAACCGTGACCTGCCAACGATTTGCCCATACAGATGATCTCTTGAGAGAAGCGCACAGCACGCCTGCTCAATCTAGATCTGGCGTTCAGCGCAGATCGTGGTGCCGATCAAGCTCTCTCAGAATTAGCGGCTCAGCCCACAACCTTGATGCTCAGCACCAGCTCAAAACGAGCCACGGCTTCGTCACCAAATTGCGCCGGACAACGGGCGGTGATGGCCACAGGCTGGTTGATTCGCTCGCCGCTGGCCTGTGCCTGCTCAAGCATGGTTGAGATGAGCGGGCCATCATCGCAGCGGAATTCCACATCCCGCTCCGGCCGCTTGAAGAATTCGCCACTGACTGCTTTGAAGGCCAGCGACATTTTCAGCTTGCGCTGCTCAGCCAGAAAAAAGGCCAGAAAACCACCGGCCACGTCGGCGCCCACCGCCAAGGCACCAAAATACATACTCCCCAGATGGTTACGGGTGCGCCGTCGCAGCGGGATGATCATGGTGACACCGCTCGCATCCAGCCGGGTCAAGCGCGGCCGGCAATAGCCGATCATCGGCACCTTGAGCCAGCCAAACCACCACAGCATCCGGTTTGCATGCGCTAACATCCCACACTCCTCCGACCAGCATGTTGCTGCAAGCATAGCCAAACGAGCGTAAGCGTTCAGCCCTCCCACCTTCGGTACTCGCCGTGTGATTGACATCCTCTGTGTTTTTGATACAGAGGGACATGTGATGAGCATGAGTGACGAGCGGCGGCAATTCTGGCTGGGGCATGTTCAGGCGTGGCGGGG
>JAFOOX010000037.1 GCA_017425245.1 Gammaproteobacteria bacterium
CAGATGGCAACGAACAACGTTACGGACGACGCGCAATGCTCTCGGTGAATCTATGGCTGGCAGTAGCCCGCTGGCCAGCCCCCATACCCGGCCGTTTCTCGGGTTGCGCACCTACTATCACCAGCTCAGGGCCAGTGGCAACCACGTACGCGCCGGGGTGGTAAAGGGTTATCTGGTGATTGACGAGTTTCGCAGCGGTTACGGACCAGTGGGGCAAGCGGCTGCCAAGGTGGTGAATGTGGCGGGAGCATTGGGTCTATGAGAGCACTGAAGAACCTGTTTTTGCCCCATGGGGGGCCTGATTTTGGCGACTGCTACCAGATCCTCGTTGACTGTGGCACTGCCGACATCTCCCTGACTGTGCCTCGTAGCCCAAGGTTTCCTAAAAAGCCGTGGACACATCCGACTCGACTTGACCTGACCAATCCCGACCTTATCCCCTATGAAACATATAGAGACTTCAAGGATGAGAGAACGCTCCATCCCTACATCGATATCGGGGTGGGTGAATGGTTCTATCTGGCCCCCCGCCTTGATATCACGACTCAGGGTGAGCCTTACGTGTGTGCCACGGGCTGCTGGCGCATTGAGCGCACCAAGCAGAACATTCAGATGGAGCCTGGCAACCTGCAGCGCCTCACCCAATACCTCAAGGACGACTATGCCATCTTCTTCGAGCAAGAAGGCGATGGCAAGGATACTTGCGGTCCCGCGTGGCGGGTTAAGAAGCAGCTCTATGACTTTTACAGTGGTCGCCACCATCCCATCGAGTTCTACGCCAGCGAGATCAAAGAGATTCTGGCGGAAAAGTTGCCCAAACTGCCGGATGACTACACCGAAGTCACCTTCGGCAACACCAGTTGGGTGCGCTACAGCTATGTGCCGCACCGTGGCTTGCCCACTGCCATCAACTACTCATTGCCGCTGGATGCCAACCACCTGCTGACCATCAGTATCAGCCTGGTGCGCTTTCTCGAACGGGATGAAAAATGGCTGGCGCAGGCGCGCGCAGACTTTGATCGACTGGTCGCCGGCACCCAGGTGCATTATCGTCAGCTGGCGGGAGTTGATCCTCAAGCAAGTCGGGAGGAGACCGTTTTACCCACGGCACTGCTTCGCCCGCTTACCAGCCGCGCCGGTTGAGTGGGTATAGGCAACGGTTATCGAGGGATATATCAACGGCGTAGCCAATCGGTTCATCCCCGCAATTGCGGGGAACGGACTAGCGGCCCTCTAACACATTCCCTTTAATCAACCTGGAAAGCTGTGGATCGTTGCGCACGAGCAAACACCAACAAGCAACGGCGGACAGTTCCGCCGATGGACTGATCATCTCCCGCATCCGAGCCCGAACCTCGGTCAGTTTCGCCTTGGCTGCCGGGTTATTGCCAGCGCTACATCGGGCCTTGGCCTTTGTAAAGTCGTCGATCAACCTATCCACCTGTTGCCATACCTTGCGACGCGCTTCTGCCAACGGCGCATGCTCATTGAGTTTGAGCCGCTTAACTGTTTCGATGACACGCTCTTGGTCCCAAGCGGAGGAACCTGGAATGGGAACAACCTTGCCTTCTTCATCAAAAGCGATCAGCGCCACATCGTCGTCATCAATCGGGTCGAGCAGATAACGCGTTTCTGATTCCTCACAAGGCGCTGCGTAAGAGGAGCATAGCGAGCCGTTCTTGAGTGGAAACCAGCCACCTTTCTTGCGGTTGCCGACATTGCCGCAAACGCGGAAGTTCATGTAATCGAACGCCAGCCACCAGTAGCCATCACGCAGACCGGCATCCAGCGCCTTGGCTTCTTTCTTTGGCCGGAAATGCTCTACGTCGTAATGCGAGTACAGCTCGCGCACTTCCGAGAACCAGCACTTGCCCGCCGACAACGCCAACAGCCATTGCTTCAAGGCGCCCCAGTGAGCACTGTTGGCATCGATCAGGGCATTGCGTTCCTCTCGCTTTCCCGCAGCATCCAGGGCAGCCAAATCAGCCACCAGTTGAGCCGACTTCGCCAACCAGGCATCCCACTGCGCTTGCGTCCAGGGCACCCAGTTCGGGATATCGGTATCGGTGGGCCGCTTGTGCTCCAGGTCAATCCAAATCACGCGCCGTCCTCCTCGCGCAAGATTTCATCGATGATGGCATCGGCAATTTTGTCTTGCTCCGCTTGCTCCTCAGCCGTCAGAACCGGCTTACGGAAGCGCCGGTGCTGCGCCATTTTGCGCACAAAAAGCGCGTAATCCGGGTCGCGAAAGTCCGCTGTGGAAAAACCCAAGTCGGCCAATTCAGCAGAGAGACGGGTCAGTTCGGCATCTTCCTCAGGCGTCCGCGGCTGCTTAACGAACAACTCATTACGCCGAAAAAGGCGCCGCTCGGTTTCGATATCCAGCGTGGATGACAAACCAAACAGCTCGCTTTTCAGCAGCCCGGTCACCCCCATGCCTTGCGGGTGTTCATCGGGTACATCCACCAGCGTGCGGCCACCATTGCGGCGCAAGATATGCACCTGCTCGCGCTTGAGGCTGCCCACCATCATAGGGTCATGGGTGGTGATGATGATCTGCGACTCTCCCTGCACCAGTGCAGCGTCGTCGGATGTCAGCACGCCTTCTATGTCGTCGAAATAGCGCAGCTTCCAGATCGGGTTCAGATGGGTGTCGGGCTCATCGAGCAGGAACAGGCAATGGTCTTCGCGGGTGATGCGCATTAAGCCCAGCACCGTGAGCATCTGTAGCTCGCCTTCGGAAAGCTGGGTAAAGCTCACCTTGCCGCCGTGTTCGTCGCGCTTCTTCACCGTGATGCGCACTTCATCGATCAGATCGCCAATGTAGGCGCCCTCAGCGTAACGGAAGAAGCTGTCGGTGCCGCCAACCAGCTCGCCCAGCTGCTTGAGCTTGTCTTGGCTGGGTACAAACAGATAGAGCTGCTTTTGCTTTTCACTGCGGCCCCGGAAGTCGATCTGTTTGGTCGCTTCCTGCTCGATGGGCGCCCAAGCCACCTGCCAGAGCTTATCGAGAAACTCGCTGACCACATTGCCACGCGCATACCAAAAGCGCGGGTCGCCTTCGTTCAGCTCCTGCCCGTCGAACTTGCCGCCTCGGCGCTTTTCTCGCAGGCGGTGCGGCTCCTTCAACACAAACAGGGCCGATTCCAGGGCTTCGATATGCAGGTTTTTGAGCACCTTCTGAAACACTGGATCAGTGGAGAGCAGGCAGGCCAGCAGCACCAACTGGCTGTGGCCACCACGGCAATAAAACAGGCGGCGCAGGCGGTCGTCGCCCGCTTGCCTCAAGCGTGAGGCGCGGCGCCGTTGAGCATCTTCGACGGCGCGAATATCCGCCTCAGAAGCGGAGAAGTTTTCCAGCAGCTGTTCCGACAGCACTTCATCGGTGGTGATCTCCTGGCGCTGGTTAAAACGGCGCTGATGCTCTTGAAACAGCGACTCGATACGCTCGTTGCGGCCGGAATAATAGGCAAAGATATGGGTGGGCAGCAGGCGCGGCCCACGACGGGGATCTTGGGGTACTTTGCCGGGCGGATCGTTCTTTGTCAGATACTCCTGGCTCACTCTGTCGCCATCCACCCACACATAAGGGCGTTTCTGTTTGGCGGTATCTGCCTCAATACGTACCGCGTGGCCACGGATGCTGTACTCCAGCGAGTAGTCAAACGCGGCATCCCGGTCCAGATCGATATCGCGGAAGATGGTGATCAGCGCTTCGATCAAGTTGGACTTGCCGGTGCCGTTCTGGCCGATTAACGCATGGCTGCGGATCGGCTTGGGCCGTGCATCCGCGGGCGCGCCTACTGCTGGTTGCAGATATGACTCGAAGGTGATGTCGAGATCGCGCAGATTGCGAAAGGCCGGAATGCGGATGCGCTGCAACTGCATATCAGCCACCCACCGCTTCAGTTAGCTTTTCACGCATCTCCGCCAGCGTCGGCTCCAAAATCCAGCCGCATGCCACCTCGGTTTTCAGTTGTGCATAAAAGGCATCGATCTCGCCACCGAAGCGTTGCCACAAATCCTTGGCGCTCATCTCGCCGTTATGGCGGGCCAAGATGGTGGCCAGCGGCGCCCGGTCCTTTACATCGGGTAGCCTTCCCAAACGCACAGGAGCAACCAGTTCAGTCTGTGGGGCTTTCATGGGTTCCTCTTCTTGTTCGACTGCGATGCCGGTTAGGCTTGAAACAACCGCCAGCGTCAGGGACTCAGCCAACTCCTGTTTCACCCTTAGCTGTCTTTCAAGCTTTTCGCACACGCCTTGGTAAGTGCGGAGCTTCACCAAAATAGCAACGCAAGTAGCCGGCGTTGGTACTGGCACAGGAACACTTCCTACCTGCGCAAGGTTGAGCCCTGGCTTGTCGCCGTATATGTAGCGAGCCAAAAAATTCCGACCGCCAAAGGTATTGATCATCCATGCGTGCACGAACTCGGCCAGCCAAGTTTCACGTAAACGAATCAGGGCGACGTGTTGACTGACATATGCGTCTTGGCTAAGTACGGGAACCATCGCGCACTTACCCACATTCCCACCGGTAATCGTTAGCAGCAAGTCGCCTTGCCGAACAAGTGTGCGCTTCCCTTCGGCCTTAACTGGCAGCGACACAAACGCCGGATTCTCGAAGATCAACACATCGTGCTTGATGTCCTGCGACCGAATGAACGAGTCGCCGGTGTTGGATATGTAGGACTTCCATCCTCTTGAGCCGCTGGTGATGTACTCCGACAATTCTGCGAGGGTTTTCCAATGCCAGCCTCTGGGAAGTGGTGTAAGGCCATCCGCTAGGACGTCGGCCAAATCTGGTCCCATCACCTCCGGGAGAAAAACTCCTCTCAGCGCGAGATCAAAAATCACATCTCGCAGCATACGAACATCCCCCGGCTCACTAAACAGCTGCCCAAAGTTGGCTTCCAGCCGTTTCCAGCTGTCTTGCAATTCGTGGGGGCTCTGGCTGCTGGCAACGGCTTGCAGCGTGGATTGGCGCAGATTGTTTTGTAACGTGCGACGAGACCGCTGTTGCGCTTCCAGCTTGTCGCATAAGGCCATCAGCTCATCGACTTTGGCGACGATGTGTTCCTGCTCCTTTACCGATGGCAGATCAATTGATTGGGCTTTAAGGATTGTTTGTGAGATGTTCTGTTGCGCGAGTCCCTTGCCTTGTGAAAACAAATGTTCTCGATTAGCACGAATAAAGATGAACAGATAGGGTGTAAGAACGATGGCTTCATCTGGAATGCAATGGGCAATCGCCTGATTGGTTGCGCAGGCCATCCCAGCGATGCCCAGTTTGCCAATGGATCCATACATTCCAATAAACAATGTGCCAGGTGGCACCAGCTTTGCAGAACTGTTCTCGAGGCCCTTCTGAGTGATTGATACAGATGCAGAATTAACTAGACCATCATTTAGGTCACCAATGACCAGCCATGGAATGTCGCCACCATAGTAATCACCGTGGGTCTTTGCTGGGGTGCCCCCACTACCCCACTTCCCGATGTCGCCTAGAAGATACCTGCTTCTAGGTCCGATCTGATCATGCAACTTCCCCTGCATGGCAAACTGCAGAATGAGAAGCCTCAACTTCTCTACTCCTCCCCTCGCATTGGCAATATGCCCAAACTCGGCCAAAAACTGCTGTGCGTCCATCAGGCCTCCTCGCCACGGTTTTCCAGCCGCGCGCGTGAGCGGGTTATGGCTTCATGCAGCTTGGCTTGCAGCACTTCTCGGGGCGGCAGGGTGGTGAGGTATTCGGCAACGTGGATGCCAGTTTGATCCAGCTCCAGCAGTTCGATCTGCTCCTGCTTTTTACCGCTGCACAGGATGATACCAAGGGGCGGTGCTTCACCCGGCTCCTGCTCGTGCTTGGTCAGCCAGCGCAGGTAAAGCTCCATCTGGCCTTTGTATTCAGCCTTGAACTCACCCAGTTTCAGCTCGATCACCACCAGCCGTTTCAGGCGGCGGTTGTAGAGCAGCAGATCGATGTAGAAATCGTCGTGGTCGATCTGAATGCGCTTTTGGCGGGCAACGAAGGTAAAGCCGGCGCCCAGCTCCAGCAGGAAGTTTTCCAGCTCGCGCAGGATGGCGTCTTCCAGGTCTTTTTCCAGATAGCGGTCCTGCAGCCCCAGAAAGTCCAGTACATAGGGGTCTTTCAGCAACAGCGCGGGCTTGAGCTCGCGGCTGGCGCGCAGGGCGGCCAGTTCGCTGGCGATCAGCTCCTCAGGCTGGCGCGAGAGCGCGGTGCGCTCAAACAACATCGAGTCCAGCCGGTCTTGCAGGGTGCGGGTGCTCCAGCCTTCCTGCTGGCACATCTGCAGGTAGAAGTCGCGCTTGAGCGGATCGTCGATGTAGATCAGGGTCTTGATGTGAGTCCAGCTCAATTGTCTCTGCACTGCGGAGACAATATCCGCTGAGGGAAAGCTCTCGGCAAAGCGCAGCATGTGGCGCAGGTTTTTGGCCGAAAAGCCGCGCCCGTAATCAACCTCCAGTTGTCTCGACAGCACCGAGACAACCTGCTCGCCGTAGGTGGCCCGCTCACTGCCAAGCACCTCAGTGCGGATGCGGTGGCCGATATGCCAATAGAGCATGGTGAGCGCACTGTTAACGGTGACAGCCAGTTGGCTGCGGCTATGCTCGATCAACTGGCGAATGTCGCCCAGCAATTGCGGCGTGCCGCCCGCCGTTACCTCAGGCGTCATGCTTCGGCCTCCGGGCTGAAGTGGTGCGCCAAGGCAGCAGCCAACTCGCTCTTGAGCTGGTTCTCGGTCTCTTCAATTTCGCCCAGCAACTTTTTGTACTTCTCCAACAGCAGGTCGGGATCGTGCGTTTCCTCCTCCGGCGCGTTGGGGTTCTTGATATCAAGGTTGAAGATGGGCCAGTAGAGACGGTCGCCCGCTGCTTGCGCATCACGCGCTTGCAGGCGCAAGGGTTCCGCTTTGGCTCGTAGCTCGGCAATCTGCGCTTCGATTTTTTCGCGGTAAGCGGCATCGGTGCTGCCCACTAAGCTGCTGCGTAAGTCTTTAGCCTCGGCTTCCAGCGCGGCAGCCTGATTGTTCAGCTCTTCGGCGCGCTGCCAATGCGGCTGTGCAGCGGCTTCAGCCTGTTCGCGCTTGGCTTTGAAATCGACCTTCCAGGCACGCTCATTTTCCACGCGATCGGCAAAGTCGTTGGCCTCATCCCCCCACCACTCCTGTTCAGGCTTGAACTCCTCCAACCGGATCGGCTTGGTTTTGGAGTAGCTCTTGTAGCCCGGCGGGTAGGGGTGCTCATAGAACCAGATGGTATCGGTATGAAAGTGTTCGCTGCCATCATCCACCGTGCTGCCCTTGGTAAAGAACAGCAGATTGGTTTTGATGGTGGTGTACGGGGCAAACACCCCCTTGGGCAGGCGGATAATGGTGTGCAGCTTGCAGTCGCGCAGCAGCAACCGTTTCAGCGAGCCCTTGACGCCATCGCCAAACAGGAAGCCATCAGGCAACACCACGGCGGCACGGCCATTGTCCTTCAACAGCTTTTTGATGATGAGCGCCATGAACATGTCAGCAGTTTCGCGTGTCTTGAGGTCCGCTGGGTAGTCGCTGCCAACGCCATCATCTTCATAGCCACCGAAGGGCGGGTTAGTGATGATGCAGTCAACTTTTTCGCTGGCCCGCC
Source organism: Gammaproteobacteria bacterium (assembly GCA_017425245.1). GTDB lineage: Bacteria > Pseudomonadota > Gammaproteobacteria > Enterobacterales > Neiellaceae > RGIG665. The sequence goes on from JAFOOX010000037.1 coordinate 7,652, forward strand.
ACTCGTTCCACCCTTTGCCGAGGGTATTTCTGTGCTCAATCTGACTGGGCACATCTATGCCATGCAGCAGCATATTGGTGGTGCACAGCAGGTGGGGCAGCTGCTTTTTCTCGATGCCATGGATCAGCGCTTCAATGGCGCGTTTGTCTTCAGCGCTCGATTTGGTGGTGAGCTGATGGCGGAAGTGGTCAATGGCGGCGGTCAAGAAACCACCGGTGCCACAGGCCGGATCCATCACTGTTTCGCGCTTGTCCAAGCGCGGGTTAACACGGTCGGCCATAAAGGCGGTGATGGCGCGCGGTGTGTAAAACTCGCCCGCGTTACCGGCGCCGCGCAGGTCATTAAGCATTTGCTCATAGACATCGCCCAGGCTGGCTCGGGTTTTGAAGTCATGGAAGTTGATCGCCTCTTCCAGCTTCTCGATCACGGCGAGCATCTGCGGGCCAGACTTCATGTAGTTGTTGGCATCACGGAATACTTCGCGGATCACCTTGTGCTGGGGGCTCTTGCTGGCATTCAGCTCTTTGAGCTCCGGGAACAGATCGTTGTTGACGAAGCTGATCAGATCACTAGCCGCAATCTGCGGCTTCTTTTTACCCTCGGCATCTACTGTGTAGGCTGCCCAGTTGCGCCAGCGGCAGTCTTCCGGCAGCGGCGATTTGTAGTCCGAGTTGTCGTCTTCCCATTCCTCTTCACGCTGATCAAATACTTTGAGAAACAACATCCAGGTTAACTGTCCGAGGCGCTGGGCATCGCCATCGACGCCGTCGTCCTTGCGCATGATGTCCTGGATCGATTTGATTGTGCTGCTGAGATTCATCGAGTGCTTCTTTTGGTTTGGCGATGGCCGAGCGGGGCTCAGGCCTGCTTCTGTTCAGATAAGTCGTAGAGCGCTTGCTCCAGCTCACTCACCGCTTGGGTGTATTGCTCAACGCCGCCAAAAATGCCGCGACGGATCTGGGTCTTGCTACCGAATTGGTCAAAGGGCGGCAACTCCAGCACCTTGGCATCTTCGATGTCCTGAACGCCGTGGTCGGCAAACTTGTCGAGCAGGGCCTCAAGCACGGCTCGGGCTTGCTCTCCATACTTGCCGAAGGCATCGCGCTTTTTGACACTGTTGGCTCGCTCCCGGCGGGTGAGCGGTTTTTGGTCGAAGGCAACATGAGCGACCAGATCAAACAGATCCAACTCACTGCCATTCGCCACCGCTTGTTGCAAAGTCTCGAGCTGTACGCCCTGTTCAGTGAGCGCTTCGAGCACGGCTTGCTTGCGCTCCGTGCCGTTCCAGCGACGCAAGAAATCGGTCAAGGTACCGAATTCGGCTTGCAACCGTTTCTTGATATCGTCCTTGAGCAGGACGCGGAAATCCTCGGTGATCAGCTTGCCGTCGGCATCCAGATATTGCGAACGCTCCACCGCCACCTGCACAGTGACATCGTCGATAACATACTTGATGCGTCCCTCGCCCCCACCCGTTCCTTCACCAGTGGCACCGAGCTCGTAGGGCGGAGGCGTGGGTTCACCCGTGCCCGGCACCTCAGTAACCTCAGGCGGCAGAACGGGATCCTCAACACCAGACTCATAGACAACAACGGGTTCACCATCAAAGTCCGGATCAGCAAACAGGCGCGTGGCCCCCTTGAAGTCCATGATGGTGAAGTACAGCTTTTGGTAGTCCTCACGCAGCCTCGTGCCACGGCCAATGATCTGCTTGAACTCCGTCATTGAGTTGATGGTCTGGTCGAGCACGATCAATTTGCAGGTTTTGGCATCAACCCCTGTCGTCAGCAGCTTCGAGGTAGTGGCAATTACCGGATAGGGCTCGTCGTTGTCGATAAAGTAGGAAAGCTGGGCCTTGCCTTCGTTATCGTCGCCGGTGATGCGCATGACGTAACGACGGTTGCTGGCAGCAGCCGGGATCAGCTTTACCAGCTCTTGGCGCATCCGCTCGGCATGCTCCTGGTCATCGCAAAAGACGATGGTCTTGGCCATTGGATCCGTGGCTTTGAGGTACTCCCAAACTTTTCGGGCAACCAGCTTGGTGCGATCTTCCAGCACTAACGTGCGGTCAAAGTCCTTACTGTTGTACTGGCGCTGTTCAACCGCTTGACCATGCTTATCGACTTTGCCCTTTTCCGGTGTGTATCCCACTGCATCCACATCCGTGGCAATGCGAATAACCTTGTAGGGGGCCAGAAAACCGTCTTCGATGCCCTGCTTGAGCGAGTAGGTGTAGACCGGTTCGCCGAAGTAGGTGATGTTGCTGACCTCTTTGGTCTCCTTCGGGGTGGCGGTAAGCCCTAAATGGGTGGCTTGACTGAAATACTCAAGCACTTCACGCCAGGCTGAATCTTCGGCGGCACTGCCGCGATGACACTCATCGACCACAATCAGATCGAAGAAGTCAGCGGGAAACTGCTTGTAAATTTGCTTCCACTCATCCTTACCGGTGACGGCCTGATAAAGGGCGAGGTAGATCTCGTAGTTCTTCTTGATCTCGCGGTTGGCAACCTTGTGCATTACCTCGCCAAAGGGGGCGAAGTCCTGTTGCATGGTTTGGTCAACAAGGATGTTTCGGTCTGCCAGGAACAAGATGCGTTTTTTGGCTTTGGCCTTCCACAGGCGCCAGATGATCTGGAACGCGGTGTAGGTTTTTCCGGTGCCAGTCGCCATGACTAGCAACACCCGCTGCTGGCCTTTTGCCACCGCTTCGATAGTACGGTTAATGGCGACACGTTGGTAGTAGCGAGGCTCCTTGCCGCTGCCATCAGTGTGGAACGGTTGTTCGACCAGTTTGATCGCCTCGGGAGCGGTCATCCCTTTCCACTGCTGATAAAGGGGCCAAAGATCGTCCAAGCGAGGAAATTCGCTGAGCAGGAGCTCACGCTCTACCGGCTGGGTAAGCCCTGTCCGATCATGCAGCAGAAAACCTTGCCCATTGCTACTGATGGCAAACGGAGCATCGAGCATCTCGGCGTAGGCCAAGGCCTGTTGCATGCCATGCCCAATGGAAAACTTGGCTTGCTTGGCTTCAACCACGGCAATCGGGACATTAGGCCGGGCATAGAGCACGAAATCCGCGCGCTTGGGGCCTCCTGGCACTTCCGGGTTCTTGATACGAGCGGCGAGGTTGCCCCGAACGACAACACGCCCATCGGTCAGATTCACTTCTTCATGAAACTGATGTTGATGCCAACCCGCCTGCAACATCGCTGGCGTGATGCACTTGGTGCAGATGTCGCGCTCGCTGAGCTGGCGTTGGTCCATATCCTGTACTCTCCAGTTACTAACGCTCGTCATTTTGGTTAGCTACGCCACTATCAACAGCTGACAGCTAAAACGCCCACACTCAACCGCTCTGGTTTACCGGTTTAGCTGCTGCCGTCACACCCGTGAGAGATGATTTTCCGCGCACTGGCAAAGTTGGCGCCAAAGCGCCACGAGTCTAAAAGAGAGCAGGCGCGACGGCCATAGCTACATGATGCGCAAAGCCAACTAGGCGCCCTGCCGCAACATTAACGGACTGTTACTCAGGCTGAACGATCGGATATCGCGATGCGTGACCCTTAGGGCTTACCAATCTCAGGCGAGATTATTGCTGCCCCCAATAACGGCCGCAGGTCAAAATCAGCAGCGGTAGCACCATAGGCTAGGGTTGCCAGGCGGGGGGCGCCGAGGCGCGCCTCAAGGGTGGCGATGTTATCGGCCAGGGCGTTCATCTCGGGGTCGATGCAGTTGGCCACCCAACCCAGAAGCGGCAGACCATCGGCGCGGATCGCCTCGGCCGTCAGCAGCGCATGGTTAAGGCAGCCCAAACGCATCCCCACCACCAGCACTACGCCGCCAGCCCTTCTGTCCGCCAGCAGCGCCTTGGCCAGATCGGCCAAGGTCTCATGCTCGTTCAAAGGCACCCGCCAGCCGCCGGCCCCCTCCACCAGCAGCAACTGCGGCTGCCATGGGTGAAAGGCCTCAACGGCATCCAGCAGCTCGGCCGTCGTTACCGTGCGCCCCACCCGCGCTGCCGCCAGATGGGGCGACAAGGGATCGGGCAGTGTCACCGGATTGATAAGGGTATATGGCAATGGCTCGGCGCAGGCCTGCTGCAATGCCTGACCATCTTCGTTATACCAGTGGCCATCCGCCCCCTGCTCCGCCCCTGCGGCTACCGGTTTAAATGGCAGGGCGCGCACGCCAGCCTGTGACAGCGCCTTGAGCAACAGGCAGCTGACATAGGTTTTGCCAACACCGGTATCAGTGCCGGTGACAAAAAGGGTACGCATCAACCTTGTCCTCGCTGCAGTTCAATCACCACCAACTGCCAACTGGCAGGCAAAAGGCCATCAGCGCTCCGCCACTGTTCATAATGATCCGCCATCGCCTGCAGCTGGCGGCGGCTGAGGGGCTGGTGGCGGGCTTCACCGACCAGCGCGTTGGCTCCCAGAGTTTTTAGCTCGCGCAGCAGCGCCCGCACCTCGTCATAACGGCTGACAAAAGGCTGCAGTTTGACCTCCGCCCGGGCAAAGCCCGCAGCCTGTACCTGCGCCTCAATATGCGCCAGCGGCAGAAAATGGTTGATATGGGCGCGGCCATCAGCGGCGCTAAAGGCGCTCTTCAGTTCGGCCAGCGAGCCTTCAGCCAGGGTCGAGATCAGTGCCACCCCACCGGGCTGTAGCAGTCGCCTGCACTCGGCCAGCACTGGCCCCAATCCATCCAGCCACTGCACCATCAGGTTGGAGAAGATGCGGTCAACACTGCCGTCCGCCAGCGGCAGCTGCTCGGCGTCAGCCACCAGCGCCTGATAGCCCCGCGCCTGAACGCGCGCCACCATGCTGGGGGCAAGATCCACCGCCAGTAGATCGGTCGCATGAGTCGCCAGCACCGGCAGATGAGCACCGGTGCCACAGCCCAGATCCAGCAGCCGCTGCCCCCGTGGATGCTTACCCAATCGCGCCAGCAGCGCGGCAGCCCCCGCTTGCTGCAACGCCGCACCATCGCCATAGCGGCCAGCCGCCGCACTGAAACGGCGGGCCACCAACGCCTTGTCGATTGCGGCCCCGTTTAGCCGCTCACCACTCACGCCTTGGGCCAGCATTGATCCAGAGCCTCCAGCAAGCGGTCGATATCCTGCTCATCATGCAGGGCGCTCAGGGTGATGCGCAGGCGAGCCTGACCTGCCGGCACCGTGGGTGGGCGAATGGCACCAGTCCACAGGCCGCGCTGACGCAGGGCATAGGCTAGATTCAGGGTTTGAGTCACATCGCCAATCAACAGCGGCTGGATAGCGCTGGTGCTGGCCATCAACGGCAGCCCCAGTTCAGTGGCGCCGCGGCGGAAACGCTCCACCAGCGCCAACAGCCGCTGACGCGGCCCGGCATCGTCGCGGATCAGCTGGATCGCCGCCTGAATGGCCATCGCCTGGGCCGGCGGCATGGCGGTGGTGTAGATGTAATGGCGGCAGAAGTTGGTCAGGTAGTCGATGGTCTGCTCATCACTGGCGACAAAGGCACCACCGACCCCGCAGGCCTTGCCGAAGGTGGCCATGTACAAGGGCAGTTCGCTGGGGCTGACCGCCGCCAGCGCGCCACGGCCATCACCACTGACGCCGATGCCATGGGCATCGTCAATCAGCAGGCTGGCGCCATGGTCACGGCACGAGGCGGCCATCTCGGCCACAGGTGCGCCGTCGCCATCCATGCTGAACACCCCCTCGCTGACCACCAAGGTGGCGGCCTCGGGGCTGGCCGCCTTGTCGAGCCAACGCGCCAGATCGGCCAGATCGTTATGACCAAAACGGACCATCCGCGCGCCGCTGGCCAGGCCGCCATCAAGCAGGCTGGCATGGTTGAAGCGATCCTGCAGCAGCCGGTCGCCGGGCTTGAGCAGGCTGCTGAGCAGGCCATGGTTAGCGGCAAAACCGCTGGAGAACAGCAGCACTGCCGGATAGCCGGTGAACTCGCACAGGGTTTCGGCGAGGCTCATATGGGCCCGGCAATGGCCGGTGATCAAGGCCGAACCACCACTGCCCACGCCATAGCATTCGGCGCCACGCTGCCAGGCGCGGATCACCAGCGGATGGCGGGCCAGCCCCAGATAGTCATTGCCAGCAAAATTCAAATAACGCTGGCCGGCGGTTTCAATCTCGCGCCCAGTGCCCGCCTCAAACAGGCTATTGCTGCGCTTTAGGCCATAGCGCTCGCGCTCGGCCAGCGCTTCATTCATGCGCGCCCGCAGGGTCTTATCCATCAATCAGAGGGCCGCCGCGTCGTAGAACCGCACCTCAGACGTCGGCTGGCGCAACTGGGCATGTTGGGCGTCGAGCTGGTCGGCGTTGAGATCGCGCCGCTCGGCCTTAAGCCCCAGCCGCTCAAACAGTTTCATGTCGTCGCTGGCTTCCGGGTTGGGGGTGGTCAGCAGTTTTTCGCAATAGAAAATCGAGTTGGCCCCAGCCATAAAACAGAGTGCCTGCATCTGGTCGTTCATCTTGGTGCGCCCGGCCGACAGCCGCACATGAGAGGCTGGCATCAGGATACGGGCCACGGCCACGGTGCGAATGAACTCGAAAGAGTCGAGATCCTCAACATTCTCCAGCGGCGTGCCCTCGACCTTGACCAGCAGGTTGATCGGTACGCTCTCCGGGTGCTGTTTCATGTTGGCCAGCTGCAGCAGCAACCCGGCGCGATCGCGGCGCGCTTCGCCCATACCGACAATGCCGCCAGAGCAGACCTTCATCCCCGCCGCCCGCACATGATCGAGAGTGTTGAGACGATCTTCGTAGGTGCGGGTGGTGATGATGTCGCCGTAAAACTCCGGCGAGGTGTCGAGATTGTGGTTGTAATAATCGAGCCCTGCCTCACCCAGTGCCAGCGCCTGGTTGGCGTTGAGCATGCCAAGGGTCATGCAGGTCTCAAGGCCGAGGGCCTTGACCTCGCGCACCATCGCCAGCAGCTGCGGCATGTCGCGCTCTTTGGGGTTCTTCCAGGCCGCGCCCATGCAGAAGCGGGTCGCGCCCTGGGCCTTGGCTTTCTGGGCCTCTTCCAGCACCTGCTCCAGCGCCATCAGCGCCTCTTTGTTGAGGCCGGTGTTGTAGCGGCTGCTCTGCGGGCAGTATTTGCAGTCTTCGGGACAGCCACCGGTCTTGATCGACAGCAAGGTGCTGACCTGCACCGTATTGGCATCGAAATGCTGACGATGCACCGTTTGCGCCTTGAACATCAGGTCGTTGAACGGCAAATCAAACAGGGCAGTCACTTCATCGACGCGCCAATCGTGGCGCAGGCTGCTGGCAGTGCTGGTTATGCTGCTGGTCATAAGAGGGGCTCGCAAAGTGCTGGCAAGGGCTGGACTTGAGGGCAGCTTGCCGGTCACTCTAGGCACTGTCAATCACGCAGTAGCACCAAGGTTTACCGCTGTGCATTTTATCGACACCACCAGCGCCCTCGCCTTCGACCGCAACCACCTGTGGCACCCCTATACCAGCATGAGCCAGCCGCTGCCGGTCTATCCGGTGGTGGCTGCCAGCGGCTGCGAACTGCAGCTGGCCGATGGCCGGCTACTGGTTGATGGCATGAGCAGCTGGTGGGCCAGCATCCACGGCTACAACGTCGCTGAGCTGAACGCCGCCATCCATGAGCAGCTGGGCCAGATGAGCCATGTGATGTTTGGCGGCATCACCCACCCCCCGGCGGTGGCTTTGGGCCAGCGGCTTCGCGCCCTGCTGCCGCCGGCGCTGGAGTGCATCTTTCTGGCTGATACCGGCTCGGTGGCGGTGGAAGTGGCGGTGAAGATGGCGCTGCAATACTGGCAAGGGGCAGGCCAGCCCCAGCGTCACAAGCTGCTGGCGCTGCGCCGTGGTTATCACGGCGATACCTGTGGCGCCATGGCGCTGTGCGATCCGGAAACCGGCATGCACAGTCTGTTTGCCGGGGTGCTGCCCAACCACTATTTTGCCCCGGCGCCGCAGTGCCGCTTCGATGGCCCCTACGACGGCAGCGACTTTGCCGCCTTCAAAGCCGAGTTTCTGGCCCATGAACATGAGCTGGCAGCGGTGATCCTTGAGCCGATCGTGCAGGGCGCCGGCGGCATGCGCCTCTACCACCCGCAGTATCTGGCCGATGTCGCCGCCCTGTGCCGCGACCATGAGGTGCTGCTGATCGCCGATGAGATCGCTACCGGCTTTGGCCGCAGCGGCAAGCTGCTGGCCTGCGACCACGCGGGCGTAGTGCCCGACATTCTGTGCCTGGGTAAAGCACTGACCGGCGGTTACCTGACCCTGGCCGCCACCATCACCAGTCGCCATGTCGCAGAAACCATCAGCCAGAGCGCGGCCGGGGTGTTTATGCACGGCCCCACCTTTATGGGCAACCCGCTGGCCTGCGCCGTGGCCTGTGCCAGCATCGATCTGCTGCTGGCCAGCCCCTGGCAGCAACGGGTGGCCGCTATCGAGGCAGGGTTAAGAGCCGGCCTCGAACCCTGTCGCCAGCTGCCCGGCGTGGCCGAGGTGCGGGTGCTGGGGGCCATTGGTGTGGTGGAGATGAGTGAGCCGGTCGATGTAGCCACGCTGCAGCGCCAGTTTGTCGAACTGGGGGTGTGGATCCGCCCCTTCGGCCGCCTGATCTACCTGATGCCACCCTTTGTGATCCGCCCCGACCAGTTGGCCTGCTTATGTGGCGCAGTGGTCACGGTACTCACCCCTGAAGCATAAGTGGCTAGCCGGCGTTAAGGTACGTAGCGCTTGGCCATTGCCTCAATAGTGCCGGCATCGACCCCATGCAGGTTGCGGGCGACACACAAGGCGCGGTGAGCGGGATCGGTCGGCTGGCCGATGGTCAGCAGTCGCAGCCGATACCCTGCGCTTTCGGCCATGGCCGCATAGGGCTGCCATTCGCGCTTCTCCAGGTTGGTGTTGGCGCAGATCAGCAGTGGCAGCCGCTGGCCGCAAAGGTCGGCAAAGCGCTGGCGATTCCAGGCATGAGCCTCGCCCAGCCGCTGCGGGTCAAAGTAGTAGCCGGCTGCGGTCTCGAAGAAATCATCGGTGGTACAGACGCCGGCGTAGCGCAATGGCGCGGCCAGCAACGGCAGGAAGCGGTCGCACAGGCGCCGAGCAAAATGACTCTTTCCAGCGCCGGGCAGACCACGCAAGATCAGGGCTTGGGGGCGGAGCCAGGCCACGACTCAGCTGCCGCAGCGGTGAGGCTGCCAGCCACGCTGACTGGCCAGCTCGGCCAGTGCGGCCAGCGCATCGCCATTGCCAATGGCCAGGGCCACTTCCGCCCCATGAGGCAAAGGCAGCAAAGCGGGTATGGACTCGATGATTGCGTCGCGCCGACAGAGATCCAGCAGCCGCTGATCAACATCCCCCAGCAGCCACACCCGCTCCGCCTGCTGCAGCTGGCGCAGTTGGCGCAGACTGAGCTGATCGGTACTCTCTGGCGGCTCTAACAACCATAAGCGCGGTTGATCATCCTGGCTGAGGGCCTGATGCAGCGCCTGCTCGGCATCCACCTCGCCGTGCCAGGCCGCGTCGAAAAAGCGCTCCCACACCCGGCGCCGCTGATTGAGGTCGAGCAACTGCTGCTTGAGCCGCGGCCGCTCGCGTTCGGCCACAGTTATGAAGGCGGTCAGCGCCTCCGGGATCACCCCTTCCAGCAGGGTGCGCAGCTTGCGCGCCAGTACCGGCGCACTGCCACCCGTGGTAAAGGCCAGTTGCAACGATCCGCGCACCACCCGTGCCGGAAAGGCCACATTACCGAGATTGGCATCGCTAACCACATTGACCAGCAAACGGCGGCGACGGGCACCATAGGCGATCTGCTCGTTAACCTGGCGATCCGGGGTGGCGGCGATCACCAGCGCCCAGGGCTCCTCCAGCTGCTCGTCGGCAAAGCGAGTAGGAAAGTGACGCAAACGGCCAGCATCCGCCCAGCCATCCACCTGCACCGCCAGTTTGGGAGCGACCACGGTCACCGCCGCCCCCTCCTGAAGCAGTTCGCCGATACGGCGCTGGGCCACCTCGCCCCCGCCAACCACCAGCACCGGCGCCCCAGCCAGATCGATAATCAGCGGCAGGCCGGCCATGCTCAGCGATCCTGACTGATGCGACTGGCCACTGCGCTCTGCTGGTCACGGTACTTGGCATCGTCACGCTTGTTGTACGGGCGCGCCGCCGGGGTGGTCAGAGTTTCGAAGTTAAGAGCGCCAATCTTCATCTTCGGCCGTAACGCTAACGGTAGTTTGCCGCTGTTGATGAACTCCAGCACGATCCGGCCAGACCAGCCCGGATCGATGCGATGGGCGGTGACATGGACCATCAGCCCGAGACGGGCCAGCGATGAGCGGCCATCCAGCCAGCCGACGATGTCGTCAGGCAGGGTCACCGACTCCAGCGTCACGGCCAGCGCCAATTCGCCAGGGTGAAGAAAGAAGGCTTCGCCGTCGGGGATGTAGATCTCGTCGCTCATCACCCGGTCCAGTGCCAGCTGCACCTCTTCGCGCGGGCCGGAGAGATCGATGAAGGGGGCAGTGTGGTCGTTGAACACCCGGAAGGTGTTGCCCAGACGCACGTCAACGCTGACGCCGCTGATGAAATCCTGAGCCGGTGGTGGATCTATGGCGATCCGCCCTTCGGCCAGAAAGCGCTCGATATCAATGTCACTCAAACGCATGGATCAGGTTCCTGTAGTCGTTAATCAATAGCGATCGCCAAGGTGCTGGCAGCGGCTTGCTGCTGCCACAACGCCAGGCCAACGCGCTGGCCAATGGTGCGATAGATGCGGCTGACCGGGTGGTCTGGATCACGGGCGACAGTGGGCAGACCACCATCGGCGTCGGCACGGATGGTCGGATCAAGGGGGATCTGGCCCAGTACCGGCACCCCGCACTCCGCCGCCAGCCGGGCGCCGCCGGCATCGCCGAAGATGGCGCTGGCGGTGCCGCAATGGCCGCAGACGAAGTAGCTCATGTTCTCGACCACGCCGCATACCGGCACATGGACTTTGGTAAACATCGCCACTCCACGGCGGGCATCGGCCAGCGCCAGATTCTGCGGTGTGGTTACCACCACCGCGGTGCTGACCGGCACCGCCTGGGCCAGGGTCAGCGGGATATCGCCAGTGCCGGGCGGCAGATCCACCACCAGATAGTCGAGCTCTGGCCACAGGGTGTCGTTGAACAGCTGCTTGAGCGCGGCTGAGGCCATAGGCCCCCGCCACACCGCCGCTTCCTGCGGGTCCATGAGAAAACCCAGGGAGTTACAGGCCAGGCCATGGGCATACAGCGGCGCCATCAAGGTGCCGTCGGGCGAATGTACGCGCTCGTCACTCTTGCCCACCATGATCGGCAATGACGGGCCATAGATATCGGCATCAAGCAGGCCGACCCGAGCCCCTTCGGCCTTGAGCGCCAGCGCCAGGTTGACAGCGGTGGCCGATTTGCCCACCCCGCCCTTGCCACTGGCAACGGCAATGATGGCGCGCACCGGGCGCAACCGCTCGGTGGCCCGGCCATCAACACAGGCGGGAGCATGACTGCGCACCGCCACTGTGGCCAAACCGGCCGCATCAAGGCGACTGCGCAACTCCGCCACCAGCGCCTGGTTGAAATAGCCGAGGGTAATGCACTCGGAACTGACGGTCAGCGGCAAGGCAGTCAGCGGCAAACCCGACAGCGGCTCAGTCACCGTTGCCAGCAGGGCCTGCAGCTGTGAGAGGCGATCCATGGCATTACCTAACAGGGAAAAACGGCGGCCAGTCTAGCACAACAGCGGCTTGCCCTCTGCGCTAGGCAAGCGGGTAACACATTGGTATGGCTAGACCAATGTGTTGCCTACATGTGACGCACGTCACATGTTATTGATCGATTCTGTTCGGCAACGCTTTCCCTACCACAGCCAAGGAATTGCCATTATGCGAGCCATTCTTGCGTCTCTTGTGCTGCTTTTCAGCTCGCTGGCTGTTGCCGTCAACAGCAGTCACATGCCGGTCAACTGACCGGCATTGTGATCCGGATGTCTGGCTAGTTACGACGATAGCGCCACAGTGCCGCCAGGGCCACCAGCAGGCCAATGACCGCAATGCTGGCCACCAACCCCCAGCGCCGCGACTGCAGTCGCTGCGGATAGTGGGCATTGCCAGCCAGCAACATGCGGCTGAGCTGCTGCTCCCGCTGTCCCAGCTGCTGTGCCTCCTGCAGCTGAGCCAAAGCCTCCGCCACAGGTGCAGCCAGCGCCGTTTGCTCACAGGCTCCTTTGGGCCGACCTGGCGATGGCTGAATCTCAGGCCAGCGCCAGGGCAGCGGATGACCGCGCCGCCAGCTGGCCATTAACATATGGCGATCCCACTGCAGTTCCCGCTCTAGACGGCGACTGACAGCCAACATCCGTTGTTGGCTGGCCAAACAGCTAGCCTTTTGCCGTTCGACCTGCAGGCGCTGGCGCAACAACTCAGCGGCACTGCCCAGCATCCAACCGTAGTCACGCTTTACCGCCTGATAGCGATCAGCGATCCGGGCAATACTGGCGGTACAACCGCGGGGCACCGCCGGCCACAGAGATTCCAGCGCCTGCTGTTCACCGCTGACCCGGTCGATGGCGTTGAGCAGCATTTCAACATCGTCGCTCACGGCAGTTTCATCGAACGCTTTAGCCCTGGCCTCAAGTGCAGCGACGGCAGCCTCCGCCGCCGCAGCGCTTTGTTCGCAACGCCGGGTTGCCAACTGCGGTGAGGTGCGGGCAGCGGTGCCCTTGCTACGGCTGCCCCCACCCATGCGCTGGGCGCGACCGACGTTATCCACCGAGCCATCCCACAGCCGGTAGTTGCCGGCATACAGCTGCTGCAACTCGGCACAACCGGGCGCGGCGCGGCTGGCGCAACCCCGCTGGTGGTAATCGCGAATAGCGCGGTTGACCAACAGCCCTGAATCAACGCACATCTGCCAAGCCATCAGATTCCAGTTTTCGATCGGCTGGCAGTAGCGGCGCAACACCTCACGGGCGTTGCCCTCGGCCACCGGCGAACCTATACCAGGCAAACGGGTCGGCACCGCCGGACTGGCCAGTGCCACAGCGCTGGCCAGCATCAACAGCAGTACACCAACCATCCTGACCATTAATGCAGCTTGAGAGTCGGGCGCAGCGCGCGGTTAAGACCACCAACCAGCATCATCAACCCGGTTTTGAAGTAACCATGCAGGGCGATCTGGTGCATGCGGTAAAGCGACACATAGACAAAGCGGGCAAGCCGACCCTCGATCATCATCGAACCGCGGGTGAGGTTGCCCATCAGGCTGCCCACCGTGGAGTACTTGGAGAGTGACACCAACGAGCCGTGATCCTTGTAGACATAGGCCTCAAGCGGACGCCCCTCAATCAGGGCGACGATATTGCGATAAGCCTGGGTGGCCATCTGGTGAGCAGCCTGAGCGCGCGGCGGCACGAAGCCACCACTCGGCTGCGGGCAGCTGGCGCAGTCGCCGATGGCAAAAATGTGAGGATCGCGGCTAGTCTGCAAGGTTGGCAGCACCACCAGCTGGTTGATCCGGCTCGATTCGAGGCCACCGATCTCTCGCAGGAAGTCGGGCGCCTTAATACCCGCCGCCCACACCATCAGGCAGGCCGGGATCAGTTCACCACTCTTGGTCATCAGCCCGTCACTGCGCGCTTCAGTCACCATGGTGGCGGTACGCACCTGCACCCCCAGCTCGGTCAGTTCCTTGTGGGCACTGGCCGAAATCCGCTCCGGCAGCGCCGGCAGGATCCGCGGGCCCGCCTCCACCAGCGTCACCCGCAGCCGCTCGCGGCCGATGCGGGCAAAGCCATAGGAGGAGAGCACCTCAGCCGCCTTGTGCAACTCGGCCGACAGCTCAACGCCGGTAGCACCGCCGCCAACGATGGCGATATCGATGTTGCCCTGATCGCCTTTGTTGTTAAGGGCCAGAAAGGCATTCATCAGCTCTTTGTGAAAGCGTTCCGCCTGTTCCGGGGCATCCAGGAAGATGCAGTGATCCCGTACCCCGGTGGTATTGAAGTCGTTGGAGATACTGCCAATGGCTAGCACCAGATAGTCGTAGGGCAGATGGCGCTCGGCGACGATCTGCTGACCGGCGTCATCAACAATGGGGGCAAGCGTGATGCTTTTGGCTTCGCGGTTGATGTTGCTGAGGCTACCCAGCTGAAACTCGAAATGGTGGTTGAATGCCTGAGCGCGGTAGCTGAGGGAATCGATACCGGCATCAAGAGAACCAGTAGCTACCTCATGCAGCAAGGGCTTCCACAGATGGGTCGATTTGCGATCAACCAAGGTAACGCTGGCCCAGCCCTTACGCCCCAGTTTGTCGCCCAGCCGGGTGGCCAATTCCAACCCGCCGGCTCCGCCGCCGACCACAATAATGCGCGTCTTGGTCATGATCTGCTCCGCTTAAATCGCATGACCGGCCGGCCAAAAGGAGCCCGCCGAAAAAGAAAAGATGGAACTCAGGCAGTCACTGGCGCCAGCTTGAACGCCTTGATGCGTTGCAGATGCTGGGCAATCTGCTTGAACTTGTGGCCCTGAGTCTCATCCCACACCACCTCATAGTACGGGTCAAGGGCATTGGCAGTTGGTTGCTGATCGGTGGTTTCATCGTTGCGGGAGAGAATAACCAGGCTGCGAGCGCGGTTTTTGGTGCGGAACTCACTGACACATTTGCTGGCGATGTCCGCATACTCCTCCGGCCGATCGATACGGCCGACCATGTTCAGCTCAGGATGCAGGTTGGGATTGAACAGCACCGATTTGATGCCCGCGAGAAAACCGATTCGTTCAGACCAGTAACCGCCCAGCCCCACGCCACAGATCAGTGGGCAGGCATCAGTGCTGCTTTCCAGATTGCGCTGCACCTCCTTGAGCAGGTGGCTCAAGTCATGGCGCGGATGAAGAGTGCTGTAGGTTACCGCCCGCACGTCCGGGTCGATGAACTTGAGTTGCAGCACTTTTTCGTGATTGCCGGGACTGGTGGCATCAAAGCCATGAAGGTAGATGATCATCCGCTGCTCCGCTTGCGTCTGTCGGCCATGGCCGCGTGCATCTTTCAACCGCCTGAATATGCCCCGGCATGCAGCCGGAGCTAAGCGCCCAAGCTGCTGACCGGGGTCGGCCGTTAGCCGGCGTGAAGTATAGCCTGAGCCGCCTGCCAGCGGCGATCACTGCGCAGAGTCTTCAAGCCCTCCGCTCGGGCGCCGCCCAGCGCCGCCAATTGGGGCCGAACCGGAGCAGGCGCTCCCCCCACCCACTCCACCACCTGCTCAGCAGCCTTACGATCATTGCATACCAGCAGCATGTCGCAGCCGGCGTCCAGTGCCGCTGCAGCTCGCTCGGTAACGGAGCCAGCCACATGGGCGCCGGCCATGCACAGATCGTCAGAGAAGATCACCCCGTCAAAGGCCAGTTCACGGCGCAGTATCTGCTGCAGCCACAGTGGCGAAAAACCAGCCGGACTGTCATCCACCGCCGAATAGATCACGTGGGCCGGCATGACAGCCGCCAACAGTTGCTCCGCCATCAGCTGGCGAAACACCTCGAGATCGAGCTGGCGGATCTCAGCCTCGCTGCGGCGATCCACCGGGATGGCAATATGCGAGTCTTCACGCACGCTGCCATGACCCGGAAAGTGCTTACCGGTCGCACCCATGCCCGCAGCCATCATCCCGTTGATAAAGGCCCGCAGCAGGGTAACCGCCGTTGCCACGTCAGCACTGAAGGCCCGATCGCCAATCACTTCACTGATGCCATGCAGGTCAACCACCGGCGCAAAACTGATGTCGATACCGCAAGCGCGCACTTCACTAGCCATCACGTAGGCGGCGGCCTCGGCCTGGCGGCAGCCCTCAGCCAGATCGCCACCGCGCTCGAAACTGCCCATGGCGGGGATCAGGGTGAAATCGCGGCGGAAGCGTTGCACCCGCCCCCCTTCGTGGTCGACCGCCAACAACAGTTCAGGGCGTACCGCGCGCACTTCGCGTACCAGCTCCAGCAGCTGGGCTTCCTCGACAAAATTGCGGGTGAACAGGATAAGCCCACCCACGGCCGGGTGGGCCAGCAACTCACGCTCCTCGGCCTGCAGGCTGGTGGCGTTCAGATCGAGCATTACCGGACCCATGGTGAAACTCCTGTGGCTGGGTGAGTCGCGCTGCGCTGGCGCAGTGGGGCCAGGTCAGCCAGCAATTGATGAATGGCCAGGGACAGGTTACGCCCCGGCAGTTGCAGAGCGGCAGCGGTCCGCGCCAGCAGTTCCAGAGCGGCACCGCGAGTGGCCAGCGGCCATTCGGCGGCGGCCAACTGCCAGAGCATGGCGGCCACCGCCGGCCCCTGCTTGATCAGCAGCTCGGCCAGTGCGCCGCTATGACGGCCATCACGCCGCCATTGCAAAAAGGCAGTGGCCACCGGCAGCCATTGGGGCTGGGCCAATAATGCCAGCACCATCAGCGGCGCATGAGCGCACAGGGCTGACAGTTCAACCCCCTCGGCTGTGGTGGCGTCGATCAGAGCAAGCACGGCGCCGCTGTCAGGGTGCGGCAGCGGCCAGTGCTGGCAGCGGCTGATGATGGTGGCCAGCAGCGACTCACGGCGGGCCGCCGTCAACAGCAACAGGGTGCCGGAGGGCGGCTCTTCAAGGGTTTTGAGCAGAGCGTTGGCGGCGTTGTCGGTCATCTGCGCCGCGTTTTCGATCACCACCACCCGCCGCCCGCCCAGATAGGCGGTGGTCGCCAACTGCTGTTGCAGGCTGCGCACCTCGTCAATGCCGATGCGGCCGTTATCTTCAGGCTTGAGCAAACGAAAATCGGGATGGGTGCCAGCCGCCCACAGCTGGCAGCTCTGGCAACGACCGCAGGGTAGCTCATCATCGCCCTTACAGAGCCAGCGCTGCGCCAACTGGCGGGCCAACGCTACTTTGCCCACGCCGGTCGGGCCGGTCAGCAACAGCCCTTGGGGCAAGCGTCCTTGACGCAGCTGCCCGAGCAGCTGCTGCCACAGCGGCGCCAACCACGGATAGCGTTCCAGACTCATGCCACGGCGTCCTGCAGGCGCGGCCAACTGCCGGCCAGTGCCTGCTGCAGGGCGGTGGTCACGGAGGCTAGGGGCTGGCTGGCATCAATGGTCAGTGCCTGCGGGCAGTCGACTGCCAGCTGCTGATAACGGCTGCGCACCCGCTCAAAGAAAGTCAGCGCCTCCTGCTCAATGCGGTCCAGCTGGCCACGCCCTTGAGCACGGGCCAGCCCCAGATCGGCAGGCAGATCGAGATAGAGGGTGAGATCGGGGCGGAACTCCCCCAGTGCCGCCTGTCGCACCGGCAAGATCAGCTCATCAGCCAAACCACGGCCGCCGCCCTGATAGGCCAAGGTCGACCAGTCGTGACGGTCGGCTACGACCCAGGCACCACGCTCCAAGGCGGGCCAGATCACCTGCTCCAGCAACTGGCGGCGGGCCGCATACATCAATAACAGCTCAGTGGCTGGCGCCACACGTTCGCCCTCTGGTGGCCGTTTAAACAAGGCGCGAATAGCCTCGGCCAGCGGCGTTCCACCCGGCTCGCGCACCCGTACCAGCTCAGACACGCCGTGCTGCTGCAGCCAGTCACAGACGGTGGCCACGGCGGTTGATTTACCCGCGCCTTCCAACCCCTCGATGACGATAAAACACCCTTTGCCCATCACTTATCCAACCCCAGGATGTAACGGCGAACCGCTGCATTGTGCTCGTCGAGGGTGCGCGAGAACTGATGCTCACCGTTACCGCGGCTAACGAAATAGAAGTAGTCAGAGACCGCCGGATTGAGCGTCGCATGCAAGGCCGCCCGGCTGGGCAGCGCAATCGGTGTCGGCGGCAGACCATCAATGGTGTAGGTGTTATAAGGGGTGGGCTGGCGCAGGTGGTCACGGGTGATCTTGCCCGCATAGCGGTCGCCCAGACCATAGATGACAGTGGGGTCGGTCTGCAGACGCATACCGATGCGCATACGGTTGACAAATACCGAGGCGATCAGAGGCCGCTCGGGAGCGTGGCCGCTCTCTTTCTCGATGATCGAGGCCATGATCAGTGCGGCGTAAGGGTCAGCATAGGGCAATCCGGCACTTCGTTTACCCCATTGCTGATCCAGCTCCGCACGCATGGTGGCGTAGGCATGCTGCAACAAGGCCAGATCGCTGCTTCCCAAATCTACAACATAGGTATCGGGCATTAACCAGCCTTCGGCATTGGCGACCGCCGGCTGCAGTTGCTGACCAAGTGTCTCGACTGTGACATCCAAGGCCAGCGTCTGCTTGAGATCCGGAGTACGGCGCAGCAGGGCCAACACATCATTGACCTTCATTCCCTCGATCAGGGTGACGCTGACCTTAGCCGAATCACCGCTCATCAGCCGCCGCCACAGAGCCCCCAACGATTCGCCCGGATAAAGCCGGTAGGTTCCGGCCTGAATGCGTGTCCACTCAGGCCGCAGATGAACCAGATAGGGGGTTATCGGGTTGGCAGCAATCAAGCCCCTTCCCTGCAGCTCCTTGAGCACGGCCCGAGCGTGGCTGCCACGCGCCACGACCAACAGTTCAGCATCACGGTTCTGTAGCGGTTGCACCGCAACCTGCTTGGCCAGTTCCATAGTGCCTATGCCCACTACCACGGCCAGCAGAATAGCCAGAGCAATCAGACGCAACAGATGACGGATCATGCCATCACCTCAGCCAATTCCTGCTGCAGGTGGCTGATTGCTGGCCAGCCGGTGAATTCGCGCTGCTGATAACGGCGCACCGGCACCAAGCCAAAGGTTGTATTGGTTAACATCAATTCATCCGCCTCATCCAGTGCCGTAGCCGCGACGCAAAGCTGACGCACCGCTTGACCACGAGCAGCAAAAGTATCCAGTAGTAGCTGACGCATCACCCCGCTGACGCCGCAACGCTCAAGCGACGGGGTGTGCCAGATCCCATTAGCGCGCCACCACAGATTGGCAGCGGTCGCTTCCACCAGCATCCCGGCGTCATCAACGCAGATCCCTTCATCGGCACCGGCACTGACAGCAGCTTGGCGCAGCAACACCTGCTCCAGCCGATTCAGACTTTTCAGGCCCGCTAACAGCGGTTGGCTGCCAAGGGGCTGGGGCAACAGAACAGTAACAATACCCTGCTGCCGCCATTGCTGACGATGCGCAGGCAGCGGATGCCGTGAGAGCACGCGATTGGGGGCGCCGACGCCGGCAATGGCATAACCACGACCACCGTAGCCACGGCTGATCACCACCTTGATAATGCAGTCATCACCCGCCGCCAGCTGTTCCACTTCAGCCCGGATCAGGGTCAGATCCGGCGCCGTGATCGCCAGCCGCTGGCAACCGCTGGTGAGACGCTCGACATGGCTGGACCACAGCAGGGGCACACCTGCACGGCACACCAAAGTGGTAAACAGACCGTCACCGTAGTTGAAACCACGATCACTGATGCCGATCTGATCGAGCGGCTGGCCATTGACCAGAACCATTAGCCCCCTCGTGAATGACAAAAAGCCTGACCCTGGACGGTATCAGGCTTTGGCAACTGCAAAGGCGCCAGGTTCACACCCGCTTGAGCAGAATCGAGCCGTTGGTCCCGCCGAAGCCGAAAGAGTTGGACAGGGCGTAGTCCATCTCGACCTTGGCCGCGCCATGGGCCACGTAATCGAGATCGCAGCCGTCGTCGGGATTCTCAAGGTTGATGGTCGGCGGCACCACCTGATCACGGAGCGCCAGGGCGGTGATGATGGTCTCAACCGCACCAGCAGCCCCCAGCAGGTGGCCGGTCATCGACTTGGTGGAACCCACCTTGAGCTTGTAGGCGTGATCACCAAACACCCCTTTGACGGCGTTGGTCTCAGCTTTGTCACCAGCCGGCGTCGAGGTGCCATGGGCATTGATGTAACCGACGACCTCTGGGCTGACACCAGCATCAGCAAGGGCATTGACCATGGCCAACGCGGCGCCTTCGCCATCGGCAGGCGGCGAGGTCATGTGATATGCATCACCGCTCATGCCAAAGCCGACAATTTCAGCATAGATCTTGGCGCCACGAGCCTTGGCGTGCTCAAACTCTTCGACCACCAACACCCCAGCGCCATCTCCCAGGACAAAACCATCACGGTCTTTGTCCCACGGACGGCTGGCACGCTGCGGCTCGTCATTGCGGGTAGACAAAGCTCGGGCGGCTGCAAAACCACCGAGGCCCAAGGGGGTACAGGCCGCTTCGGCGCCACCGGCCAGCATCGCATCAGCATCACCATAGGCGATCATGCGGGCTGCATGGCCGATGTTGTGAACACCCGAGGTGCAGGCGGTAACAATAGAGATGTTGGGGCCCTTGAGACCAAACATGATCGACAGATGGCCACTGATCATATTGATGATGGTCGAGGGGACAAAGAACGGTGAAATCTTGCGTGGACCACCACCCAGCAGGGCGTTATGGTTCTCTTCAATCAGGGCCAGACCACCGATCCCTGAACCAATGGCGGCACCAATACGATGGGCATTGGCATCGGTCACCTGCAGCCCGGAGTCCTGCATCGCCTGCATCCCGGCGGCGATACCGTACTGGATAAACAGGTCCATCTTCCGTGCTTCTTTTTTGGGCAGGTAAGCTTCAACGTCGAAGTCCTTCACCTGACCCGCAAAACGGGTCGAAAACGTAGTGACATCAAAACCCTCAACCGGCCCGATACCACTCTGACCGGCTAACAGAGCCTGCCAGCTACTCTCGACGGTGTTGCCAACCGGGGTCAACATCCCCATGCCGGTAATCACGACACGACGCTTGGACACGCATTACCTCCAATGAATATCGCCGCTAAAAAAAAGGCGGCCGTGGCCGCCCTTTCTGACTGGAGTCAGTCTTAGTCTTTCTGATGGGCGTTGATGTAGTCAACAGCCGACTGTACGGTGGTGATCTTCTCGGCTTCCTCGTCAGGAATCTCGATGCCAAACTCTTCTTCGAGGGCCATCACCAGTTCAACGGTATCCAGCGAGTCCGCGCCAAGATCGTCAACGAAGGATGCTTCGTTCTTGACATCGTCTTCTTTCACGCCGAGCTGTTCGACGATGATCTTCTTGACGCGTTCTTCGATAGTGCTCATTACAGTTTCCTTTCGATTACGCTTGCGCGAGTTGCGTGTAGTGTATTCGATAGCCTAAAAGTTGCAACACCATGATCGGCACGCCAAGCGCGGTCAAACCAGGCTTTGCGGCCGATCAAATTTATGATTTAAACCATGTACATACCGCCGTTGACATGGAGGGTTTCGCCAGTCACGTAACCCGCCATGTCCGACGCCAGGAAGAGTACCGCAGCAGCGATCTCATCGACATGGCCGAGCCGGTTCATCGGCACCTGTGCGAGGATACTGTCTCGTTGTCCGTTGTCCAGTGCCCGCGTCATGTCAGTTTCAATAAAGCCGGGCGCGATCGCGTTGACGGTGATACCACGGGAAGCGATTTCACGCGCCAGCGATTTGGTGAAACCGATAAGACCCGCCTTGGCCGCCGCATAATTGGCCTGGCCGGCGTTACCCATGGTGCCCACCACCGAACCGATGCTAATGATGCGGCCGGCGCGTTTTTTCATCATCGCCCGCATCACCGCTTTGGACAGCTTGAACAGCGAAGTGAGGTTGGTATCCAGCACCTCGTTCCACTCTTCGTCCTTCATCCGCATCAGCAGATTGTCGCGGGTGATTCCGGCGTTGTTTACCAGAATGTCGACATCCCCCTTGGCCGCCTTAATCGCTTCGAACACCGCTTCGATGGAGGCATCATCGGTCACATTAAGGGTCAGCCCCTGCCCCTTGTCGCCCAGATAGGCACTTATGGCAGCCGCGCCACTATCGCTGGTGGCCGTACCGAATACATAAGCGCCGGCGGCGACCAGAGTTTCAGCAATAGCTCGGCCAATACCACGGCTAGCACCGGTTACCAAGGCCACTTTACCGTCAAGACTGATGGAGATGCTCATATGCTGTTCCACAGGTTCAGTTAAGAATTTCACGGCTGGCGTTCAGCGATGCCAGATCATTTACGGCCAGACAATCAACCTCTTTGGCGATGCGCTTGACCAAGCCACTCAGCACTTTGCCCGGGCCCACTTCAACAAACTGGCGAACACCCTGAGTGGCCAGTTTTTCCACTGATTCAGTCCAGCGTACCGGTAAATAAAGTTGCCGCACCAGCGCATCGCGGATCTGATCTGGCTGGCTAGGGCTGGCGACATCAACATTATTCAACACCGGCACCTGCGGCGACTGAATACTGATAGTCGTCAACAACGCCGCCAACTGCTCAGCCGCCGGCTTCATCAGCTCACAATGGGACGGTGCGCTGACCGGCAACGGCAAAGCGCGCTTGGCGCCGGCGGCCTTGCAGGCCTCGCTGGCGCGGGCAACCGCATCCGTATGACCGGCGATCACCACCTGACCCGGACTGTTAAAGTTGACTGCGGCCACCACCTCATCACCGCGGGTCTGAGCGCAGATCTGGCGCACCTGATCATCTTCAAGCCCCAGGATCGCCGCCATCGCCCCTTCGCCAGCAGGCACCGCCTGCTGCATGAAACGGCCACGCTGTTCGACCAGGCGGATGGCATCGGCAAAAGCGATGGCGCCAGCGCAAACCAGCGCCGAGTATTCACCCAAGCTGTGACCGGCCATCACCGCAGGCTGAGCGCCACCCTGGGCGCGCCACAAGCGGTACAGAGCCACCGATGCAGCCAGCAGCGCCGGCTGGGTACGATGAGTCTGATTCAGCTCTGCGACCGGCCCACTGCTGGCCAACGCCCACAAATCGTAGCCGAGCACGGCAGAAGCCTCGGCAAAAGTATCGCGAACCACGGCATTATCAGCGCAGTCGGCCAGCATGCCGACGGCCTGAGAACCTTGGCCGGGAAAAACAAAAGCAAGATTGGCAACGGTCATCGCACAGTCTCCATTAATAACGAATCAGGGCTGCGCCCCAGGCAAACCCACCACCGAAGGCCTCAAGCAGCAACAGGTGACCCCGCTGGATGCGACCATCGCGCACCGCTTCGTCAAGCGCGATAGGCACCGATGCCGCCGAAGTGTTGCCGGTGCGATCCAGATTGACCACGACCCGCTCCATCGGCAGATCCAGTTTGCGCGCCGTAGCACTGATGATGCGCAGATTGGCCTGATGGGGCACCAGAAAATCGATCTGGTCCTGACTGACGCCGGTTTTCTCAAGCAGTTCCTCGACCACCTCGGCCAGCTTGGTCACCGCCACCTTGAACACCTCGTTGCCCTTCATGGTCAACCAGCAAGGGGTGGCATCAGTGCGAGATGGCACCGGCAATTTGAGCAGCTCACCGTAACGGCCATCAGCACACAGATGAGTGCCGATGATCCCCTCGTCGCTGCTGGCGCCCAGCACCATCGCCCCGGCACCATCGCCGAAGATGATGACAGTACCGCGATCGGCCGGGTCCACCAGACGCGACAAAACTTCGCTACCAACCAACAGGATCTTGCGGCAATGACCGCTGCGAATGAACTGGTCGGCAATCGACAGGATGTAGCTGAAGCCGGCACAGGCAGCGGAGACATCAAAGGCCGGAATGGCAGCAACGCCCAGTGCTGCCTGAATCTCGCAGGCGGCTGAGGGAAAATGGTTGGTGGCGCTGGCCGTGGCGCAGATGATCATGTCCAGCTCAGTGGCCGCGATGCCGGCGGCGTCCAGCGCCTGCTGGGCCGCTGCAGTCCCCATGGAGGCTACCGTCTCGTCGGCGCCGGCAATGCGTCGCTCGCGAATGCCAGTACGCTCGACAATCCATTCGTCGCTGGTATCGACCATCTTTTCCAGATCAGCGTTGGTTAATACACCGGCGGGCAGATAACTGCCGGTACCCAGAATTTTGCTCTGCATCTGTTGCTCTTTAGAGAAGCGCGGCTTCGAGCTGGTCCTTGATGCGCGCCGGGACCTGACGCTGCACCTCAACGACCGCTTCGCCTATCGCATTGACGAACGCCGGAATATCCGCGTTACCGTGGCTCTTTACCACAATGGCACGCAATCCTAGCAGACTAGCCCCATTGTACTGGTCGGGGTTCATGGTTTTCAGTAACTTGGCTACCCCCGGCAGCAACAGTGGCAACACCAGCTTGCCCAGCCAGCGTGGCTTGAGGCTGCCTTTGAGCTCCTCGACCAGGAACTGGGTAAGTCCTTCGCCGGTCTTGAGACAAACGTTGCCGACAAAGCCGTCACAGACGATAACGTCGGCACGGCCAGAAAAGAGATCATTGCCTTCGATAAAGCCGGTGTACTGCAGATCGCGGCATTCACCGAGCATACGCGCCGCCTGACGCACCTCCTCAGTGCCTTTGACCTCTTCAGCGCCGACGTTGAGCAATGCCACCCGTGGCCGCGCGATACCCTCAACCAGACGCGCCTTGACATGTCCCATAAGGGCGAACTGAAACAGGGTTTCGGCGCTGCAGTCGACGTTGGCACCCAGATCGAGCATATGCACCCGGCCACCACAATGAGTCGGCAGGGCCGCCACCAAGGCGGGGCGTTCAATACCCGGCAGGGTCTTGAGCTGCAGCTTGGCCATGGACATCAAGGCCCCGGTATTGCCGGCGCTGACGCAACCATCAGCGCGCCCGGCGGCAACCGCCTCCAGCGCCAGCCACATCGATGACTGACGGCGGCTGCGCAACACCTGGGCTGGCTTGTCAGCCATGGTCACCTCTTCCGGTGCATGGCAGATGTCGAGGCGATCGTGAGATTGACGGCCTAGCTGCTGACGCAGACGGACCGCATCACCAAACAGCTGGATATGGAGATTGGGGAAGCGGGAAAGTGCGGCGAGCGCTGCGGGCACAGTAACAGGGGGGCCAAAATCGCCCCCCATCGCATCTAACGCTAGGGTTAGACGTGGCAAGTGGCTTTCCGATTACTTGGAAATCACTTTTTTGCCGCGGTAATAACCATCAGCGGTGACGTGATGACGCAGGTGGGTTTCGCCACTGGTCTGGTCAACGGACAACGCTGCGGTAGTCAGCGCATCGTGTGAACGACGCATGCCGCGCTTGGAACGAGTTTTGCGGTTCTGTTGAACAGCCATTTTGCCCTACTCCTATCGATCTTTTTTCAGTTGGCTCAGAGCCTCGAAGGGGTTACGCCGGGTGGCCTCCTCCGGGATCTCGCCGAATGTCATCGCCTTGGGATCCAGCGTGCAATCTGCCACGTCATGACGTGGAACGAGCGGCAGCGCGAGCAGCAACTCATCTTCCAGAAGCTGATGCAGATCCAGTTCCCCGTTATCATCCAGTTCAACCGGATCATAACTTTCGGGGATAACCGTCTCGTCATCACCAGCAGCAACTGCGCAGTAGCTGAAAGGGATGTCGAGCGCCTGCTCGAGCGGTGAGCCGCACCGTTGACACTCGTGCTGCACGCGGACGCTGATACGTCCCTTAATGACGGGCAACTTCTGGGCGTCAATCAGGCAGTCAAACTCCACCTGTGCGGGGCCTAACAGCGGCGCCACGTCACGGAGACGCGGCAGCTGTTCGGGAGCCACGATGCCGATATAAGACAGGCGCTTTTGCGCCGCTCGTACCGGATCGATTGCGTGGGGAAGCTTCACCTCTTGCATAGGGCGCGAATCATAATCACCCGGGGCCATCGAGTCAAAGAGAAAAAGGCCGTTTATGCAGCAGCGGGCCAGCACTGGTGCTTATAATCGGCCGGTTACCCGTAATGGAGTCGCTCATGCATCGACCGCTGATTCTCGCTTCAACCTCTCCCTATCGTCGCACCCTGCTGGAAAAGCTGGGGCTGCCGTTCTCCTGCATCGCACCTAGGGTGGATGAGCAACCACTGGCGGGAGAAAGCGCCAACGCCCTAGTGGAGCGGCTGGCACTGGCCAAGGCCGCAGCGGTGGCGACGCAGTACCCCGACGCGCTGGTGATTGGCTCTGATCAGGTGGCGGTGATCGACGGTGTGATTCTGGGCAAGCCGCACAGCCACGACCGGGCGTTTGCCCAGTTGCAGGCAGCCAGCGGCAAGACAGTGACCTTTCTCACCGGGCTGGCCCTCATTCACAAAGCTGGCGAAGCGGCGCTGTCACTGGTTGAGCCTTTCGAGGTCAAGTTCCGTTCGCTTGATGAGCAGACCATCGAACACTACCTGCGGCTGGAGCAGCCCTATGAATGTGCGGGCAGTTTCAAGAGTGAAGGGCTGGGCATTGTGCTGTTCGAGGCCCTGAACGGCCGCGATCCCAACGCCCTGATCGGATTGCCACTGATTGCCCTGAACGATCTGCTGGCCCGGCTCGGTTACGACATTTTGGCGGCCGCCCGCTCTGCTCAGTCGACGCGGACGTAACGGCGCAGGCACCATAACGGCCCGATCAGCAAAAACTGCAGATCGGTAAAGAACGCCGGACGCTTGCCTTCAATGTGGTGGCCAACAAACTGTGCCACCCAGGCCAACGCAAAAAGCAGAGCGCACAAGCTGAGCAACAATGCTTGGTTGTGAAACGCGGCAATCACCCCGGCCAGCACGGCGATCGGCAGGATGACGATGGTCATCCAGCCGCCGGCATGGACGCTGAGGCGAAAATAGAAGGGCAAGGTGACCAGCCAGGCCAGAACGCCCCAGTTGGCCCACAGCGGCAATGGCGACGGTAACGCCGCCAGAAAGGCAGTCAGAGTGGTCACGATCACCGGCACAGCAATGCGGTGAATCAGGATATTGGCCGGATGGCGATGACTGTCGTCATACAGCGCCAGCCACTGTTCGAGATTGCGGCTCATCAGCTCACCCCCGTGCCACCATGGCGCCCAGCGGCCGGCCGCCGAGCAGATGCATGTGCAGATGATAGACCTCCTGCCCACCATGCTCGCGACAATTGACGATCAGCCGGTAGCCATCGCTGGCGATACCCTGCTCGCGAGCCAGCCGCGCAGCAACGGTAAACAGGCGTCCAAGGGCCAACTCATCGGCCTCGGTCACATCGTCCACCGTTGCCACAAGCCGGTTGGGTACGATCAGGATATGGGTGGGCGCACGCGGATGGATATCACGGAAGGCAGTCACCAGCTCATCCTGATAGAGGATGTCGGCCGGAATTTCACGACGGATGATTTTGCTGAAGATGGTCTCTTGGGCCATGATCCCCCCCTGGTCCCGGTCATGTCGCCGGGTTGCTTATTGTCTGGCCCTTACGGTAGTCAAGATCGCTGCTGCTGAAAAGCAGCCATTCCGGAGTTTGCCGATGTCGCTTCATTATCATGTCCATTGTCACGATCCTCACGCTCACCTGTTTGCGGTCGAACTGCAGTTGTCAGTAGCGACCGGCACCACGGAACTGTGGTTACCCAACTGGCTGCCGGGCAGTTATCTGATCCGCGATTTCGCCCGTCATCTGCAACAGCTGGAGTCAAACTGCGACGGCCAGACCTGCACCGTCCACAAAGTCAGCAAAAACCGTTGGCAGGTGACGCATGGTACGGGCCTGTTGCGGGTTCGCTATCAGGTCTACGGCTTCGATGAATCGGTGCGCGGTGCCTACCTCGATCAGTACCGGTTGTTCTTCAATGGCAGCAGCCTGCTCCTGGCCGTTAACGGACAAGAGCAGCGGGCGGTGACGCTCAGCCTGGGGCCCCTGCCCCACGGCGACTGGCAGCTGGCCACCACGCTGCCAGCCGATGACGAACATCCGGGCCAGTTTCGGGCCGCCAACTACCTGACCCTGATTGATCACCCGGTGGCCGCAGCGCCGATGCAGTGGGGCCAGTTTGAAGTCGATGGCATCAACCATCGCATCGCTCTGGTTGGTGCTCCGAGCTTCGACATCGACCGTCTTTGTCGCGATCTGTCGATGGCCTGCCGCACTGTCCAGCAGCTATTTGGCGGCCCCTTGCCCTTCGACCAGTATCTATTTCTGGTCCAGGTCGAAGGCGATGGTTATGGTGGTCTCGAACACGCGGACAGCACCGCCCTTCTCTGCAGTCGCCGCGATCTGCCGCAGGCGGAAACCTTGGCCGATGACGGCCATTACAGCGGCTTTCTGGCCTTGTGTACCCATGAGTATTTTCACGCTTGGAACGTCAAGCGGTTAGCTCCTGGGACCTTTCTCCAGCCCGATCTGGAGCATGAGGTCCACACAACGCAGCTGTGGTGGTACGAAGGGATCACCAGCTACTACGATGAACTGCTATTACTGCGTACCGGTTTAATCAGCCAAGAGCGCTACTTGCAGATGCTGAGTGAGACCTTGACCCGCGTCTTCCGCCACCCGGGCCGCCACTGCCAGCCGTTGCTGGAATCGAGCTTTGATGCTTGGACCAAGCTCTACAAGGCCGACGAAAACGCCACCAACAGCCAGATTAGTTATTACACCAAGGGGGCGATGGTCGGTCTGGCCCTGGACCTGAGGCTGCGCAGCCTAAATACGGGGCTCAGTCTGGATCAGCTGTTACGAACCCTGTGGCAACGCCATGGGCTGACGTTAACCGGCACCGATGAGGACACCGTGATCGCGCTAGTAGCCGAACTCGCCGGATCTGTCGTGGCCACTGAACTCAATCAGTGGCTGACCGCCAGCGACGATCCACCGCTGGCCGAGCTGCTGGCCAACGCCGGGGTGGACCTGCAACTGCGACCGGCGCTCGGCCCGGACGACAAAGGCGGCTGGAGCCACCAGCTGGCCCCCCGTTTCAGTTTGGGTGCCGCCTACAAAAGCAACGCTAGTGGACTGGAACTGACCAGCGTGACAATAGGCGGCGCTGCCCATGGCGCCGGCCTGACGGCCCGCGACCTGCTCATCGCCTTCGATGGTATCAAGGCCACCACCACGCGCTGGCAGGAACTACAACATTCGCCTGAAGGTACGAATGTCGAAGTCCATTTCTTCCGCCGGGATCACCTTCGCCAATGTCAGCTTACGTTACAATCGCCAAGCCCTGATAGCTGTGGGCTTAGGCTCACAGATCAGCGCCCTGCGTTTGACTGGTTGAACGCGCCCCTCTCTACTTAATCCGTCACCCCGAGAGGCTTGAAGACAAGCATGAATCACATCGCCCGGGTCCTTGGCTGGTTCGATAACCTATCCATTGTTCGTCGCATTCTCGGTGGCTTTGTCCTGCTGGTGGGGCTGATGATTCTCGCCAGTGTCATCAGTGGCATTGCCATCGCTACGCTCAATCGCAACCTCAGCAGCGTAGCAGGGGAGCTGGTACCGCTGGTCGATCAGGCCAACCAGGTTGGCATTGAGATGCTGACCGCCAACCGCCACTTCAAGGATGTGATCACCAGTCGCCAAAACAGCACCATGGATCAGAGCGAGCAGGCATTTAGCGCCAGCCGCAACGAGTTCCAGCAGCAGTTACTGGCATTGAAAAAGAAAGCTTCAAGCTACCCGGCCTTGATAAAAGCGTTAACGCCGCTAAAAACCATCGATGATCAGTTCTTCGATCTGGCCAATGTCACCATGCGCGACTATCGCGCCATCGTTGCCGATGAAGCCAATGTCAAAGCGGCCGCGGCCGACTTCCAGCTCAACCTGCCCCAGCTGCGGCGCTTTGTTGGTGCGGCGGTACAAAATCTGGGCGATGACTATGTGCGTTTCATGGCCGACGAGTACCTGGCTCAACTCTCAATCGTCGAAAAGAATGCGGTGCTGATCCTGAGTTCGGATCAGTCCGCCACCATCGCCCCGCTGATTAAAGCCAATGAAGCCGCTTTCGCCGCCTATCAAAGTAAAGAGAGTGATCTGGCTGGCGAAATCGACAGCTGGGACAACGATGTAGGCTTCTATATCAAGGCATTCCACAAGGGTATCAAGGATAAAGACGGCGTCATTGCTCGTCATGTAGCCTTGGTCCAGAGTCAGGAACAGGTCTATGCCAACGCAAAGGAGGCCGCAGAGCTGATCGCCAGCGCCCTGACCGCTATCGAACAAGTGATCGCCAGTGCCAATGGCGAAGTCACCAATGCGGTCGCCCGCGCCGAAGAGCGAGCCGGACGCAGCTTTGCAGTCAACGTCAGCATTGCCCTGGTTTCAGTGATCGCCGCAGTGATCATCGGCCTGAGCAGCGCCATGGCCATCCGCAAGCCGCTGGCCGTATTGCGCCGCCAGCTCGGATCCATGGTCGACGGCGACATGACCGTCAACAACAGCTATCGCAGCAACAATGAGCTGGGCGAACTGGCGGGCTGGGTGGCGCGCCTCAACCAGATGATGCGTGACCTGCTCAGCCAGTTGTCCAATGCCTCGCATACCCTGTCAGACGTGGCCCGCGATAATCAGCGCAGTAGTACCCAGTCACGCGACGAACTGGATCGCCAACGCCACGAAACCACCGGCGTCGCCGCAGCCATGACCGAGATGTCGGCGTCGATCCGCGAAGTTTCACAGTCAGCCAACGTCACACTGGAGAAAGTGCTGGAAGTAGAGGCAGCAGCCAATACCGGTCGCGAAGTGATGAGCCGCAACATCACCACCACCCACCAGTTGGCGGACAAGTTGCGTCATTCCAGCAAAGTGATTGGTGAGGTAGAACAGTTCAGCAACCAAATCGGTCGTATTCTCGATGTGATCCGCGGCATTGCCGAGCAGACCAATTTGCTGGCACTCAACGCCGCCATCGAAGCCGCTCGGGCTGGTGAGCAGGGGCGCGGTTTTGCCGTGGTCGCGGATGAAGTGCGCAATCTGGCCCAGAAAACTGCCGCATCAACCAACGAGATCCGGCAGATGATTGAGAGTCTGCAAGGCGGCACCAAGCGTGCGGTGGTGGTAATGGCTGAATGCTCATCAGAAATGGAAAGCAGCGTCCATCAGGCCTCCGATGCCAATAGCGCGATGGAAGAGATCCAAGGCATCATCAACCAAATTAGCGACATGAGTAGCCAGATCGCAGCCGCAGCGGAAGAGCAGCAGGCCACCTCGGAGGAGATTAGCCGCAACATCAACCGCATCTCCGACATATCAGACAGCAATTACCAGTCAGTCGAACGCATTGCGCTCACCAGCCAGCGGCTGGAGCAGCTGGCCGAAGAGCAAGACGCCCAGGTTCGTCACTTCCGCTTCTGAGTGTCAGACCGCGGCGGCACCAGCAGCTGCGGATCAAGGCGGGTTGAGAACCAATTGACCCGCCAGTCAAGATGGGGGCCGGTCACCCGGCCAGTCGCACCAACACGGGCGATCAGATCGCCTTGTTCCACTCGCTGTCCAGCCTTCACCTCAATCTTCGACAGATGAATAAAGGTCGAGGACAGGCCGTAGCCATGGTCAACAATCAAGGTGCCGCCAGAGAAATACATATCAGGTTCGACCAGAGTCACTAAGCCACCGGCAGGTGCATAGACCGGCGCGCCAGTGGGCGCAGATAGATCCAGTCCGTAGTGAGGATTGCGCGGTTCACCGTTAAAGATACGCTGACTGCCGTAGACGCCGCTCAGCCGCCCTTCGGCCGGCCAGATGAATGGCTGCAGAAAATAGCCAAGGTTTTCATCCCGCTTGCGAGCAGCTGCCAGCTTGCGGTTATCCTCTTTGATCCGCGCATCGACATTTGGATCTGGGTTGACGTATTTGGACGCCACCCCATTGATCTTCTGGATATCGTACTTACGCTTGTTGATGGTGATCGCCATCTGGCCACTTTGGCCAGGGCGATGCCAGCTCAGCTGGTGGCTGAGGGGTTCATCGCGACCGAAGCCAAACACGAAACGGCCATCACCAGTCAAGCGCAGAGCCTTACCGTTGAGGGTGAGTTGGGTCCCTTTGGGCGCAGTGCCCAGCACCATGCCACCCTGGATAAAATGGCCATCAAGAACAATCGGCCCCTGCTGACGCTGCTCACTTGCCGCTTCAGCAGTCAGCGCCGCCAGCCATAGCCACAGCACCTTTTTCCACACCTTCATACACCCTCACGTCAATTCGTTTACCGGGCAGGCTCGATGCCACTACTGATGCAATGTGGCCAGCGATCTGTTCAATGGTGGTGTCCACAGTCACCTCCTCACACCAGTCGGCCGGCAGGGCGATGGCAAAATCACCCTGTCCTGCCCGGTAACCAAAGCACAGAAGCCCTCGCCCATCACCATGGGCAGCAAATGGGGTGTCGCCCCAGCCAATGCGATCCACTGCATGAGCCAGATAGATCACCTGCCAACGCTGACACCACATGCGCGTTAATCCCTCGTCATATTGGCCATCAACAGCAATCCTCAACCGCGAGCGGTGACCATGGGCAATACGCTGACAGTTGCCAGCATGCATGCGCAAACCATGGCTGTAGTGAAAATGGGGGGGGCCGATATCTTCATGACGCAAACTAATGCACACATCAGTCACATTAGCCGGCAATAATGGTCGCAAACCGACGGCAATGGCTTCACTCAAGCTGGCACACGTTACCTCAGAGGCATCTAGCCAAGTCACCGCCTGCTCAGGGGCCACCATCCATACTTGGCCACGCGCAGTGGACATGCTGAGGCAGAGCATAGCGCTAGCCGCCGGTAACTGTTCAATACCGCTAAAAGCTATTGGCAAAAGCAGTTTGTGATCAAAAGTAGCATCCACATAACGTTTGATGGCACGTTTAGCGTCAGCGAAGTCGAACAACATCTGCTGCTCGTTGAGCTCTCCACTCAACTCCACATCAAGCAACCAGCTTTCGCCCACAATGCCGCGCTGCGGGCAGAGGTAGCTGGAGTCGATGGAGGTGAGCTTTTCTACAAAAAGGCGCATGTACATAATTCCAGGCAGCCGTGAGGCCACGGCGGTCGCACATTATAGCCGTTCGGCTGCCATCGCCCACCCCTGATGACGTATGGACAAAAAACGCCAGCTCGAGGCTGGCGTTTTCGTCCGACTCAGGCGACCGATGGTTTAGACCAGCGGCAACGCGCCCTTATCCCGGTTGTACTTGGCAGTACGTGGAAACGCGATGCCTTTGGTGTCAAACAGGTAAACCGCTTCCTTGGGGACCCCAACTTCCATTACATCACCAGAGTTGGCAACAACCTCGCTGTGGGTTTTGACCGTGAAGTCCTTGCCATCTACCGACAGATAGACAAAGGACTCGGCCCCAAGATGCTCAGCAACCACCACAACCCCCTTGATGTGACCATGGGCACCATCGTGATCGTTGGGCAGCAGATGTTCTGGACGGATCCCCAGCTCAATGCTGTCTCCGACCTTGGCTCGGCGGGCATCAACGCAACCAACCACGACATCACCTGAGGTCAGCTTGACCTTGCACTCTTTCTCGCCGATCTCGATCAGCTCGCCCTTGACGAAGTTCATCTTGGGAGAACCGATAAAGCCTGCAACAAACTTGTTGGCCGGGCTGTGATAGAGGTCTAGAGGCGAACCGAACTGTTCGAGGTTGCTGGCGGCTTCCTCTTTCAGCGGGCTCAGTACCACGATGCGATCAGCCAAAGTCATGGCTTCGACCTGATCGTGAGTCACATAGATGATGGTGGACTTGAGGTCTTTGTGCAGCTTGGCGATCTCGATGCGCATCTTGACACGCAGGGCGGCATCGAGGTTTGACAGGGGCTCATCAAACAGAAACACCGACGGCTGCTGCACGATACAACGGCCGATGGCTACACGCTGACGCTGACCACCGGACAGTTCCTTCGGCTTGCGATCCAGCAGCGGCGTCAGGCCCAGGATGTCAGCGGCCTTGGACACGCGGGCCTCAATCTCGGCCTTGTCCATCTTTTTCAGCTTCAGGCCGAACGCCATGTTTTCCCACAAGTTCATGTGCGGGTAGAGAGCATAGGACTGGAACACCATGCCGACATTGCGATTGACTGGCGGCACATCGTTCATCACCTTGCCACCAATCTGCAACTCACCATCGGTGATGTCTTCAAGGCCGGCGACCATACGCAGCAAGGTCGATTTACCGCAACCCGAAGGGCCAACAAAGACGATGAACTCGCCGTTCTTGATCTCGAGGTTGATATCACGCAGCACGTCCTGATGAATCGACGGGTCGTAGTTCTTGCGGACGTTCTTAAGGATTACTTCAGCCATTATCTGTCTCCAAAAATCCAATAGGCTTCGATGTCTGCCAAACCATTAACCCTTGACGCCACCGGCTGTCAGGCCACCCACCAACCAACGCTGGGCCAGCATGAAGACAATCGTGATGGGCAAACCGGACATCACCGCAGCAGCGGCGAAGTCACCCCACAAAATGTTCTGTGGATAGAGGTACTGCTGGGCACCCACGGCCAAGGTGTACTTGGCTGCATCCGTGATCAGCAACGAGGCCACCGGATACTCGGTAACCACACCGATAAATGACAGGATGAACACCACCGCCAAAATCGGCACCGACAACGGCAACAGAATCATGCGGAACGCCTGCCACGGCGTCGCACCATCAATGGCTGCAGCTTCTTCCAGCGACGGGTCGATGGTTTCGAAGTAGCCCTTGATGGTCCACACATGCAGGGCGATACCACTCATATAGATGAATACCAAGCCGGCATGGGTGTTGAGGCCCAGCGCCGGAAAGTACTGGCCGATCTTGTCAAACATGGCGTAGATGGCAACCAGTGCCAGCACCGCCGGGAACATCTGAAAAATCAGCATGCCCTTGAGAATCAGCCCTTTCCCCGCAAATTTCATGCGCGCAAAGGCGTAAGCACTGGTGGTCGACAGGACGACGATAAAGGCAGCCGTAATCGAGGCAATCTTCACCGAGTTCCACAACCAGGTCAGCACCGGGAAGGGGGGCGGGGTGATGCTGCCATCGGCCTCAACGACCGGGATCCCTAGCGCCAGACGCCAGTGATCGAGCGTGAAATGCTCGGGGATGATAGAGCCCACCGAGAAGTTACCTTGACGGAAGGAGATGGCAATCACCATCAGCAGCGGGAACACGATCAGCGCAAGGAAGAACCACATGAAAATGTGGGTGGCAACGACACGGTAGATCAGTGATTTCGGTTGAACAATTGGCATCTTGGTTGACCCTCTCCGTTAAACCTTGTCCATCTTGGACAGCTTGAGGTTAAGGACAGCCAGCGCACCAACAATGATGAAGATGACAGTGGCAATAGCAGCAGCCAAACCATAATCCTGACCACCACCCCCTTCGAAGGCGATGCGGAAGGTGTAGCTGACCAGAATGTCCGTGGTACCTGCAGGAACCGAGGCACCGATAATATCGGGGCGACCGGCAGTCAACAGCTGGATAAGGACGAAGTTATTGAAGTTAAAAGCAAAAGAGGCGATCAGTAGCGGCGTCAATGGACGCATCAGCAACGGTATAGTGATATGGAAGAAGTTATGGACCGGACCTGCACCATCCATCGCCGAGGCCTCATAGAGATCCTCAGGGATCGACTTCAGCAGCCCCATGCACAGGATCATCATGTAGGGATAACCCAACCAGGTGTTGACAATCAGAATCATCGTTCGCGCCAGAGCCGGTGAGGTGTACCAGTCCGGACGGATACCAAACAAGGTTTCCAGCACCAGGTTGATTTCACCAAAGTTCTGGTTGAACAACCCCTTGAATACCAGAATCGAGATAAAGGCCGGTACCGCATAGGGCAGAATCAGCATGACTCGATAGATGGCGCGCCCGCGCAGGAACTCCCATTGCACCAAGTTGGCCAGCACCATACCAATAGCCAAGGTGAAGAACACCGAACCGGCAGCAAAGAGCACCGTCCATACGAAGATCTGGAAGAACGGCTGCTGGATACCCGGATCACTCAGTACCTTCCAGTAGTTGTCCCAACCAATGCCGACGGTGAAACCCGGCGACAGCGGTTTGCCGACAAACTCACCGTTTTCGTCAATGTACTGATAGAAGCCGATATCAAAATTGGGGCGCAGATGCTTCTGGGTGCGGTTGTCAAACAAGGTGTTGCCGTCACTGATGATAGCCCCCGTATTTTTGACCACCACCCCGCCATCGAGACGGCTGTACTGGGGACGAACTGCGGAATAGTTACCGACGCCCGCGCTCTGGTCAGCCATCACCAGCTTGCCGTCAGGCAGTTCGAAACGCAGGGCGCGCAGATGCTCACGATACTGGAATAGAACCTTGCGCTCGATTGCCGCAGCCTCAGGCAACTGTTCAACCTTCAACGCCTTGTGCGGCACTTCAACGCCCGGCATCAAATCAGGGTTGGCACCACGTTTCTTGATCTCGGCGGCGTCCCACATTGGCACCACCGTGGTCATGTACAGATCAGTGTTATCACCCTCAGTCGGGGTCAACAGGATACGAAATTTACCCTCGGGCGCAGCAAACAACGATGCCTGATAGGAACCTTCCTGAGCCTTGAAGGTCTGTTTGAGCAGGTAGTCCTGAGCACGCTCAAGCGGCAAGATATTCTTACTGGAGTAATTTGTGAAGGACAGCGCAACTGTGTACGCCATCGGGAACAGAATGAAGATGACCATGCCCGCAACACCGGGGAAGATGTAGCGGTGAGCGTAGGTCTTCGGGTTCGTAAAGATGTAGATGCCCAACGACAGGACAAAGGTAGTCATCAGCGCGAAAGCGATCTCGCCATTGACATACATCAGGATGACGGAGTAGCCGCCGAAAAGAATCACCAAGCTAAGAATGAGCACTCTGAGCCAGGCGAAACGCGAGGAGGAACGATCCATTGCGTTTGAGGCACCCATTTGCACAACCTTTCCAAAAACGGAAGAAAACGGGAAGGGGGAAAATCCCCCCTCCCAATGCTAGCGAACTTACTTGACGATACGCTTTGCAGCAGCGTCAAGAGCCTTGTCGACAGGCTGGCGACCAGAGGTCACGTTGGACAGGGCAGTAGCCATAGCCGACCAGAACTTGCCCATGGCAGCAACGTTCGGCATCGGTTCACCAGCCTGCGCGTTGGCGAAGGTGGCGGCGATGTTCGGATCAGCAGCCAGCTGCTTCATGAACTCTTTGTGAGCGGCAGCGCCCAGCGGCACGTCATCGTTGACCATTTTCAGGCCATCAATGGAGAGCACGTAATTCTCCAAGAACTCTACCGCGAGGTCTTTGTTCGGGCTGGCGGCGTTGATGGCACCAGCAAGTACGCCAACAAACGGCTTGGCAGCAGAGCCTGCGATGCTCGGAATGTAGGTTACGCCGAAGTCGATGTTGCTCTTCTTGATGTTGGCCCAAGACCACGGACCATTGATCATCATGGCAATCTCGCCTTTGTTAAAGGCAGCGTCCATAACACCGTAGTCAGCACCTTTCGGCATGATACCGGCGTTGATCAAGTCAACCACGGTCTGTACGCCTTTTTTGGCGCCATCAGTAGCAACACCTGTGTCCTTGATGTCATACGCGCCGTTGGCATACTTGAACACATAACCACCATTCGCGGCGATCAGCGGCCAAGTGAAGTAGGTGTTGTTGTAATCCCACAGAATGGCGCGGACTTTACCGCCGCTCTTTTCCTGCAAGGTTTTGTCGAGGGCAGCGATCTCCTCAAAGGTCTTGGGCGGGTTCGGAACCAGAGCCTTGTTGTAGACCAAGCCGACCGCTTCTACAGCTACCGGATAGCCATAAAGCTTGCCGTTGACAGTCACAGCGTCCCAGGTGAATTCTTCAACAGCAGTCTTGATCTTGTCGCTCGGCTTGATTTCAGTCAGCAAACCGGCAGCAGCCCAGTCACCGAAACGGTCGTGAGCCCAGAAAAAGACATCGGGACCGGAACCGGTAGAGGCAGCCTGCTGAAACTTGCCAGGGGCATCATCCGGGTGAGCAACAGAAACAGGCACGCCGGTATCAGCGGTAAACTTGTCGCCCACTTTCTGCAGGCCGTTGTAGCCCTTGTCACCGTTGATCCAGACCGTCAGCTGACCTTCTTCGATCGCTGCGTGCGCAGTTGCGGCGAGGCCCAACGTGGCCACTGCAATCGCAGAGGCGAGAATTGTTTTTTTCATTAGCCTTTCCTTTGTGTTGTTGACGAGTAAAGCTCCGTGCATCACGGGGTTCCCCACTCCAGCGCCATTCTAGACCAAGGGCTAAGTACCCTCACATGACATCCCTCAAATTTTCACGCCCCACTCGCCCACACAAACTACATATGGCTCGTAAGGTTAGAGCAAACGTTCGGTTATGGATGCATCTGACCAGTCTGCGGCCTCAGCATAGATGCGGTCTGGAAGTCCCGGCACAAGGCGCGTCCAAGTTAGTCCGATTGGCCGCCAAGGGCAACAGCAACCTCCTCTTCCGCCATGGCCTTGCGCAGTTGATCGATAAGGTTGGCTGGCAGGCGGGAGAAGGTTAGGGTGTCGTTGCTTTGGTCAAAGTGAACCTCCTGCCCAAACAGCGCACGGTCAAAGCTGATCGACATGCCGCAGCCGGCACCGGCGAAGCGGCTACCCTTGCGAAAACCTATGGGGGCAACCATGAATGCGTCCTGATCGATACCGCCTTCACTCAGCCACTGCTCCGCTTGCGGAGTTCCTGTCAGCTGTTCAACCAACTCCGCCACTTCTACACGCTGCACCGGCTCTCCCTGCTGGTAGCGTTCGCGGCACAACTTGCCCACACTCTGGGTAACTACCCGTTGCTCGGCCGGCGCCAACCCTTGGGCATCACAGGCCAGAGCGATACTTCGAGCCAGCGCCGCGCCTGTCGTCTGTGCTTCGCTGTCACGACTCAACCCCAGCAGTTCAAACAGCGGATCGCCAACCTTGCGCCCCAGACGCCCGGCAAAACGTGCGCGGGGCGCTGCGCCAATATCGCCAGCCACCACCATCTCCAGCACGCGAATACCGCGATCCACAGCTACGGCGCTAATGCCACGAACTTCAAGCTCGGCGGTGACGATAAAGCCTGGGCGTTCTTCGGTGAGTACCAGCAACAGCGATTGCACGCCGCGCTCCTCCAGCAGCACCATCACCAGCAGTTCGGGCGCGGCCCCCTCTCCCTCTGGAGCAGCGGCAAACCACTGAGTAAAGGCTTGGGAAAACTGCTGACTCCAGGCCGCAAAAGCGGCAACGGTCAGCGGCCCAGTCAAGGACTGGCGTAACGGACTATCGCCTGCCGTAACCGCAACACTGCCACCTGACCCGGTATATAGCTGCTGGCGGCAAGCCTCGACCAGATGCTCATGCTGACCGCCAACTACAACCGGCTGCCCCTCGTAACGTAGCGGCGATACGCCAGGCTCGGTGCGACGAAAAATGGCAAGGGCAGAGATCGGCATGACAGGGCTCCCGTTATCAGCAGTGGCGCATGCTATCACGAGGCCCGGCGGCGACGAATGCTCAGCCCTTTGCTAGCATAGGGCCAAGCTGAACTGCGCCGAGCGCTTGATGAAGACCTCCCTCTCCAACATCTCTTCCCCTCAGGAAATCACATCACGCCTGGTCAGCTGGGGCCACTGGTTTTCCTTTGCCAACAGCCTGGGCGCCGCACTTTTCGGCATGCTCTACTTGTTGTTCAATCAGAGCCAAACCACCATCGCCAGCCTGTGCTTTAACATCATCTATGGCTTGGGCCATTTTGCCGTCCTTACCTTTATTGCCTACCTTATCCTGCTCTTCCCGCTCGCCTTCGTGGTCCGTCATCCGCGCAGCTATCTGATCATTGGCGCGCTGCTGGCCGCCGCCGCTTGGACAATGCTGGCACTCGATCTGCTGCTGTTCGCAAAGCACGGTTTACATCTGGCCCAGTACATGTGGGCAATACTACTGGAAGATGCCAAAGGGTTAACGGCGGCTCCGGGCTGGAGCTATCTGGCCTTCTTTTCACTAATGCTGGCCATCCAATGGCCACTGGCCTTCGCCCTGTGGCGGCGTCGGACACTGCCCCATCGCCACAGAATCGCCCGCCGGCTTGCTGCCACCCTGGTTCTTTTCTTCCTGTGCGGTCACTTGGCATACATCGCAGCCGATGCTATCGGCTACGGCCCAATCATCGCAAAGCGCGAACTTTACCCGCTCTCCTATCCCACGACCGCCCGCAACCTGCTTAGTGATTACGGAGTCAATCTCGATCAAAGGGTCGAGGGCCAGCAGCAACTGCGTTTGGCCATTAGCATGGAGCTTGAACAGCAACCGCTGCAATTGGCCACGAAGTCAGATCTGGTTGTGGTGGTGATCGATGGTTTGCGCAACGATCTGCCGCTAGATCAGTTGATGCCAGCGACCTTAGCCTGGCGCCCAGTCCGCAGCATCAGCAACCACCATTACGCCAGTGGCAATAACGCCACGGACAGCCTATACGGTCTGCTTCACGGCGTGCCGCCAACCTACCGCAAGCCCTTAAGCAAGGTCACCGATAAAGCACCGTTGCTGCAATTGCTGGCCGACAGCGGCTATCGCGGCCACTACTTCGGCAACGCTGACCGCGACACCCGGGATATGCTGCAGCGCAGCGGTTTGGCATCCGCCAAGATTGCGGACCCGGCACTGACACTCAGTGATGCTGACGCCCAAGCGGTGGCATCCGCCCTCGATTGGTGGCAGGCCAATGGCGATGTCCCAAGGCTACTGTTGCTGCATCTGACTGCCCCTTCCCAGCTGGCTTATCCAGCGAGCTTTGTCGGCCCATACCAGCCGATTTTCGAGGGGGTATTCCTCAACGGCAACAATACCGACCGCAACAAAGTGATCAACCGCTATTACAACAGCATCAAATATAGCGACCAGTTGCTGGCGCCATTGCTGGCCACCATTAGCACCAGCAGTCCGAACGCGACCTTGGTGGTCACTTCGTCGTTTGCCCTTGGGCTGAATGAACAACAGGACGGTCGCTGGGGCATCACTCATCAGCTGTCGCGTGATCAGCTGCAGGTACCTTTGCTGATCAGTGGCCCAGTAGCGGCGCAACTGCGTCAAGATCCAAACCTGACCACCAGTCACTACGATCTACTGCCAACCCTGGCTGCCGCAGGCGGCGTAAGCCTGCCACTGGACGCTGATGGTAAGCTGCCACTGGCAGGACGCTCGCTGCTGACCAACAGCACGGAACTCCCTCGCAACTGGCTGCTGGTCGGCAACCGCAACCACTTCGCCCTGATCGAGACTGAACGCACGACCGAGTTTCGTCACGGACGTCAGCCACAGGTCTATGATATGCGCGGAAGGGTCATTGATGATGGCCCCAGCGGCAAGGCATTTTCCCGCGCATACAAAGAGATGCGACGCTATCTGGCGCCCCCTGCAGAGAGCCAATAAAGGGTTGCAACAGATCCGGGAATGAGTAAGATAGCGCCCTGCCCGCAAGGGCAGTACTTTTCGGCGCGTAGCGCAGCCTGGTAGCGCACTGTCATGGGGTGTCAGGGGTCGGAGGTTCAAATCCTCTCGCGCCGACCAAATTCCCTTAAAAACCCAGCCGAAACGCTGGGTTTTTTATTGGGTGCAGCAAACGCTCAGCCCAGTTTGACCAACGCCTCATGTAATCGCGCCACGTCATCGCGTAATGCGGCGGCCTGTTCAAACTCCAGATTACGGGCGTGTTCGTACATCTGTTTCTCCAGTCGCTTGATCTCGGCCAGCAGCTCTTCCGGGTTGTGCAGACTGGCGCTGTAAGGCGCTGGTGGTTCCGCCACCTTGCGCCCGCGCCGCGCCCGCTCGGCAGCCGGGGCGCTACCGTTGGCCTGCTCGCCCAGCTCCATGATGTCGGCGATCTTCTTGACGATGGCCTGCGGCACTATGCCGTGGGCTTCGTTGTGGGCCTGCTGCTTGGCGCGGCGCCGATCGGTTTCGTCGATGGCGCGCTGCATCGAACCGGTAATGCGATCGGCATAGAGAATCGCCTTGCCGTTGAGATGACGGGCAGCGCGGCCGATGGTCTGAATAAGCGAACGCTCGGAGCGCAGGAATCCCTCCTTGTCGGCATCGAGGATCGCCACCAGCGACACCTCGGGCATATCCAGCCCTTCGCGCAGCAGGTTGATGCCGACCAGCACATCAAACTTGCCGAGGCGCAGATCGCGGATGATCTCTACCCGTTCCACGGTGTCGATATCCGAGTGCAGATAACGCACCTTGATGCCGTGATCATTGAGATAGTCGGTCAGATCTTCCGCCATACGTTTGGTCAGGGTGGTGACCAGCACCCGTTCATCGACAGCGGTGCGCAGCCGGATCTGCGACAGCAGATCATCGACCTGGGTGGCCACCGGGCGGATCTCCAGTTGCGGATCGATGAGGCCAGTGGGCCTGACCACCTGCTCCACCACCTCGCCGTCAGATTTGGCCAGCTCATAATTGCCGGGGGTGGCCGACACATAAATGGTCTGCGGCGCCAGCTGCTCAAACTCATCAAACTTGAGCGGCCGGTTATCGAGTGCCGACGGCAGGCGGAAACCGTATTCGACCAGCGTCTCTTTGCGCGAGCGGTCGCCGCGGAACATGGCGCCAATCTGCGACACCGTGACATGGGATTCATCGATGATCAGCAGCCCATCGGCCGGCAGGTAATCAAACAGGGTTGGCGGCGGCTCGCCCGGTGCCCGGCCTGACAGGTAGCGGCTGTAGTTCTCAATGCCGGAGCAGTAGCCCAGCTCGCTCATCATCTCCAGATCATACAGCGTGCGCTGAGTCAGCCGCTGCTCCTCGACCAGCTTGTTGGCCTTGAGCAGCTCTTCACGCCGCTGCTGCAGCTCCACCTTGATCAGCTCGATCGCTTCAAGGATCCGCTCACGCGGGGTGACATAGTGGCTCTTGGGATAGATGGTGCAACGGCTCAGGCTGCGCTCAACATGGCCGGTCAGCGGGTCAAATTCCCACAGGTTGTCGACCTCGTCATCAAACAACTCCACCCGCACCGCAAAGCGTTCGGCTTCGGCCGGAAAGATATCGATCACGTCGCCGCGCACGCGGTACATGCCCCGTTCAAGCGCCACATCGTTGCGGGTGTACTGCAGCTCGGCCAGACGGCGTAACACTGCCCGTTGCTCGATCGGATCGCCACGCTTGAGATGCAGGATCATTTTGAGATAAGCGTCAGGGTCGCCCAGGCCGTAGATCGCCGACACTGAGGCCACAATGACCACATCGCGGCGCTCCATCAGCGCTTTGGTCGCCGACAGCCGCATCTGTTCGATATGAGCATTGATGGCCGAATCCTTCTCGATGAAGGTATCGGTGGAGGGAACATAGGCCTCAGGCTGATAGTAGTCGTAGTAGCTGACGAAATACTCCACCGCGTTATCGGGGAAAAACTCACGCATCTCGCCGTACAGCTGGGCCGCCAGCGTCTTGTTATGAGCCAGGATCAGGGTCGGCCGCTTGAGGGTATTGATGACATTGGCCATGGTGAAGGTCTTGCCACTGCCGGTCACCCCAAGCAGGGTCTGGTGGGCCAGCCCGGACTCCAGACCCTCGACCAGTGCACTAATGGCTGCCGGCTGATCACCGGCCGGCGCATAGGGGGCACGCAGTTCAAAGTCACGACTCATGCCAGCCCCTCGCTTGTGTTAAACAATCGCCGACAAATCTGCCATGACAGCAACGCCATCAACAGCGTACCTACCACCATGCCAGCAAACAGACCGGTCAGGCCAAACCAGTGGCTGCCCAGCCAGGCGCCCGGGATCACCAACAGGAAGAAACGCGCCACCGAGGCCAGCAGTGCCGTAGCCGGGCGCTGCAGGGCGTTGAGGGTGGAGTTGGAGAGAATGATCACCCCTTGGGCGCCGTAGCACAACGGCAGGATCAGCAGCACCTGCTGGACCAGTGCTTGACCATCACTGCTGGAGGCGAAGGCCTGGGCAATCAGCGGGCTGACCAGCGCCAGCAGCAGATAGACCAAAGCCTGCCACCAAAGCACA
The DNA here is from genome assembly GCA_017425245.1 of Gammaproteobacteria bacterium. Taxonomy (GTDB): domain Bacteria; phylum Pseudomonadota; class Gammaproteobacteria; order Enterobacterales; family Neiellaceae; genus RGIG665. The sequence goes on from JAFOOX010000037.1 coordinate 51,428, forward strand.
AAGCGAATCGCCTGGTTATACCCCTCAGCAGCACGATAACCCAGACCAGCAGCATGATTCTGGGCCACCAGCGGTGGTAACGACATCGACAGTGCCAGGATCAGTACCGTGGCCATAGTCTCAATGCGACTGTTGACCCCAAAGGCCGCGACCGCCAGTGGGCCATGCTGCGCCACCATCGCTGTCAGCACCGCCATCGCCAGCGGCGTCAACATGTTGGCCGCCGATGCTGGCACAGCAATGGCCAACAGCCGGCGCAGTAGCTCACGGCTGACCCGGGAGAGTGGCGCCAGCAGCTGACGACGCTTGAGCATAACCAGCACCAGCAGGCTGCCAACCAGCCAGGAGATAACACTGGCGATCGCGGCACCTGCCATCTCCAGCCGTGGCAAAGGGCCGACACCGAAGATCAGCAGCGGGTCGAGAACAATGTTGACCAGTCCGCCCACCAGCATGAACAGGCTCGGCAACCGGGTATCACCGCGAGCGCGGAACACGGCATTACCCACCATCGGCAATGCCAGCAACACACAACCGGCGAACCACCAGTTCATATAGTCATGGATCAGCGACAGAATGGCGCCGGAAGCCCCCATCGCCCGAAACAGCGGATCCTGCACCAGAGCACCGATGAGCGCCAACAAACCAACGGCGACGAGCGTCAACACTAAAGCCGTGGTAGCAACGCGACTGGCTCGCTCCTGATCGCTGCGGCCCACCGCATGAGCCACCAGCGCCGAGGTAGCGATACTCAGGCCAATGGTCAGGCTGATCAGGGCAAAGGTGACGGGAAAGGTAAAGCTGATAGCGGCCAACGGCAGTTCACCGAGCAGGCTGACAAAAAAGGTGTCCGCCAAGCTGAAACTGAACATGGCGAGTAAGCCAACGACGACTGGGCCCGTTAAACGTCTCAGGGTTGGGCGAATCGGGTCGGACAGCAGATCCATAGGGGCACCGGTGACCAGCAGGAGCCCATTCTAACGGATCACCGGCGACCGGCCCATCGCCCCGACGCGGGGACCTGAATTGCATTTATGGGGTTTTAACGTCAAATCTAGCTACTGGTGGTCTTTTTTATGATCTTTATGACCTGCGCAGTGCGAATGATTGATCGCTTATCGGAATTTTTGTCACACGTTTCTGGCCACCGCGACAAGGGGGAAAGCGTCTTTTTGAACCCTTGGTCAAGTCCCTGATCACGTTCTGATATGCCGCGTGATGGTAACACCGCACAATTCAGTGAAATGGATCACGATCGAGCGGCGAGAGAATTGCACAGGCTTAAAGAGTATTTTTGTGCTGTTCATTTTTTAATCAATGTGTTGCGGGACAATCTGCGAGACCACAATATAACCATATTAATCAAAATATTAAACTCACATATGAATAACCGGCCAACTGACCTATTGACACGGTAGAATGCGGGCTGGCGCCTGATGTAACAATCACATCCACAGACTTATCCACAGGAGTCGTGGATAAGACTGAGCCAACAGCAACCAAAAGTGCGCTGATTGCGGGATCATGCAGCATCCCCGCAGATGCACCGGCAATGAGCATGGCGCTTTACGAGCTTTTCATAAAATGCGCCATTTTTGCGCACTCGTGGCAGCTTTGTCGCAATAAGGCCAAAATATCCGCTGTCAACTCCTTTTCCGCCGCCGTCCATGACGGGTTTGCTGCAAACTGGCCAACCAGCCCCTCATTTTCCTACAGGAGCAAAGCGCTGTTGGCTATGGCTGCTGCCATAAAAAATGGGGCTGCAACTGCAGCCCCAGATTGACACCCTGCGGCAACTTACCAGCCGGTGCGCTGACGCAAGGCGGCGCCAATATCGGCCAGCGAGCGCACTGTAGTGACCCCGGCCGCTTCCAACGCCGCGAACTTCTCAGCCGCCGTGCCCTTGCCGCCGGCGATGATGGCGCCCGCATGGCCCATGCGCTTGCCGGCCGGCGCGGTGACGCCCGCGATATAGCTAACTACCGGCTTGGTCACATGCTGCTTGATGTAGGCGGCCGCTTCTTCTTCGGCGCTGCCGCCGATCTCGCCGATCATCACGATCGCCTCGGTCTGTGGGTCTTCCTGGAACAGCTTGAGGATATCGATGAAGTTGGAACCGGGGATCGGGTCGCCACCGATACCGACACAGCTCGACTGGCCGAAGCCTTCATCGGTGGTCTGCTTGACCGCTTCATAAGTCAAGGTGCCAGAGCGGCTGACAATGCCCACTTTGCCCGGCTTGTGAATATGGCCCGGCATGATGCCGATCTTGCACTCGCCCGGGGTGATCACGCCGGGGCAGTTGGGGCCGATCATGCGCACGCCCGCTTCGTCCAGCTTGACCTTCACCTCGAGCATGTCGAGGGTCGGAATGCCTTCGGTGATGGTAACGATCAGCTGAATGCCCGCAGCGATCGCTTCGAGGATGGCATCTTTGCAGAAAGGTGCCGGCACATAGATGACAGTGGCGGTAGCACCTGTGGCTTCGACCGCTTCGCGCACAGTGTTAAACACCGGCAGGCCAAGGTGGGTAGTGCCGCCCTTGCCGGGGCTGACGCCGCCGACCATCTGGGTGCCATAATCCAGCGCCTGCTGGCTGTGGAAGGTGCCCTGCCCGCCGGTAAAGCCCTGGCAGATCACTTTGGTGTCTTTATTGATGAGAATGCTCATGCGTTGGCTCCGGCAGCAGCGACCACCTGTTTGGCGGCATCGGTCAGGGATGTGGCAGCAATGATGTTAAGGCCGCTGTCGGCCAGCTTCTTGGCCCCGAGATCGGCGTTGTTGCCCTCAAGGCGCACCACCACCGGCACGCTGACCCCCACTTCGGCCACCGCACCGATGATGCCGTCGGCGATCAGGTCGCAACGGACAATACCGCCGAAGATGTTGACCAGCACCGCTTTAACCTGATCATCCGACAGAATGATTTTGAACGCTTCAACCACCCGCTCCTTGGTGGCGCCACCGCCAACATCAAGGAAGTTGGCCGGCTGGCCACCGTGCAGTTTGATGATGTCCATGGTGCCCATGGCTAGGCCAGCACCGTTGACCATGCAGCCGATGTTGCCTTCCAGCGCCACGTAGTTGATCTCCCACTTGGCGGCATGGGCCTCGCGCGGATCTTCCTGCGACGGGTCCTGCATCTCCTTGATACGCGGCTGGCGATAGAGGGCATTGCCATCAATATTGATCTTGCCGTCGAGGCAGAGCAGATCACCCTTGTCAGTGATCACCAGCGGGTTGACTTCAAGCAGGGCGAAGTCGCACTCGACAAACATCTTGGCCAGCCCCAGGAACAGCTGGGTGAACTGCTTCTGCTGTTTGGCATCAAGGCCCAGCTTGAATGCCAGCTCACGCGCCTGATAAGGCTGAGCGCCGACCAGTGGATCGATGATCGCCTTGTGGATCAGCTCCGGGGTCTCGTGGGCCACCTTCTCAATTTCGACCCCACCCTCGGTGGAGGCCATAAACACCACACGACGGCTGGCGCGATCAACCACAGCGCCGAGGTACAGTTCTTTGCTGAAGGGCGATGCCGCTTCTACCAGGATCTTGTTGACCGGCTGACCCTTTTCGTCGGTCTGGTAGGTCACCAGACGGGCACCCAGCCATTTCTCAGCGAAGGCGCGCACTTCATCCTTGCTCTTGACCAGCTTGACGCCGCCGGCCTTGCCGCGACCACCGGCATGCACCTGACACTTGGCAACCCAGGCGCTGCCGCCGATCCGCTCAATCGCTTCAACTGCGGCCTGCGGCGTTTCCACCACAAAACCTTCGGCAACGGCCAGGCCGTAGTCACGAAACAGTTGTTTGGCCTGATATTCGTGGAGATTCATGAGGCTGATTCCATTGGCTTGTGAAAAACCCGGCGCAACCGGGCTGATGAGCAGGGCCGACGACGGTGCCGGCCCGATTCTTGTGATCAGATTTCCAGTAGCAGGCGGGTCGGATCTTCCAGCAGCTCCTTGACGGTCACCAGGAAGCCCACCGACTCGCGGCCATCGACAATGCGGTGATCGTAGGACAGGGCCACATACATCATCGGCCGGATCACGATCTGGCCATTGACCACCACCGGCCGGTCCTGGATTTTGTGCATGCCCAAGATCGCACTCTGCGGCGGGTTGATGATCGGAGTCGACATCAGCGAGCCGAACACCCCACCGTTGGTGATGGTGAAGTTGCCACCGGTCAGGTCATCCACAGTCAGCTTGCCATCGCGGCCTTTGACCGCCAGCTCTTTGATCGCCGTTTCGATCTCGGCCATCGACAGCTGGTCGGCATCGCGCAGCACCGGGGTCACCAGCCCACGCGGCGTGGAAACGGCAATGCTGATGTCGAAATAGCTGTGATAGACGATGTCATCGCCATCGAGTGCCGCATTCACTTCCGGATAGCGCTTGAGCGCTTCGACCACCGCCTTGACGTAGAAGGACATAAAACCGAGACGCACGCCGTGCTTCTTTTCGAAGGTTTCACCGTACTTCTTGCGCAGCTCGTTAATCGGCGCCATATCCACCTCGTTGAAGGTGGTGAGCATAGCGGTGTTGTTTTTGGCTTCAAGCAAACGTTCGGCGATGCGCTTGCGCAGCCGGGTCATGGGCACCCGCTTCTCGCTGCGCTCGCCGGTGGCCACTACCGCAGCCGCCACCATTGCAGGCGCGGGCTTGGCGGCCGGATCCGGCGCTGCGGCGACCTTGGCCACATCTTCTTTGACCAGACGGCCGTCAGGACCCGAACCAGCGACGCCAGCCAGCTGCTCGGACGTCACCCCCTGCTCGCCCATGGCGCGGCGCACCGACGGCGTCAGCACCGGCTCAGCGACTTTGGTGACGACCGGGGCTTCAACCGCGGCCGGCGCAGGCGCGCTGGCCGACGGGGCGGCTGCGCCACGCAGACGGCCGATCAGCTGCTCAGCCAGCACCGTGCTGCCGACATCGTGAAGGATCTCCTCGAGGACGCCGTCTTCCGGTGCCACCACTTCCAGCACCACCTTGTCGGTCTCAATATCCACCAGATTCTCGTCACGGCGGACAAAGTCACCGGCTTTCTTGTGCCAGGCAGCGATGGTAGCGTCAGCAACAGATTCCGGCAGTACCGGCACTTTGATTTCAATGCTCATCTGAGGCGTTCCCTCTGGTCTTGCATGTAAGTTGGGTTGTCTCGGGCCGCCATCAATTGAAGGCGGCGTGGATCAGTTCCTGCTGCTGCTGCAGGTGAAGCCCTGCGTAACCACAGGCGGGCGCTGCCGAAGCAGCACGGCCGGCGTACTTAAGGCTGGCCCCCTGCGGGATGGCCGCCCAGAAGTGGTGTTGGCTGCAATACCAAGCCCCTTGGTTTTGCGGTTCTTCCTGACACCAGACAAAGTCACGGGCGTTAACAAAGGGTGCCAGAGCCTCTGCCACTTCCGCATGAGGGAAGGGATAGAGTTGCTCGATGCGAAAAACGGCGACGTCGTCGATACCATTCTTGCGGCGGTAGTCGACCAGTTCGTAGTAGACCTTGCCAGAGCAGAACACCACCCGCTTGACCTTGGCCGGATCGAGCGCTTCAACCTCACCGATACAGTTCTGGAAACAGCCGCCAGAGAGTTCATCCAGGCTGGAGATAGCGGCCGGATGGCGCAGCAACGACTTGGGCGACATCACCACCAACGGCCGGCGCAACGGGCGCAGCACCTGACGGCGCAGCATGTGGAACACCTGGGCCGGCGTGCTGGGTACGCACACCTGCATGTTATGGTCGGCACACAGCTGCAGGAAACGCTCCAGACGGGCCGAGCTGTGCTCGGGCCCTTGGCCCTCGTAGCCGTGCGGCAGCAGCATGACGAGGCCACAGAGGCGCCCCCACTTCTGCTCACCCGAGCTCAAGAACTGGTCGATCACCACCTGGGCGCCATTGGCAAAGTCACCGAACTGCGCTTCCCAGATGGTCAGCCCTTCCGGCGACGCCGTGGCATAGCCATATTCAAAGGCCAATACCGCTTCTTCCGACAGCACCGAATCATAGACGTCAAAGGGCGCTTGATTCTCGGCCAGCTGGCGCAGCGGAATGTGGGCGGAGCCTGTTTTCTGGTCATACAGCACGGCATGACGGTGGAAGAAGGTACCGCGCCCCGAGTCCTGACCGGTCAGGCGCACCCGATAACCATCGGCCACCAGCGTGGCATAGGCCAGGGTTTCGGCGGCGCCCCAGTCAAGCAAGCGCTCGCCACGCATCATGGCGACCCGATCTTCGTAGAGCTTCTTGACCCGCGAATGGAGCACTACCCCTTCCGGCACTTCACACATCTTCTCGCCGAGGGCGAGCAGACGACCGATGTTGAAAGCGGTGTTGTGGGGCGTGTCCCAGTCCTGACCGACATAAGCCGCCCAGCTGACCGCCCGGCTCTCCATCGGCCGCCATTCCTTGACCACACACTCGCCACGATCCAGGGCATCGCGATAGCTGTTGACCAGCGTCTCGCCACCATCGGCCGGCAGCACCTTCTCGGCCACCAACCGCTCGGCGTAGATCTGGCGGGCGGTGGAATGGCTGCGGATCTTCTGGTACATCAGCGGCTGGGTGGCACCCGGCTCATCGGCTTCATTGTGGCCATGACGGCGATAGCAGATGAGATCGATGAGCACATCGCGTTTGAAGGTGTTACGAAAATCCAGCGCGATCTGGGCCACCAGCACCACTGCTTCCACATCGTCAGCATTGACGTGGAAGATCGGTGCATGAACCATCTTGGCGATGTCGGTGCAGTACTGGGTGGAGCGGGTGTCCTGGGGGTTAGAGGTGGTAAAGCCGATCTGGTTATTAACCACGATGCGCACTGTGCCACCCACGCCAAAGGCGCGGGTCTTGGAGAGGTTGAAGGTCTCCTGCACCACCCCTTGGCCAGCGATCGCCGAGTCACCATGGATGGTGATCGGCAGCACCTTGCTGCCATCGGTGCAACCGATACGCTCCTGACGGGCACGCACCGAGCCCATCACCACCGGATTGACGATCTCCAGGTGAGAGGGGTTGAAGGCCAACGCGAGGTGGACGTTGCCGCCCGGGGTGGCGAAGTCGGACGAGAAGCCCATGTGATATTTGACATCACCCGAGCCTTGAGGGTGATCGTCATGTTTGCCGGCAAAAGCATCGAACAGGTCTGACGGCTTCTTGCCAAGGACATTGACCAGCACGTTCAAACGGCCACGATGGGCCATGCCGATCACCGCCTCCTTGGTGCCCTGTTCACCGGCGCGTCGGATCAGCTCCTTGAGCATCGGGATCAGGGCATCGCCCCCTTCCAGCGAAAAGCGTTTGGCGCCCGGGAACTTGGTGCCGATATAGCGCTCCAGCCCCTCGGCAGCGGTCAAGGCTTCAGCAAAGCGCAGCTTGTCCTCGGCGGTATAGCTGCCTTTGGCCAGAATCGACTCCAGCCGCTGCTGCAGCCAGCGCTTCTCATCGGTGTTGGTCAGGTGCATGTACTCGGCACCGATGGCGCCGCAGTAGGTACGCTTCAGGGCATCGACCAACTGACCAAGGACCATGGTCGGCTTGCCGATGGCGAAAGAACCGACACTGAACTCGCGGTGGAAATCTTCCGCCGTCAGCTCGTGAAAGGCCGGGTCCAGATCCGCCACCTGCTCCTGCTGCCACATGCCGAGCGGATCAAGCTCAGCGTGCTGATGGCCGCGGAAGCGGTAGGCGTTGATCAGCTGCAGTACCCGTACCTGCTTGGTGTCGGGGCCGGCAGCGACCACGGTACGGGTGCGCTGGCGGGCAACGGTACGGAAATGGTCGCGCACGCCGCTGTGCGATTCCTCGCTGGCGCCGACCTTGGGCAAGCCGTCAAAAATGGCGCGCCACTGAGCGTCGACCGAGACTGGATCCGTCAGATACTGATCGTAGATATCTTCGATATAGGCTGCATGGGTAGCAGAGAGATGCGAGGACTCAATCCACGCTTGCAAATGGCCGTTGTGCATGATGATTCTCGAAATCCGCGTTGCTGGCGCCGAGCACCTACAAAATACGCCAAGTTCCCGTTTTCGCCACCCCGGCCGCCGCTAAATGTGCGGCCGGGCGGCCTCTTCCTGAGTGGTGGGGGCGTTACAGCGAACGCTTCACCAGCATCGATTTGATCTCACCGATCGCCTTGGTCGGGTTCAGCCCCTTCGGGCACACCTGAACACAGTTCATGATGCCATGACAACGGAATACGCTGTAGGCATCCGCCAGGCCATCCAGCCGCTCCTCACGCGCCGTATCGCGGCTATCGGCCAGGAACCGGTAGGCCTGCAGCAGACCGGCCGGGCCCACAAACTTGTCCGGGTTCCACCAGAACGACGGACAGGAGGTGGAGCAGCAAGCACAGAGGATGCATTCATATAGGCCATCGATGCGTGCCCGCTCTTCTGGCGACTGCAAAAATTCGCGCGCTGGCGGGATCTTGCTGTCGTTAATGAGGTATGGCTTGATGCGCTCATAGTTGTCGTAGAACTGGGTCATATCGACCACCAGGTCACGCACCACCGGCAACCCCGGCAACGGCCGAATTACCACATTGCCCTTGCCCAGCAGGTCAGAGAGCGGGGTGATACAGGCCAGGCCATTCTTGCCGTTCATGTTCAGGCCGTCGGAGCCACAGACCCCTTCGCGGCAGCTGCGACGGAAGGCCAGGGTCGGGTCCTGTTCTTTCAGCAGGATCAGTGCATCAAGCACCATCATGTCGCTACCGTCAGCGATCTCCAGCTGCATCGACCGCATCTGCGGCTTCTTGTCCGTCTCTGGATTAAAGCGATAGACCGAAAAATAAACCAACATCGCTCACCCCCGATCAATAGGTACGGGCTTTCGGCGGGAACGCCGGCCGCAGCTTCGGTGACATATTGACCTCACGTTTGACCATCTCGTCGGTCTGCGGGTCATAGATCGAGTGGCACAGCCAGTTCTGGTCATCACGCTCCGGGAAATCTTCGCGGCTGTGAGCGCCACGGCTCTCGGTGCGGAAGTTGGCCGCCAGCGCCGAGGCGTAGGCGGTCTCCATCAGATTATCCAGCTCTAGACATTCGATGCGCTGAGTGTTGAACGCCTTGCTGCAATCATCCAGCTTGGCATCGGCCAAACGAGCCCGGATGGTCTTGAGCTCGGCCAGCCCTTCGGCCATCGCCTTGCCTTCACGAAACACCGAGAAGTTGAGCTGCATGCAGCGCTGCATATCCTTGCGGATCTGCACCGGGTTCTCACTGCCTGTGCCGCTGTCCCAGCGGTTGTAGCGGGCCATGGCGGCATCAAGATCAGAGTCGCTGGCGTCGCGAGCCTCGATTTGGGCGTTGAGCACTTCACCCAGATGGCGGCCTGCGGCACGACCAAAGACCACCAGGTCGAGCAGCGAGTTGCCGCCCAGACGATTGGCACCGTGCACCGACACACAGGCGATCTCACCCACGGCGAACAGCCCCTGCACGTCATATTCACGGCCTTGAGCGTCACGGCCGATCACCTGGCCAGTCACCCGAGTCGGCACGCCACCCATCATGTAGTGACAGGTCGGGATCACCGGGATCGGCTCACGCACCGGATCGACGTGGGCAAAGGTCCGCGACAGTTCGCAGATCCCCGGCAGACGCGATTCCAGTACCTCTTTACCGAGGTGGTCAAGTTTGAGCTTGATGTGCGGCCCCCAGGGGCCATCACAGCCGCGCCCCTCGCGGATCTCGGTCATCATCGAGCGGGCAACCACATCACGGCCAGCCAGATCCTTGGCGTTGGGCGCATAACGCTCCATAAAGCGCTCGCCATTCTTGTTGAGCAGGTAACCGCCCTCACCGCGACAGCCTTCGGTGACCAGCACCCCGGCCCCGGCGATGCCGGTCGGGTGGAACTGCCACATCTCCATATCCTGCAGCGGCACGCCAGCGCGGGTCGCCATGCCGACGCCGTCGCCGGTATTGATGTGGGCGTTGGTGGTGGAGGCAAAGATGCGGCCAGCACCACCTGTGGCCAGCACCACGGCTTTGGTTTTGAAGTAGACCAGCTCTCCGCTTTCCATGCACAGGGCGGTGCAGCCAACGACGGCACCATCCTGATTTTTCACCAGATCCAGGGCATACCACTCAGAAAACACCTTGGTCTGGTGCTTGATGTTCTGCTGATAGAGGCAGTGCAGCAGGGCATGACCGGTACGGTCAGCCGCCGCAGCGGTACGCGCCGCCTGCTCACCGCCAAAATTCTTGGACTGGCCACCGAAGGGACGCTGATAAATGCGCCCGGCATCGGTACGGGAGAAGGGCAGCCCCATGTGCTCCAGTTCGATGATCGCCTCAGGGCCGGTTTTGCACATGTACTCGATGGCATCCTGGTCACCGATAAAGTCCGACCCCTTGACGGTGTCGTACATGTGCCATTCCCAGTTGTCATCATGGGCGTTGCCGAGGGCCACGGTGATGCCGCCTTGGGCGGATACCGTGTGCGAACGGGTCGGAAACACCTTGGACAGCAGCGCACAGCTGCGGCCAGCAGTGGTAATCGCCAGCGCAGCACGCATGCCGGCGCCACCGGCGCCAATCACCACGGCATCAAATTCATATACGGGCAGCTTCACTTACACCCCCCACACAATCAGCAGACCAGCGCCGAAATAGCTAAGCACCAGCAAAGAGACGGCACCAAGCGCCACCGCACGCAACGACGTGCATTTGAGGTAATCGGTGATCACCTGCCACAAGCCGATCCAGGCGTGAACCAACAGGCCAACCAGCGCCAGCAGGGTAAACACCTTCATCGGCAACTGGGCGAACAGCCCTTTCCAGCTCAGATAATCGAGCTGCGGATGGCACAGCAGGTAGCCGAACAGGAACAGCACCCAGCTGGCCAGCACCAGCGCTGACAGCCGCACCAGCAGATAATCGCGCACGCCGTTACGGCGGCTGATGGTTGGTTGCTTCACCATGACCACACCCCCAGCAGCAGCGTCAGCACCAGGGCCAGAGCGATGGCGATGGCCGCTGACTTACGACCGCTGCCGATCTCCTCGAACAGACCGCAATCCATCAGCAGATGACGAATGCCGGCGCACAGGTGGTAAGCCATGGCGGCCATCACACCCACCATCAGCGCCCAGCCGAGCGGATGGTCGAGAGTCTGACGCACACAGTCGAAGGTCTGAGGTGATGAGAGGGACAGATGCCACAGCCATAGCAGACCTCCGATCGCCACAAACAGCACAACGCCGCTGATACGATGCAGAATAGAGGCAACTGCCGTGACCGGCATGCGGATGGTCCGCAGGTCCAGGTTCACAGGACGACGTTGTCTGGGGTTCACAGATTGGCGCTCCGTTAAATGAGCTGTAATTCTTATAGGCAGGACCGCAAAAGACGGTCCGCTTCTCCCGCGTCTTTGCGTCTGTCAATGCAGGACATTTGCCCTGCATCAAACAGTCAACAGATTATACGGCCGGCGCGAGAATCAGACCAACCCCGCGACTGCGCACTGTGAGCCAGCGCAAAGTGATGAGCAGCTAGCATATTTATGCATTTCTTTTGAATTGTTATTGAAATTGAAGTTTTACCCCTTCCCCCGGGGACCAAGGACAGTCAGAATCGGGCCCACGATTCGCGACACCGATTCGACATAACAAAAGCTGGAGGAGTGCCTCATGGCGGATAGAAAGGCTGAACTACATATCGACGGCAAGGTCATTGAACTGCCGGTGATGTCCCCGACCATTGGTCAGGACGTCATCGACATTCGTAGCCTGGCAGGCAATGGCTACTTCACCTATGACCCGGGCTTCATGTCCACTGCATCCTGCGAATCAGAGATTACCTACATTGACGGTGACGTCGGTATCCTCCGCCATCGCGGTTACGACATTGCCGATCTGGCCAACAATGCCAGTTACCTTGAAGTCTGCTACCTGCTGCTGACTGGCGAGTTGCCCACCGAAGAGCAGTACCAAAAGTTCAAAAAACTGGTGTCGCAGCACACCATGATCCATGACCAGATCAACGCCTTTTTCCGCGGTTTCCGCCGCGACGCCCACCCAATGGCCATCATGTGCGGCGTGGTCGGAGCCCTGTCGGCCTTCTATCACGACTCGCTCGATATCAATAACGAGCAGCACCGCGAGATCGCCGCTTACCGCCTAATCTCAAAGATGCCGACTATCGCGGCCATGTGCTACAAGTACAACAAGGGCCAGCCATTCACTTATCCGAGAAACGATCTCGGCTACGCTGACAACTTTCTGCATATGATGTTCGCCACCCCATGCGAACCCTATGAGCCGAATCCGGTGGTGGCGCGTGCTCTCGACAAAATCTTAACCCTGCATGCTGACCACGAACAGAACGCTTCAACCTCAACCGTACGTTTGGCCGGCTCGTCAGGCGCCAACCCATTTGCCTGTATCTCGGCCGGTATCGCCTCGCTGTGGGGGCCGGCTCACGGTGGCGCCAACGAGGCCTGCCTGCGCATGCTGATGGAGATCGAGAGCGTCGACCGGATCCCGGAGTACATTGCCAAGGCCAAAGACAAGAATGATCCGTTCCGCCTGATGGGCTTCGGTCACCGTGTCTACAAGAACTACGATCCGCGAGCCACGGTAATGCGTGATACCTGCCACAAGGTGCTCAACGAGCTGAACATTCAGGATCCGCTGCTTGATATCGCCATGGAGCTGGAGCGCATCGCTCTGTCAGACCCCTACTTTGTCGAGAAGAAGCTCTACCCCAACGTCGACTTCTACTCGGGCATCATCCTCAAGGCCATTGGTATTCCGATCAACATGTTCACCGTGATCTTCGCCATGGCCCGTACCGTTGGCTGGATTGCCCACTGGGGAGAGATGCACGCCCACCACGACCACCGCATCGGCCGTCCGCGCCAGCGTTACACCGGCATTGCTCAACGGCCATTCGTGCCGCGCAGCGCTCGTTGAGCGGCTTGAAACGGGACACTTTTGCATAAAAACGCGAGTGCATAAAAACGAGAGTGCATAAAAACGGAGCCATACGGCTCCGTTTTTATTTCCATTATCAATCTGAATGATAGTGAAAAGGCTCGCCTCAATAGGCCCAGGCCAGCGCCAGACTGCCAATCAGTAACAGCAGCGCCGCCGCCACGGCCACCAGATTGAGCTCCCTGGCAACACCGAGATATCGGGCTTTGAGCGCCAACACGTTGGCAAACAACAGCGCAGGAATGTTGAACATCAAAATCACGGCAATGCGCGCCACTACTGCAAGGGCACAGAGCATCAGGGTGACAAACCAAGCCACCTGAACCTTATTGGGTGAATCAACCCCCAGCTGTTCGAGATCGCGGGTGAACCCCAGTAGCAATGATGGATGCGCTCCAATGATCCAATCAATCAGCAGCATCACCCAAGGAAAGGTCAGGGTAAACACCAGCAAGGCACCGAAACCACGCCACTCATTGCGCCAGTACCCCGGAAACTGCAACGATGACCACAGCGCCAGTAATACCCCGGATGCAGCCAGAAAGGCTGGCGGCGGAAACGTAGCCACTAACAGACGATAGAAGATCATCAAAGTACAGACCAGCGACAGCCAGCCAAACAGGTGTTTGGACCAGCGAGTTGCACGCCTCAAGCGTGGCAACTCATCAGGGCTGACCCGCCAGCGTGGACGTTGCGGCAGCTGTTTTAGATAGATCTTTCCTTCCCGCTGCAGCAGGGCAAACTGTTCCGCCAGCACCAACGCTGCCAGCAGCAGCAAGGGTAAACTCCACCACGCCAAGGCCATATCGACTCCCTGCTTTTAACTTGCGGCAGCCACCAGCTGCCGAACTCGTTCCAGATCTTCGGGGGTATCTACCCCGGTGGGCGGCACTATGGCCGCCACGGCCACGGCAATCTGCTCGCCATGGTACAGCACCCGCAGCTGCTCCAGCGACTCCAGTTCTTCCAGCGATGATACAGGCCAGTCGAGATAACGCTGCACGAAGCCGGCGCGATAGGCATAAATACCAATATGACGCAGCCAAGGGTTGGACGCGGGCAGCTGCACTGGCAGGCCAGCAGCGAAGCCGTCACGCCACCAAGGGATGGCCGCCCGCGAGAAATAGAGCGCCATCCCCCGGCCGTCAGCCACTACCTTGACCACATTAGGGTTGGTCAGTTCATCCATGGCCGTCAGCGGCGTGGCCAAGGTCGCCATCGGCACCGCCGTCTGTTCCAGTAGCGCCGCCACCTGACCGATGTTGGCCGGCGGAATCAACGGCTCATCGCCCTGTACATTGACGACGATCGCTTCATCGCCAATACCGCAGCGGCGGATCACCTCGGCGATGCGCTCGGTGCCAGAGCGATGGTCGCTGCTGGTCATGCACACCTCAGCGCCATGAGCAGCGGCGGCATCTGCCACCCGCTGATCGTCGGTAGCCACGATCACCCGGCTGGCGCCACTAGCCAGCGCCTGCTCATAAACCCGCACAATCATTGGCTTGCCGCCAATATCAGCGAGTGGCTTAGCGGGCAAACGGGTAGAGGCGTAACGGGCCGGGATCACCACCACGAAGCTCATCCCAGCTCCTCGTCTGTAGCGGCACGGGCCCGCTCTTCCAGCAGCTGAGGAATACCGCTGTCGACCGGAAACACCAGCCGCTCAGCGCGACACAGCAGCAGTTCGCGGCTGGCCAGATAGTGCAGCTTGCCCTTGCACGAGGGGCAGGCCAGGATCTCCAGCAGTTTGGGCTCAATCGGCATGACAATCTCCAGCCAAGGGATGGCGTAATAGCAGTTGCTCAACAAGTTCGGGTGGCAGCTGCGCTGTCACTTGCAAATACCAGACATCGCGACCGCAAGCGGGCGATAGCTTGACCGCATCTTTCTCGGTCATCACCAGCGTCACCCCCGGGGGTACAGCGCCCTGTAGCCAGTGGTCGGTCAAGGCGAAATGATCGGCTAACGGCAGCCGCTGCTCCACCACCAGCCCCAATGCGCCGAGGGTAGCAAAAAAGCGCGCCGGATGAGCAATGCCAGCCAACGCCCATATCCGCAAAGCGGGCGGCAAGCTGGCCGAAGACTCGCCTTGCAGATTGCACCACATGCCCGGCCGCAGCGTCATCGGCCATTCATCGCGCTGCGACATGCCACCATTGCATACTCGCGCGCTCACTGTCGCCAGCCGATGCGGTGGTTCGCGCAGCGGCCCAGCCGGCAGCAGCCAGCCGTTACCGAAGCGGCGCTGACCATCGATCACCGCGATCTCGCAATCGCGGGTCAGTTGATAATGCTGCAGGCCATCGTCGAGCAGCAGCAGTTGCAGTTGCGGCTCTTCGGCCAGCAGGGCCAGCCCGGCACGGTAGCGGTCGGCATGGACCATCACTGGCACGCCGCTGCGGCGGGCCAACAGTAATGGCTCATCACCGACCTCAGCGGCCAAGCTGTCTGCCCTCACCCGCTGCGGCTGGTCACCACCGCTGCGGCCATAGCCACGACTGAGAATCCCGACGCGAATACCGCGCGCGGTCAGCGCCTCGACCAAGGCCAGGGTCAAAGGCGTCTTGCCGGCGCCACCGACAGTGATGTTGCCCACCACCCACACCGGCACCGGCAACCGCTGCGCCTTGAGCCAGCCACGGCGATAAGCGCTGCGACGCAGCGCCGCAACCAGAGCGAACAGCGCCGCCAGCGGCAGCAACAGCCACAACCAGCGGCTGCCGCGATACCAAGCGTCAGCGACCGACTGCATCCTCAATCCCCAAACTGCAGGCGGTGAAGCTGAGCGTAGGCGCCGTCGCGGGCCAGCAGCTCAGCATGGTTGCCTTGTTCGACGATGCGGCCATCGTTGATCACCACAATATGGTCGGCGTTCTCGATGGTCGACAGGCGATGGGCGATCACCAGACTGGTGCGGTTCTGGCGCAGGGTCTCCAGGGCAGCCTGAATATGGCGCTCCGCCTCGGTATCCAGCGCCGAGGTGGCTTCATCCAGAATCAGGATCGGCGTATCGCGCAGCAAGGCCCGGGCGATGGCAATGCGCTGGCGTTGACCGCCAGAGAGCATCACCCCGTTTTGCCCGACCAAGGTGTCAAAGCCCTGCGGCAGCGCCTCAATAAACTCCAAGGCGTGAGCCATGCGCGCTACTTCCCGCAGACGTTCACGGCTCGGTGGTTCAGCGAGTGCGTAGGCGATGTTGTTGGCGATGCTGTCATCAAACAGGGTGACATGCTGCGACACCACCGCCACCTGACGGCGCAGCGCCGCGAGCGAATAGTCGCGGATGTCGCGGCCATCGATCAGGATCTGACCGCTATCTAGCTCGTACAGCCGGCTGAGCAGGTGGGTGATGGTCGATTTGCCGCCGCCAGAGCGGCCCACCAGCGCCACCGTCTTGCCCGCCGGGATCTGCAGGTTGATGCCCGCCAGCGCCGGGGTTTGCTTGGTCGGGTAGGTAAAGGTGACGTCACGGTAAACCACATCGCCTTTGACCCGTCCCGGATCATGGCTGCCACTGTCCTGCTCCGAAGGCTCGTCGAGTAGCTCGAAAATGGTCGAAGCGGCGGTCATGCCACGCTGGAATTCGCCGTAGACCGAGGTGAGCTGCTTGAGCGGACGCAACAGCATGGCCATTGAGGTCAGGATGGAGGTGAAGGCGCCGGCGGTGAGGTTTTCGACCATCGACGGGAAGCTGGCGATAAAGAGCACGGCCGCCAGCGCGAAAGAGGCGATGATCTGGATCACCGGTGTGGCCATCGCTTGGGCCGCCTGCATCTTCATATTTTTGCTGCGCGAGCGGTTGCTCACCTGACGAAAGCGCTCCGCTTCTACCTGCTGGCCACCAAAGGCCAGCACCACCTTGTGGCCGTTGACCATCTGCTCGGCGGCGCTGGTGACATCACCCATGGCCGCCTGGATCTGGCGGCTCAGTTTGCGGAAGCGTTTGGCGATCTGGGTCACCACCACGGCCACCACCGGGCCTATCACCAGAAACACCAGTGACAGCTGCCAGCTGTGGTAGAACATGACGCACAGCAGGCCGATGATCAGCGCCCCCTCCTGCACCAGCTTAACCAGCGTCTTACTGGCCGAATCAAACACCAGTCCGCAATCGTAAGTGACCCGCGAGATCAACTTGCCGGTGCTGTTCTGGTCGTAATAGGGCACTGGCATGCGCAGCAGGTGTTCAAACACCTGCTGGCGCAGATGCATCACCACCTGACCACCGATCCAGTTAAGGCCGTAGGTGCTGGAGAAGTTAAAGAAACCACGTAGAAAAAAAGCGGCAATTACAAACAGCGGCGCCCATTTGAGCACAGGCGAATCGGCATGGCCGAAGCCGTTATCGATCAGCGGCTGGATAAAACCGATGAACGCGGCATCCACCAGCGAATAGCCAATCATGGCGATGATCGACAACACGAACTGCCAGCGATAGGGCTTGACGTAAGCGAACAGGCGTTTGAAGGTCTGGCGATCGGTAATCTCGGTGCTCATGCCCGGCTCTGATAATGGCTAACCCCTTCATTCTACGCTGGCACAAGAGCGATACCAACGCGGCTGCAGCTCACAGAGCGTCGCCACTGCCCAGCCCTGCTCCGTGAAATCGACATGAATTGCTCCGTGCACGCCGGTATCGGCAACGGCGATGCCACGCTGACGTAGCCGGGCGACCACGTGAGGATGAGGGTAACGCCAACGGCCCCAGGCTGCCCGGCTGATCAGCGCCAGCTGTGGTTCAACTGCGTCTAGCAAGGGCCCATGGCTACTGCTGTTGCTGCCATGGTGGCCGGCGACCAGCAGTTCGGCTGCCAGGGGGGCACCAGTCGCGATCAACATCGACTCGCCCACCCGCTCCAGATCGCCCATCAACATCATCCGCCCGCCGGGCCCCGATAGCCGCACCACGCAAGAACTGTTGTTGTCGCTACCAGCGCCATCACGGCCAGGCGGCCACAGCACCTCAACCTCGACCTCACCCAACCGCCAATGATCACCGGCGATACAGCGCTGTGCCCATGGCAGATGGTTGGCGCGCAATTGACCAACCGCCATCAATGCTTGGAGATCGGCAAGCCCGCCGCTGTGGTCGCGATCACTATGGCTGACCACCAGCTGGTCGACCTGATGGTAACCACGCTGGCGCAACCAAGGCACCAATACCCGGGCGGCGGTACTGCTCCCGGGGCGAGATTCATCACCCACGTCATAGACCATCACCTGGCCTGCACTTTCGATCGTTACCATCAATGCTTGGCCCACATCCAACACCGTCACCTGCCAACCCGGCTGAGGCAGACGCGGCCAGGGGATGACCAGCGCCATCAACAGGGCCACCAGCGGCAGACGCAAACGCCACCCCTTGGCCATAACCAGTGCCGCGATCAGGGCAACCGCCAAGAGCCACTGCTCCCCCGACCAATAAAGCGCCAGCGTCGTCGGCAGATGGTCGCTCAACTGGCGCAACAACCACAAACAGAGTGCCACACCGCGATCCGCCAGCCATAACAGCGGGCTGGCCAGCATCGCCAATGGCGGCCATAACAGTGACCACAGCAACAGCACCCCACCCACCAGTGCCAGCGGCAGTACCCACCAGCTGAACAGCGGCACAACCAGCAGATTGGCCAGCGGCGAGACAAGTGAGGCCTGATCAAAAAACAGCACGCTGAGCAAGCCTGAGGTGAGGCTTAGCCACAGCTGCATCAACAACAGCTGGCGCCACCATGGCCACCGTGACCAGTGGGGCCACAGCCGCAGCCCCACAAGGATGGCCGCCACTGCCCCGGCCGACAGCCACAGCGACAGGCCGTAGACCACCCGCACATCCAGCGCCACAATCAACACTATGGCCAGTGCCAACTGCTGGCCGCTCGCCAAACGCCAGCGGCCCAGCCGCAGCAGCGCCATCAACACCAGCATCACCAGCGCCCGTTGTGCAGGCACGGCGCCACCGGCCAGCCACACATAACCGCCGACCATCAGCAACGCCACGATGATCGCGGGCTGGCGACGGCGGCGGCGACCAGCCAGCAGCAACAGTGCCGAGAACAGCATCACCACATGCAGGCCGGAGATGGCAAGCAGGTGGGATGTGCCTGTCTGTTGAAACAGGCGTAGCAGGTCCCCATCGATGCCATCGCGTACCCCCACCACCAGTGCCATTAGCAGTGGCTTATGGGCAAGCGGCTGCTGGGTAAAGAGCGCAACCAGCTGACTGCGCAGCGAGGGGGCACCGCTCAATCGGCGTGGCTGAACACAGCGGCTAACCGACGCTGAGCCGTGAAGACCTCGGCTAACCCAATACTGACGGCGGTCTGCTGATACCGGGTTGACCAAGCCCGTGGCCGGTTTCAGACGCAAGCAGAATTGCCAGCGTTCACCCGGTTGAGGCGGGCTATTGTTACCGCTCCAGTGCACTAACAAACGGCCATGCCACGCATGTTCGGCAAGCTGTACATCGGCTTCAAATTGCCAACCCCAGCGGCTGGCTTGCGGTAATGCCAGGATGCGTAATTCTGTGATATGGTCGCGGCCGGTCATGGCAGCGGTGACCAGCTGCTGTTGGTAATGGTTGAGCTGCACCAACGCCAACATCAGCCCGACGGCACTACCGGCCAGCCACGGCCAGTGGCGCCAGAGCGCAAAGAGCAATAGTGGCAGCGCCGCCATCCCCCAAGCGGGAGCAGGCAAGTGTGGCCACCACAATGAAGAGGCCACGGTCGCCACCATGGCAACGGCAAAGAGCAACATAACCAATCCTTGGTAATTGACGACCCATGCCTAAAAAGACACTGCGCCGGTTCATGCCCGATCCCCATTTCATCCGCAACCACAAGAGCCTGCAGTTTCTCGGTCGGGCCCTGCACGATCCCAACCTGTTTCACCTCAACCGCCGCAGTGCATCCGGGGCCATGGCCGTCGGTTTATTCTGGGCCTTTATCCCCATGCCTTTTCAGATGGGCCCAGCAGCCCTCTGCGCCCTGCTGTTTCGCGTCAACCTGCCGATCTCCATTGCCCTGGTGTGGCTGACCAATCCGCTGACCATGGGGCCCATTTTCTACATGTGCTACAAAATAGGCGCCCTGCTCACCGGGGAAAATGCCACCAGCATTGATGGTAGTCTGTTCGAATGGAACGGCATCAACGAGTTCTTCGACCTGCTTGGCGGCATCGGCCTGCCATTACTGGTTGGGGCGTTGGCAGTGGGAAGCATCAGTGCTCTGGTGGGCTGGGGCGGCATGCGCCTGCTGTGGCGCTATTCGGTGATTCAGCACCTACGCCGCCGACAGCTAGCGCGCCATACCACGCGTAGCTAACGACCGATTACCAAAGACAAAAATGGCCGCTTCTGCAGCCATTTTTGTCAGGTGCGCCCATTTCAGGGCTGCTCTGCGGCAACCGGCGGATAGTAACGATCACCACTGGCAGCGCGCTGACGCAACGCGTCACAGGGAGCAAAGCGCTCGCCATAACGCTCGGTCAGCACCTCCAGACGGGCAACTACAGCGGCAGCGCCACGACGGTCGAGGTCGCGGCACGGCCCCCCCAGAAATGGCGGGAAGCCAATACCGAACACCGCCCCGATGTCACCATCGCGAGCACTGGCAACGATCCCCTCATCGTGGCAGCGCGCGGCTTCGTTGAGCATCAGCAGCAGGCAGCGATCCACCAGCTCCTCTTCGGCCAGTCGCGGCTGCGGCTCTACCCCGAGCAGCTTGTAGACACTGTCGTCCACCGGTCTGGGCCCCTTGTTGCCTTTGCTGGCGTAGAGGTAGAAGCCCTTACCGCTCTTGCGTCCCTTGCGGCCATCCTCCAGCAGCTTGGCGAAGATGGCTGGTGCCGCGAAACGACTGCCAAACGCTGCTTCCAGTACCGGCACGATCTTGCTGCCGACATCCAGCCCCACTTCATCAAGCAGGTTGAACGGCCCCACCGGAAAACCGGCCTTGGTCAGCAGACGGTCAATACGCTCCACCGGCTCGCCTTCGGCCAGCAGCCGCCCCGCTTCAGCAATGTAAGGGGCAAGAATACGGTTGACGTAGAAGCCAGCCGCATCTTTGACCACGATGACGGTCTTGCCCTGCTGGCGGGCCAGTTCAACCACCGTCGCCACCACCTCCGGTGCGGTGCCAGCATGGGGGATCACCTCCACCAGCGGCATCCTCTCCACCGGTGAGAAATAGTGCAGCCCCACCACCCGCTCCGGCGCGCTGGCCGCTTCGGCAATGGCAGCAATCGGCAGCGACGAGGTGTTGCTGGCGAAGATCACCCCTGGCAGCGCCTCTTCCACCTCGCGCACCATCTTGTGCTTGAGGGCCAAATCCTCAAACACCGCTTCCACCACCACATCAGTGCCGGCAAAACCAACATAACGGGTGGCGCCAGACAGCCGTGACCACTGACGGCTGAACTCGCCGCGGCTCATCTGCTTTTTGCGCAGCTTGGGTTCGAGTCGCTCATGGCTGTAGCGCAGCGCATTGCCAATGGCCGCTTCGTTGACCTCTTTGATACGTACCGGCAGCCCGGCCTTGGTGGCCGTGACATAGGCGATACCGGCGCCCATCAGACCACCGCCGATCACTGCCACCTTGGTCAGCGGCAATGGCTCAGCATCCACCAACCGCGCCTTTTTCAACTCGGTACTGGCAAAGAAGATCTGGCGCAGTGCTGCCGATGCCGGGGTCATCGCCAGTTCGCCAAAGGCATCGGCTTCACGCCCATAACCAGCCTTGGTGCTATCGGCCAAACCGCGCTCCACCGCATCGATGATGCGCAGTGGCGCCGGGTAATTGCCCAAGGTCTTGGCTTCCGTCTGGGCCCGTACTTTCTTGAACAGCATCTGGCGGCCCGGATGGGTGGCCTCCAGCAGCCACTCCAGCAGGTTACGCTTGCGCCGCCGCCGCACCTGCGGCATACCACGACCTATGAGGGCGATAGCGGCCTGCTCCAACGCCGTGGCCGGCACCACCTCATCCACCAAACCGAGCTTGAGGGCCTGCTTGGCATAGAGCTGACGCCCGGTGAGCATCAGCTCCAGCGCTTTGATGGCGCCCACCAGCTTGGGCAAACGCTGGGTGCCACCTGCGCCCGGCAACAGGCCGAGCTGCACTTCGGGTAGCCCCAACT
Source organism: Gammaproteobacteria bacterium (assembly GCA_017425245.1). Classification (GTDB taxonomy): domain Bacteria; phylum Pseudomonadota; class Gammaproteobacteria; order Enterobacterales; family Neiellaceae; genus RGIG665. The sequence goes on from JAFOOX010000037.1 coordinate 73,506, forward strand.
TGGTCTTGTCACTGCTGGTACAGACCCGATAGTGGCAGGCCAGTGCCAGCTCCAGGCCACCGCCCAGACAGACGCCATCAATAGCCGCCACAACCGGCACTTTGAGCGCCCACAGCCGGGCAAACACCTGCTGACCGGCACGCGACAACGCAGATGCGCTGGCGGCGTCACGACAAGCGGCGATCATGCTGATATCGGCACCAGCCACAAAACACCCTGGCTTGGCGCTATTGATGATCACCCCTCGCAGACCGTGGTGGGTCTCCAGCTTGGCCAGGATCTCATTCATGGCCGGAACAAACTCGGCCTTCAGGGTATTCATGCTGTCGCCGGCAACATCAATGGTGATGGTGGCGATGCCATCAACCCGGATGGCAAGGCTAAAGGGCGAACTCATGCTTCCACCTCCCACACCATGGCCGAGCCGATACCGCCCGCCGCGCAGGCCGTGGTCAGGGCCAGGCCACCACCGCGCCGCTGCAGTTCACGCAGGGTCTGGGTGATCATGCGTGCGCCGGTAGCGGCAAATGGGTGGCCATAGGCGATGGAGCCACCGAGCAGATTGAACTTGTCCATATCCACCTCACCGATAGCGCTGCTGCGCCCCAGCTTGTCGGCAGCAAACTGATCGCTGGCCCACATCTTGAGGTTGGCCAGAGTCTGGGCGGCGAACGCCTCATGCATGTCGATCACGGTCAGATCCTTGAGGGTCAAGCCGGCACGCTCAAGTGCCAGCGGCGTGGCATAGGAAGGCCCCATCAGCATGTCCTCGGCGACATCGATGGCGGCGAACGCATAGCTGCGCAGATAGCCAAGCGGCTGATAACCCAGCGCCTTGGCCACATCCTCGCGCATCAGCAGCAGCGCCGCCGCGCCATCCGTCAGCGGGGTGCTGTTGGCGGCGGTGACCGTGCCATAACGGCGGTCGAAGGCGGGCTTGAGCTTGGCGTAGCTGGCCAGCTGCGAGTCATCGCGCACGTTGTTGTCGCTCACCAGTGGCGCCTTGAACGGTGGCACATGAACAGCCATCACCTCGTCATCGAGCTTGCCGTCACGCCAGGCGGCTGCCGCACGCTCGTGGCTGCGGTGAGCCAGCGCGTCCTGGTCGGCGCGGCTGATGGCGTGACTCTTGGCCATCTGCTCGGCGGTATCTCCCATCGACAGGCCAGTGGAATATTCAGCCACCGCTGGCGGCACCGGCAGCAGATCCTTGAAGCGCAAGCCGGCCAGCAGCCGCGCCTTGTCGCCAAAACTACGCGCCTTGGAGAGTTTAAGCAGGGTATCGGCCAGTTTGCGACTGACGCCAATGGGCAACACCGAGGACGAGTCAGCACCACCAGCAATGCCGATCTGGCAATGACCGGCCAGAATCGACTCGGCCACATTGGCCACCGCCTGGAAACTGGTGGCGCAGGCGCGGCTGACGCTGTAGGCATCGGTGTTCACGCTCATGCCACTGCCAAGCACGATCTCGCGGGCGATGTTAGGCGCCGCCGGCATCTGCACCACCTGACCAAACACCAGCTGGTCGATCGACTTGGGATCGAGCGCCGAGCGGCACAGTAGTTCGGCCACCACCATCCGCCCCAATTCCACGGCAGGCACCCCCATCAGGGCGGTTGCCTGGCGGGCGAAAGGGGTCCGCAGCCCGCTGACTACGGCAATGCGCTGGCCATTACTGGCGAGCGCCTGCGTCTGCTTGCGCTTCATCGCAACTCCTGTCTGTGATTTGAACCGACTCATCGGACCTGTTGGATTGTAGTGACCGGCAGGCGACTTTCAAACAGTCGTTTAAGAGCGGTGTGCGTCCGCTCGCACCTGAGAATCAGGCCGTGGTCCCCGCATGCCCAAGGAGCGATGGTGGATGACGTAGCAATAGTGGCTGGTCAAGGACCGACCGACAAGGCAGTCGCGCGTAAAAACAGTGATTTGCACCACTACACCGGCAACATGCGGCGGCCTTGCCTTGACGCTAACCCATGCGACAATGGCGCCCTTGCTGGAGCCCGGAGTAACCCATGGCCATCCATCTCAGCCTGCGCCATCACCCGTTGCTGGCATCACTCACCAGCGACCAGCGGCAACAGGTGATTCGCACCGCACTCGCCCGCCTGACCGGTTGGCGTCAAGTCAGCCTTAATCTTTACAAGGTATTGCTACTGGTGCCGCCCTTTCTGCTACTGGCTCGCCATCCGGGGCTGATGACACTGCTGGTCACCGTGATCTGGCTGCTGCTTTACCCTGTGCTGCTGCGCCCGCTGCAGCTTTGGCTGGTTGCCGACCTGCTGCCGTCGGCGCTGGCCAGCCTCAACCAACAGGCACCAGCGCAACAATCAGAGGAAGAGGACAACGCGAACTAAAGGCCACCGTTAAAGGTCGATCTCGTCGAGATAATCCTCAACCGCCGGATCCACAGTCGAGGTCGGCAATTGACCATCGTAAACCTGCCATTCGACATGCTCGAAGTAGACGCTGCGACCAAAGGCATAAGGATCAAGCGCGTTGAATATCACCCCTTCCTGCGACATCACTTCGGCCCGCTTTTCCACCCCCATTAGCGCCCACTTGCTGGCCGACTGCCAGAAATTGAGCAGCGACAGCGGCGGCACCAGATCATCGACCAGATCGCCCACCAGGCTGCGCGGCGTCGCCGGACCATAGATCGGCATCATCAGGTAGGGGCCAGTGCCGACACCGTAATGACCGAGCACCTCTTCGAACTCCTCGTTGGCGCGCGGCAAACCGGCCATGTCGGCCACATCGATAAACCCCAGCAGGCCCACGGTGGTGTTGGTAACAAAGCGGGTGGCGCTGCTGGCCGCAGCATAGAACTTCAACTGCAGCAGATGGTTAACCGCACTAGCTGGGTCTTCGAGGTTATACAGAAAATTACTGATGCCAACCCGGCCAAACTCGGGCATCACCGTCATCCAGCCAACCGTCAGCGGCCGCACCAGATACTGATCGCCAAAGTTGAAGTTGAACCTGAAAATCGCACGGTTAAGCCCTTCCAGCGGGTCGCGCTCATCGTCGTAACGGGCATCCAGCCAAGGATCCTGATAGGCATTGGCGGGCAACGGGGGAATGGTCACCTCCACCGCCGTAGCCGTTGTCGCTATCGTGCTGAGCCACAGCAGGCCAGCGCTCCAAATTCGCATCATTCACTCCTGTCCGTTACAGCTGACGGTCGATGGTGACCGTCACCATCTGACTACGGCCGTCGCCGCTGATAGGGCCACTCACCCCTTCCAAATCACCGGCCACCGCCGACACCGTCGCCGAGCTGGTAAGACGTGCGGTGATCTCAATGGTGTCGAACTGCGACAGTTTCAACTCCGCCATCATCGCATCGGCATCACTCAGCTGTAAGCTGACCGGCCACTGATCGACGGCCAGCTGCCGAACGGCCAGCGGCATCGGCGAGCCACCGACAGCCTTGGCAAACACCAGCAAGCGGGCATTGGCCGGAATGCGGGCCAGCAGTTGCGGCGCCAGCGCGACGCTGATCTGGGTCACCCCGGCGGGCGGAGCCGCCAGCTGCTCCAGGGTGCGATCAATCATCAACCGCCGCTCATCCCCCTCCGGCAGACGGTCGCGCAACTGCTGCCAGTAGCCGATGGCCTGTTCACGCTCACCGCGATCCAGGTGGTGGAAGGCAAGGATCGACAACGCCTCCAGCTCCTGCGGCTGCTGCGCCAGCTGGCCCAGCAGGGCCACCCCCTCCTGCTGCAAGGCCGCATCACGGGTCATCACCAAAATGCGGCCATAGTCGCGCTGAGTCTGGGCATCGTTCGGGGCCAGCTGCCAGGCCCGCTGCAGGGCACCGAAGGCCATATCACCCTGCTCGCCGTCCCAGGCCAGACGTCCGAGCAAACGCCAGCCTTCGGCGTCATCCTGCTCGTCAAGACGGGCGCGCAGTCCGATCAGCAGCTGCTCATACTGCGCCGGCTGCAGTTCATCGCCCTGCTGGGCCTGAGCCAGCAGCGTCGGCAGTGCGGCCCGCGCTGCCAGATACTGCTGCTCGCCACGATAGCCGCCCACCAGCCCGTAGACCGCTACCACCCACACCAGCACCACGGCCGCCAACGGCAACAGCAGACGGCGGCTGGCACCCGCACGGCCCAAGGCGCGGCCCAGCACCAGCAGCACCACCATCAGTGCCAGCAGCAGTGCGGTCATCAATATCAACGCCAGCATCATGGCTGCTCCTCATCAACCGCATCCGCCGGGCGCCGCAGCCACCACAGCAGCCAGCCAACTGCGGCCAGCAGGAACAGCCCGACTGGCAGCAGAATCATCAGCGCCGCCGACGCCGGCGGCTGGTAATGGATAAAGGGGCCGTAACGCTCCACCAGAAAGGCCACCACCTGCTCACGGCTAGCCCCCGCTTTGACCTGCTGATAAACCAGCTGGCGAAGATCCTGGGAAAGTTCGGCGTCGGAATCATGAATGCTGTTGTTCTGACACTTGGGGCAGCGCAACTCAAGGATCAATTCGCGGTACAGCTTCTCCTGCGCCGGATCATCGAAGCTGTAGGTGTCGATGGCGGCCCAGCCAACCACCGGAAGCAGTAGCAACAGCATCAACCAGAGCCACAAGCGGCGCATCAGGGCTCCTCCGCGTTGTGTTGTTGCCATAGCGGGGCCAGTATCTTGGCCCAAACTTCGGCGTTCACATCGCCGACATGGCGATAGACGATGCGGTGCTGACGGTCGAGCAGGTAGGTTTCAGGGGCGCCATAGACGCCGAGATCAATACCGTAGCGACCACTCTCGTCATTGAGCACCAAGCGGTAGGGATTGCCCAACTGATCCAGCCAGCGCCGAGCCTTGCTGGCATCATCCTTGTAAACCAGACCGATGATCGGCAGCCCTTGAGCAGCCAGCTGGTTGAGGTACTGGTGCTCGGCATAACAGGTCGGGCACCAGGTGGCCCAGACATTGATCAGCAGCGGTCCGGCTGGCAGCTCGGCGTTGGTCAGAGTTCGCCCATCGACGAGCAGATCTGGCAAGGCAAAGGGGGGCAAGGGTTGACCGATTCGCGCCGAGCTCAGCTCAGTAGGGTCGGCAAACAGGCCGCGCAGCAAAAACACACTGAGCAGGGCAAACAGGGCCAAAGGCACAATCAGCATCAACCGTTTCATGCCGTCACCTCAGCTGCGGCCTGCCGGCGGCGCAACCGCTTGTCAGCCATCGCCAGAAAGGCGCCCAAGGTAACCAAAAGGCCACCCAGCCAGATTAGCCGCACCCAGGGTTTGACATAGATGCGCAGCGCCCAGGCATCGCCATCGAGCGGTTCGCCCAAAGCTACGTAGAGATCGCGGTGAAGACGGCCATGGATCGCCGCCTCGGTCATCACCTGGCGGTTGGAGGGATAGCTGCGCTTTTCGGCATGCAGTACCGTCACTGGCCGGCCGTCACGGCTGACTTTGACATCCGCATAGTGGCCACCGTAATTGGGGCCGACCAATGGTTTGACCCCATCAAACTGGAACTGGTAACCGCCAACACTCACCTGCTGGCCCGGCGTCATCCGCAGGTCGCGTTCTTCGGCATAGAAACTGACCATCACCATGCCGATGATGGCAATGGCAAAGCCAACGTGGCCGCTGACCATGCCCCAGTAGCCCAAGCGCCGCCACGCCGGCTGCGCCCAGGCGCCCGCCAGCAGTGCCACCAGCAGCGCAGCCGCCAGCACCAAGCCGATCACCGCGCGGCCATCCGGCACCTGCTCGCTCCAGCCATACAGCGCCAGTCCGGCCAGAAGCGCGACAGCAGCCACCGCCAGCAGCCGCCAGCGATGGCGACCCAGTTCATCTTTGCCCCAGCGCAACCAAGGACCGACCGCCATCACCACGGCAAAGGGCAGCAGCAACAGCAGGAAGATGGCATTAAAGAAGGGCGGACCGATGGAGATGCTGCCCCAATTGAGCTGTTGATAGACCAGCGGCAACAGGGTACCGAGCAACACCACCAGCATGGCCGCGGTGAGCAGCAGGTTGTTAAACAGCAACCCCACTTCGCGTGCCAGCAGACCGGTGGGCTTGCGCTGGTGAACCGCGTTGGCGCGCAGCGCAAACAAGGTCAGCGAGCCGCCAATCACCACCACCAGAAAACTGAGAATGAACAAACCACGGGTCGGATCTGTGGCAAAGGCATGCACCGACACCAGCACCCCGGAACGTACCAAAAAGGTACCGAGCAGCGACAGCGAGAAAGCGGCAATCGCCAGCCACACCGACCAAACGGCAAAAGTCTGGCGTTGATCGGTCACGGCCAGCGAGTGAATAAGCGCAGTGCCCACTAACCAGGGCATCAGCGAGGCGTTTTCGACCGGATCCCAGAACCACCAGCCACCCCAGCCTAGCTCGTAATAGGCCCACCAGCTGCCGAGGGCGATGCCAAGCGTCAGAAAGCCCCAGGCAGCCAGCGTCCACGGTCGCATCCAGCGAGCCCAGGCTGAATCCAGATGGCCATCCAGCAGTGCGGCAATGGCAAAGGCAAAGGCCACCGAGAACCCGACATAGCCCATATAGAGCATGGGCGGATGAAAAATGAGGCCAATGTCCTGCAGCATCGGATTGAGATCATGACCGTCAGCAGGAACAAACGGCAGGGTGCGTTCAAAGGGGTTGGAGGTGAAGATGACAAACAGCAAAAAACCGACGCTGATCAGCCCCATCACCGCCAGCACCCGGGCCCGGGCCACAGGTGGCAGATGACCACTGGTGACCGCCACCGCCGCCATCCAGCCGGTAAGGACGACCACCCACAGCAGGAGTGATCCTTCATGAGCCCCCCACACCGCCGATATGCGATACCACAGGGGTAGCGCCCGGTTGGCGTTGTTGGCCACATAACTGACGCTCAGATCGATGTCGATGAACGCCCACACCAGCGCCGCCAGGGCCAGCAACGAGGCGATAAAGGTCATAAGTGCCAACGGCGCGGCCAGGGCCATCGCCCCCTGATGACCGCGCCAGCTGCCCCACTGCGGCACCACTGCCAGCACCACAGCCAAGGCAAGAGAAAGGATCAGGGCCAGATGGCCCAGTTCGACGATCATGGTGCACTTTCCTGATCGCTGTTGTACTGAGGCCGCCCCTTGCTACCGGGGGCATGATTCTCCTCCAGCGCTTTGGCCAGATCCGGGGGCATGTATTCTTCATCGTGCTTGGCCAGCACCTCGCTGGCCTCCAGCCGATCCGGCGCCACCAGTTTGCCGCGAGCGACTATCCCCTGCCCTTCGCGGAACAGGTCGGGCAGGATGCCATCATAGGTCACTGTCGCCAGCGGCCCAAGGTCAACCACCTGAAAGGTGACCACCAGCGACTGGGGATCACGCTTGACCGAACCTGGCACCACCATACCGCCAAGGCGCAATGTCTGGCCCAGCTGCGGTTTCTCCAGCGCCTTACCTTTACCGTTGATCAGCTCGCTGGGGGTGTAGAACAGGTCGATGTTCTGACTCAGGGCATAGAGTACCAGCCCGGTTGCGAGCGACACGCCGCCGATGATGGCGGCAATGCCCCAGAGTCGCGCCTTGCGCCGAGGATTCATAGCCAACGCTTGTTCTCCTGTGCTGCTGCCCGCTGTGCCGCCGCCTGCTGCGCCTGCACAGCCCGAATCAGTTGGCGACGGTCCAGCCGCGCCCAAATGGCCAGCGCCAGCACAGCCCCGAAGGTCACCAGCAACGCAGCCAAGATGTAACCATCATGAATGCCAGTGGCCAAGCAATCACCGTAGATCTTATTCACCACCCACCTCCTCGCGGATCACCTGCTTGACCCAAGGCCGGTGCGCCTCGCGGCGCAGCATCTCATTGGCGAACAGTGCTGACACCAGCGCACCACAAAGCAGGCTGAAGCCAAGCAGATTGATCAGCAGCGGCCACAGCATGTCAGCGGCGATGGCCGGGTTGCCGAGCTTGGCGATAGTGGCCCCCTGATGAAGGGTGTTCCACCACACCACCGAGTAATGGATGATCGGCAGGTTAACCACCCCGACCAGCGCCAGAATGCTGGCCGCACGGCCAGCCTGCGAGCGATCCGGGTAACCGTGATAGAGCGCCAGCACGCCGATATAGAGAAACAGCAGAATCAGTTCTGAGGTCAGGCGCGCATCCCACACCCACCACGCCCCCCACATCGGCTTGCCCCAGATGGCCCCAGTGAGCAGGGCCAGCGCAGTCATCGCCGCCCCCACCGGGCCAAGCGCTGCCAGCGCATAGCCAGAGAAGCGGTGCTGCCAGATCAGCGCCACCGCCCCCATCAACGCCATAGCGGCATAGAGCCCCATCGACAGGAAGGCACTGGGCACATGCAGATAGATGATGCGAAAGCCATCACCCTGTTTGCAGTCGGCAGGCGCCCACAGCATCCCCCACAGGGTGCCAACCAGCAGCAGCGCCAGCGCCGGCAGCCCGAGCCACAAGATCAGGCGCCGCGCCAGGCGGTAGCTGGTACGGGGTTCTGCCAACGGGTGGAGCCATCGCCACATGGTCTAGTACCTATGCCAGTGAAAGTTTAAGGGCCGCAGTGGTAGCCAGCGGCGCCAAGGTCAGGGCGGCAACGGCCGCAGCGGCCAGCAGTGCCAGTGGTCCGGCGGCGCTGGCGCCCATGCTCGCGGCATCGACTGCGGCAGCCGCGAAGATCAGCACCGGGATATAGAGCGGCACCACCAGCAGGCTGAGCAGCAGGCTGCCACGGGCCATGGTCAAGGTCAGTGCCACGCCGATGGCACCAACCAGCATCAGGGTGGGCAAGCCGAACAGCAGGGTCAGGGTCAGGGTCTCAACCACCGCAGGCGTCACCGCAAACAGTACCCCGGACAGCGGCGTCAGCACCACCAACGGCAAGCCACACACCAGCAGGTGGCCAAGCAGCTTGCCCAGCACCAACAACGGCAAAGGGTGGGGGGCGAGCAACAGCTGCTCCAGCACTCCCTCGTGAAAATCATCGCGAAACAGCCGCTCCAGCCCCAGCACCACCGCCAGCAGCGCGGCGATCCAGACCGCCGCCGGTGCCAGCCGGGCCAGCTGCTGCGGCTCGGGGCCGAGGGTCAGCGGAAACAGCATCAGCACCAGCACAAACAGCAACAGCGGCTGTAGCAGGTCGCTACGCCGGCGCCAGGCCACCTGCAGTTCACGCTGCAGCACGCTGACCATGGCACTCATGCGGCCATTCCAGTCGGGGCATAATCCCCCAGCAGCAGGGTGGTCAGCGGCATGCTGGTCAGCGGCAAGTCCTGGTGAGAGGCAACAACGATGGCGCCGCCATCGCCCAGATGTTGCTCAAAGCGGCGAGTCAACCCGGCCACGGCACGCTTGTCGAGGGCGGTAAAAGGTTCATCCAGTAGCCACAGCGAGGCGCGGTTGAGCCACAACCGAGCCAGGGCGACCCGCCGTTGTTGGCCAGCGCTGAGGCGGGCGACCGGCTGTTGCTCCAGCCCAGCCAAGCCGACACCTGCCAGTACCTCGTCCAGCCCGTCCGTCGTGTCCCCATGAAGCGCCAGCAGGTGGCGCAGATTAGCACTGGGCGACAACTCGCCCTTAACCCCCGGCTTGTGGCCAAGATAGAGCAACGCGCGACGATAATCGACGCCAGCCTCGGCAATGGCCTGCCCCTGCCAGCGGATGGTGCCAGCCGTGGGATTAAGCAAACCGGCCAGGGCGCGCAGCAACGTACTCTTGCCGGTACCGTTGGCTCCCTCAATCTGCAGGATGGCACCGGCAGTCAGGCTGAAGCCCAGGTCAGCAAACAGAACGCGACCGTCGCGCTCGCATTGCAACCCCTCGACATCCAGCATCCAAACCCCGACTTCAGTTTGCCCAAAGAGGCGCCGATACTAACATACAGCCCTGTCCCTTTCACCGCGGCCCCATGCCAGACACCAACCCCGTTACCGCCCCACTGCCCAGCCATGCCATCACGGCTCCAGCCCCGTCGTCTGCGGCTTCGACCAGTGTGGCAGAAGCGCTGACCAGTAGCAGCCACAGCAACGGTAACCTTCTGTTACCACAAGGCATGAGACCACTGCTGAGCGATCCGCAGCTGCTTGAGCAGCTGCAGGCGCTGTCTCGCCAGCAGCAGGTGATACTGGCCGCCCTCGCCCGTCAACCGGTGGCGATTCAGTGGCAGCAGGGGCAAGTGACCATCCAGCCACTCAACCGGCTGCTGCCGGCCATCGTCTTGCCACGGACCCAGGCCGAATGGCTACTGCCACTGCTTGATCCGCCTGCCGCACCAGTGCCACCCAGCGCCACCACCTACCGCCGTCCTCAGGCCCTGCCTGAACTGTGGCCGACCGAAGCGGCAGCCACCACCCCACGCCCCTTGCCGGCCAACGATGGCGAACTGGCGCGAGCCGCGGCCGCCCTGCTGCAGGGGCGGTTGCTGGCGTCACTGCTGTTGCGCTGGATCCCCCCCGCCCCTATATCGACCGGCCAGCCAGCAGCCCCGGGCCTGCTGCTCGCCCCCGACGGCGCTCAAGTCGCCGTGCCGGCGGCGGTTGCAGCACAACTGCCCAGCGTGGCCGCCCCGCTCCGTTTTGACAGTAGTGGCGACCAGCTGCTGCTGCAACCGCTACCCGATGATCGCGAACCGGCTCGCCCGCTGAGCGTGCCACCGCAGCTGCTGCCCGGGCTGCATGTCAGTAACCGTGGCCAGCCGCAGCAGTTGCAGCTGCTGGCCACGGTTGGCCGCGATGGCCAGCTGCAACTGCTGACCCTGCGCCCACCAGCCACCACCATCGCGCTAGAGGCCAGTGCCGACGCCGGTGACGTCGTCCCCCCGCCCCGTGCAGCCAACGAGGCGCTGGCGCGTCTGCTGAGTCGCCATCTGCCGGCCTCACCGCTACCCACGCCGCCCGCAACCAATGCTCAAGCTCCGGCAACGCCCCCTGAGCCAGTGCTGCCGCGCCTCGAACCACTACTCGGCCAGCCGCTGCGGCTCCCCCTGCCCACCCAGCTGCCGCGCGAACAGCCGCTGCTGCTGACTCTGCGCTGGGAACCGGATGGCAGTGCCCAGCTGCGCTGGCAGCAGGTGCAACCCCAGCCGCTGTCTGCCGAAGAGCAGACCGATGGCGATCCCCAACAGCAGCTGCGCAACGCCCTGACCATTAGTCCCAACGTCCAGCACCTGCGGCTGGAGCCCGCCCAGGCCCGCCAGTGGGCGTCCCAACTGGGGCTGCCGCTGCCCCCTGTTGAGCATGACCTGCAGCCTGCCGATGGCGATGAGCTTAAAAGGTTAAGCGAACAGGCCAGCCGCCAGCTGTGGCGCCAGCAGCTCAACCCAGCCACCGCTCTGGAGCAGCTCAGCCGCCAGCTGGCCAGCAGCGAAGGCAAGGCACTCAGCGCCAGCCTGTTGGACCAGCTACCTCAGGGCGCCGCCATCGACACCGCCACCATCGCCACCACGCTGCAGGCCGGGCTGCAATTCAACCCCTTGAGCAACCAGCCGCTAACCGCCTCGCCGCTGCTCAATCAGGTGGCCATCTGCCTGCAGCTGCTGCTGGGTGGACGCATCCTCGCCGGTGGGGAACGAGGGGGCGCCGATGCGCTGCGCGGCCCGCGCGAGCGGCTGCAGCAATGGCTGCAAGCACCTGAGCTGCAACTGGAGCGAGAAGCCACCACCCGTACCCTGAGCCAGCTGGTCAGCCATCAACAGCTGCAGCAAGCACGCACCGAGGAGACGCTGCAGGGGTTGGTGTTGCCCTTCTCGCTACCACTGCGCGACGATGACGGGCCACTGCGCCACATCGAGGGAGAGGCGCGTCAGCAACAGGATGAACAGGGGCGGCGCGGCTGGCAGTTGCGGCTACGGCTGCCGGTGGGTAAAGAGGCCGTGCTGGCCCAGGCCCGACTGTTCGGGGTCAATCTGGAGCTGCTGCTGCTGGCCAGCAGTCCGGCGCTGGCGGCTACGGCCGGCCGGCTGCTGCCACAGCTCAATCGCCGTCTGGAGGAGGCCGGATTGACCATCAGCGCCAGTGACTGTCGCCTCGGCACCGTACCTGAAACCCTTGCCCGCTGCCCACACCGCTTGGTGGAGATTGCCGTATGACCGAACAGCAGCAGCCTCCAGCGCAACTGGTGGCCCTCGGTTTTGATGGCAGCTCGGTGCCCACGGTGCTGGCCAAAGGCAGCGGCGTGCTGGCCGAACAGCTGTTGGCCGAAGCAGAGCGGCTCGGCCTGTTTATCCATCGCGATGAATCGCTGGTCAAATTTCTTAACCAGTTGCAGTTGGGCGAGCAGATCCCGCGCGAACTCTATCTGCTGATCGCCGAGTTGATTGCTTTCTCTTATCTGTTGCAGGGCAAGATGCCGGCACGCTGGAAAGACGACAAGGGCCAGCTCCATCAACGGATCTAGCCCTTGCGAATCTGCTTGGCAACGATGACGCGCTTAGCGGCCGTGAATGCGCATCAAGAGTTCAGCTTCAGCCCTGGGTAGTTCACAGGCCTCCATGATCTCCTCCAACCCTGCCCCCTGCTGCAACAACTTGACGGCACGGTTGTAAAGACGGGCCTCAGGATCATTAAACTCCATCTGCTCCTGCTTCTGACCAAGGTTACGCACCTCGTCGCGCAGCTCGCGGATCAGTTTTACCATCCCCTGGCTACCACGCCGCAACTCGGCAAACTCCTGCTCAAGCCGCGCCAGCCGCGCCTCTTTGTCGGCGATCTGCTCGTCGCGCCCCTGCAGTTCCCGCTGCCAGCGACGGCTGCCCGCCACCAACGCCAGCAGCGCCAGGATCAGAGCAGCCACCGCCAATCCCAGCGCCAGCCAAGGCAACCACTGCGTCATCAACAACCGCTCAGCTCATCCCACTCTTCATCGGAGAGCAGCTTGTTGAGGTCAACCAGGATCAGCAGCTCCTCGCCGCGGTTGCACACCCCTTGAATAAACTTGGCACTCTCTTCGGTGCCAACGTTGGGGGCGCTCTCAATCTCGGACGAACGCAGGTAAACCACCTCGGCCACGCTGTCGACCATGATGCCGATCACCTGCTTTTCCGCCTCGATAATGACGATACGGCTGTTCTCGGTCACTTCCGACGGCGGCAGACCAAAACGGGAACGGGTGTCGATAACGGTGACGACATTACCACGCAGGTTGATGATGCCCAATACATAACCCGGGGCACCGGGCACCGGCGCGATGTCGGTATAACGCAACACCTCCTGCACCTGCATCACGTTGATACCGTAGGTCTCGTTTTCCAGGCGGAAGGTCACCCACTGCAGGACCTGGTCATCTTTCTTGTCGGTCTTGGAGAACCGGTTCGCTTCACTCATCGCTTTGCTCCTGTTGACACAACCGCCTGACTCAACGCTCGCCACCGCTGCGCAACTGGGCAATCAGCGCCGACACGTCAATCAACGCACACATACGCTCAATGACCAACCCCGCCAGCCACGGCCGCTTGCCGTTACGCTCACGCCAGCGCACGGCGTCTTTACGCACCGTGGCGGCGGTCAGCAGGCGCTCGCAGGCTAGCCCCCAAGGGGAATCATCAAGCATGATAAGGTACTGATAGTTTAGGCTGGCCGCGAGATCCGGGGTGTACTTTTCCGGCATCACCCAACGCGCCGTATCAACAACGTGAAGTTGCGCATCCCGCTGCAACATCATGCCCATATACCAGTCGGGCTTGCCGATCAGCTTGTTGATCCGCTCCAGCCGGTGAATGCCGCCGAGCATGCGCAACGGCACCGCCAGCACCAGCCCGGCCACTTCAAAATAAAGGGTCTGAAACTCATCCTCGGCCATCATCACATCGGCCTTGACCGGCGGGATGATGTCACCGGCCAAATCCGTCAAACCGGAGGTTTCGAGAATACACTGCAGATTGGCCAGCTCTTCCACTACCGGTTGCGGCTGCTGGCGCTGAGGCAGGATCTCGCGCTGCACCGCCGAGACCTGCTCCAGCAGCTTGGCCACCGGCTGGGGTTCGCGCACCGTCGTCACTGATGACGTATGGGGGGCTGAACTACTTTTGAGCTGCGACGCCGCACTACGAGGCACGGCTGCCGGTTCCGGCTGGCCATAGCGGGCCAGCATCTCGGCATTGGCTCGCTCCTCCGCCGACAACGCTGGCGCCGGTGCCTTGCGGGAGGCTGAGACTGGGGGAGTGACAGCGCTATCGCCATAAAGCGCCAACATTTCGGCATTGGCCCGCTCTTCCGCCGACAGGGCAGGTTTCGGTGCTGGCGATGGCGGTGGGACGAGCGCCGTCCTTAGCTCATCCAACCCCTGGCCATACTGGGCCAGCATCGCCGCATTGGCCTGCTCTTCAGCAGACAGCACTGGCGTCGCTGGGGGGGGTACCAATTCCCGTGGTGGGCGGGCTGGTAGCGGCCTTAGCTCGTCAGCGGTGGCAGTAGCGACAGGCGCAGTCGGCGCAACAGCGGGCACCGCGACTGCCGTGTCTGACACAGCAGCGTCCAGTGCCAGAACCTCGGCCTCATCCTCCTCGGCCATCAAGGCCGCGAAATAAGCAGCCATGGTCTTGTCGGTAGCGCTCAGCGAACGACTCATGGCAGCTGTTCCTCCAGCGCCAGCAGATACTCAAGCAAAGCCGTGTAGGCGACCACGCCACGGGCATGGGGGCTGACGATGTTGGCCGGGGTATGCAAGGTGCTGGCGTCACGCAACCGGGTATCGATCGGGATCACACCAGACCAGACCTGATCGCGATAAAGACTGATCAGCTCCTGCAAGGCCAGTTGCGACGCCTTGGTCCGGCGGTCATACATGGTCGGCACGATCGTGGTGCGGAAGGTTTCACTACGACTGCCCTGCATAATGCTAAGGGTGTGCATCATCCGCTCCAGCCCCTTGAGGGCGAGAAACTCGGTCTGAACCGGCACCAGCACGCGGCGGCTGACCGCCAGCGCATTAACCATCAGCACGCCGAGTACCGGTGGGCAGTCGATCAGCGCATGGTCGTAACGATCACGCACCTTGGCCAAGGCTCGCTTAAGCACCAACCCGGTACCATCCTGCTGACTCAGACTGCGATCGAGGGTGGCCAAGGCCACCGACGCCGGCCACAACGCAATACGCTCGAAACGGGTGGTGATGGTGGCCTCATCGATCAGCTCGGCGGTCACGGCACTACCGGCCAGAAACAGATCGTAGCTGGTGATCTCCAGGGTGTCGGCATCCAGCCCAAGGTAATAGGTCAATGACGCGTGCGGATCGCAATCGATCACCAGCACCCGTTGACCACGGGCAGCAAGAAGGCCAGCCAGAGTCACGGCCGTAGTGGTTTTGCCCACGCCACCTTTCTGGTTGGCGACTGTCCAGACGATCACGGCGGTGGTGACTCCTCACGCGTGGTAATACGAATGCCGCCATGGGGCAACCGGATGATACGAATACCATTCTCCAGTACCGCTTCCTCCACGGATCCGGGCGGCAAGGTTGACACCGGCTCAGCAGTCAGTTCGGCAATGGCGGTTGCTTCGGCCTCCAGCGTGACCGACTCAGACTTTGGCGGCTGCCAGGCAAATTTGGATACCGCCACCACCACCCGCCGGTTTCGGGCCCGCGACGCCTCATCCTCGTTGGCCACTACAGGACGATAGGCGCCATAAGCTTCGATCGCCAGTCGCTGGGGAGCCAAAGGCCCTTGCAGGGTCCGCAGGACCGCAGCGCTGCGTGCGGCAGACAGCTCCCAGTTGGAGGTGAAGAGTTCGTTCTCGATAGGCTGGTCGTCGGTATAACCGCGCACCCGTACGAAATTATTGTTGCCAGCAAGCACCCGCGCCACCTCGGTCATCACCAACCGCGCCCCAGCGGTGATGGTAGCCGAGCCGCTGCCGAACAGCAGACCGCTGGACATATCAAGGGTGACCCAATCGTCTTCCTCGCTGATCGCCAGCAGCCCCTGTTGTTCCAGCTCAAACAGCGAGTCACGCAACTGACTGTTGATGGTTGAGAGCGGCATGCCCAGCTGCTCACGGTCGATATTAACGAGCGCCGACTGATCATCCACCAGTTTGGAACCGCGCTGCTCAGTCAGCCCCTCACCCTCGAGCAGTTCCTCAGAGGGAGGAACCTCACCTTCGATCAGACTGGCACCATGAGGTAGCCCTTTTTGTTCCAGGCGAAAGATCTTTTCCATCTCCGTCGACAGCTGCTGCAACTGTTCCTGCTTGAGCAACATGAAGGCGTAGAGGACAACAAAGAAGGCAAACATCAAGGTCATGTAATCGGCGTAGGAGATCAGCCACCGATCCAGATTCTCGTGCTCGTCCTGCAGATGGCGGCGGCGATTGCGATACATGGTTACCCGTGCACGTAGGCGTCCAGTCTGGATTGAATGCGCTTGGGGCTCTCCCCCTGACTGAGCGCGAGTATGCCTTCCGCCAACAGCTCTTTGTCCAGCACCTGCTGCAAGATGATGGCGCGCAGCTTGTGGGCCACTGGCAGAAACAGGATGTTGGCAAAGCCAACACCATAGATGGTGGCGACAAAGGCAGTAGCAATGCCACTGCCGAGTTGCCCGGGATCGGTCAGATGCCCCATCGCCTGAATGAGGCCGAGCACGGCACCGATGATACCGAGGGTCGGCGCATAGCCTCCCATCGACTCAAAAATGCGGGCGGCGCGCAGCATCCGCTCACGATAAAGAATGATCTCGGTATCGAGCAGGTCACGGATGTTGTGCCCCTCTTCACCATCGATCAACATGGCCAACGCCCGACGCTCAAAGGGATCCTGCAGCCCGTCCAACTCTCGCTCAAGCGCTAGAAAGCCCTTCTGACGCGCGGTACTGGCCCAAGTCACCACCGCCTTGCGCAGCTGCGGTTGACGTGATGAAGGCGGATACAGCAACCAAGGCAACAGGCGGATACCAGCGCTGAACTGCGGCCAGGGGGTCTGCAACATCACCGCTCCTAGCGTTCCGCCCATGACGATGACAAAGGCAGGCAAGTGAAGCAGCGCTAGGGCACTACCCCCCTCCCACATATGGCCAGCGAGAATGGCCCCCAGTGCCAGCAGCAGACCGGCCAACGCCAATCTATCCATTGCCGGCTTCCATGGTGATGCGTTCGGCAAACTGGTCAATACCTATCGATTCGTCGGCCAAACCCGCAGCCACCAGCGCCTGGGGCATGCCGTAAACCACGCACGAGCGCTCGTCCTGAGCCCAAATGCGGGCCCCAGCCTGTTTGAGCAGCCGGGCACCATCACGGCCATCAGCCCCCATCCCGGTGAGCACGCTGGCCAGCACATTACCGCCAAATACCTTGGCGACCGAGGCAAAAGTGATGTCAACACAGGGTTTGTAGTTGACCTTCTCACCACCATCGACAATGCGGATGCGGGCATTGCTGGCACTGCCGTCGACCATCATCTGCTTGCCACCCGGCGCCAGATAGGCACAGCCTGGGCGCAGCACGTCCCCCTCCTGCGCTTCTTTCACCTCAATCTGGCACAGGTTGTTGAGACGCTGGGCAAAGGCCCCGGTGAAGGTCGCCGGCATATGCTGGATCAGCAGGATCGGCAGCGGGAAATCACGCGGAATGCGAGTCAGAATGGTCTGCAAGGCGACCGGTCCACCGGTCGAGGTGCCAATCGCCAGCAACTGGTAGCGCTTGCCACTGCGCTTGGCCGCACCCCGCGCCAGGCTGGGGGCCGGGGCGGCATGACTAACGCCAGGTGCGGTCGAAGCGAGGGTTGAGACCAGCGAAGGCCGCGATGAAGCCAGTGATGGCGTTACTGACGGCAATGCCGCAGGCGGCTCCGGACGGCGCAACGGCATTGCTCGACGCCGGCCAAGCGCCTTTACCCGTTGTTGCAGCTGGCGCTTGGCTTCATCCTTGTCTCGCGAGATATCTTCAAAGCGCTTGGGCAGAAAATCCATCGCCCCGGCATCCAGCGCATTGAGGGTGGCTTGCGCCCCCTCCTGAGTCAGGGAGGAGAACATCAGGATCGGCGTGGGTTGCACCGCCATGATCGCCTTGACGGCGGCAATACCGTCCATCACCGGCATTTCAATATCCATGGTGACCACATCCGGACGCAGTTTCTGCACCTTGTCGACGGCATCGCGGCCATTGCTTGCTGTGCCCACCACCTCAAGTTCAGCATCGAGGTTGAGGATCTCGCTCAACCGGCGACGGAAAAAACTGGAATCATCGACCACCAGGACCTTGATTGACATGCGAATTACTTAGTCTCCTGGCCCTTTTTAGTGCTTCTTCGCGTAATGCTTGAGCAGGCTTGGCACGTCAAGGATCAGGGCGATGCCGCCATCACTGGTGATGGTGGCTCCAGCCATACCCGGTGTGCCCTGCAGCATGGTGCCAAGGGGCTTGATCACGACCTCTTCTTGGCCAATCAGGCTATCGACCACAAAACCGACCTGCTTGTTGGCCCCCAGCTGCACGATCACCACGTTGCCCAGGCCACTGTGGTTGGTACGCTTGTGTGGCTTGCCACGACGGCGCAGCAGCCAGTCTTCAAGATAGAACAGCGGAATCGCTTTCTGGCGCACGATCACCGTACGCTGGCCATCCACAACTTTGGTCTTGCTCAGATCGAGATTGAAGATCTCGTTAACCGCCGCCAGCGGGAAGGCAAAGGTCTGTTTGCCCACGACCACCATCAGGGTTGGCAGAATAGCCAAGGTCAGGGGCACCTTGATCTCCATCGTGGTGCCGACACCCTTGGCCGAGTTGATCTGCACCGAACCATTGAGCTGGGTGATCTTGGTCTTGACCACATCCATACCTACGCCGCGACCAGAGATGTCGGAGATCTCCTTCTTGGTCGAAAAACCCGGGGCGAAAATCAGGTTGAAGGCATCTTGATCCGACATCCGCGCCGCTTGTTCGGCATCCAGTACGCCGCGATCTACGGCAATATTCTTCAGCTTCTCCGGGTCCATGCCGGCGCCATCATCGGAGATTTTGAGGAGGATGTGATCACCCTCCTGCGATGCCGACAGCCTTACCGTACCGACTCGGGTCTTGCCGCTAGCTAGGCGGATATCCGGCATTTCGATGCCGTGATCCACCGAGTTGCGCACCAGATGGACCAGCGGATCAGCCAGCGCCTCGACCAGGTTCTTGTCGAGATCGGTCTCCTCGCCTTCAAGCTCAAGGTTGATATCCTTGCCGAGACTGCGCGCCAGATCGCGAACCACGCGCGGGAAGCGGCCAAACACCTTTTTGATCGGTTGCATGCGGGTCTTCATCACCGCGCCTTGCAGGTCAGCGGTGACCACATCCAGGTTGGCTACCGCCTTGGACATATCTTCGTCGGCTGACTTGGCGCCAACCAGACTGACCAAGCGGTTACGCACCAGCACCAGTTCGCCGACCATATTCATGATCTGATCGAGACGGGCCGTATCAACCCGCACCGTGGTGTCAGCAGCAGCAGCTTTCTTGTCATCGTCTTTGTCTGCCACAACAGGGGCAGGAGCAGCAACACGCGCTGGCGCCTCAACCTTGCCAGCAACAGGTACGGCAGCCTTGGCCGGCTCCTCGGCAGCCGCCTTGGCGGCCGCATCATTCGCTCGCGCTGCGGCGTTCACAATAGCCGCGCGCGTGGCGGCAACAGCCGGCCCTTTACCCTTGCCATGGAGCTGGTCAAGCAACGCCTCAAACTCATCGTCAGAAATCTCATCACTATCACCCGTGGCAGATGCCGTCGCTGCGGTGCTGCCCTCAGGGCGACCACAGTGACGCCCTTTGCCGTGCAGCTGATCAAGCAGCGCTTCAAATTCGTCGTCGGTAATGTCACCGTCCGCCGCTGCCTGCACAATGGCCGCGGCACCCGGGCCTTTGCCCTTGCCGTGCAGCTCATCCATCAGCGCATCGAACTCCGCATCGGTCATCTCTTCAATACCGCCCTCGGCGCGGTGCTGAACCGCCGCTATCACATCAGGATCGGCAGCCGCCTCGACCGCCGGAACGGGTTCCGGCGCTTTTGCCACTACTTTGGGAGCGGCCACCACCGGAGCGGGCTTGCCATCATCAGGTTCACTGAGATGATGGAGCGCATCCAGCAGCTGCTGGGTTGCCGGGGTTAATGGCGCTTTATTCTGCAACTCAACAAACATGGCATTGATGGCATCCAGCGCATGCAGGATGACGTCCATCAAATCGGGGGTTACTTGGCGCTTGCCATTGCGCAGGTTGTCAAACACGTTCTCGGCGCCATGGCAAGCATCGACCATCGCCGTCAGCGACAAAAACCCCGCCCCACCCTTAACGGTGTGGAAGCCACGAAAAATGGCATTGAGCAGGTCGCGGTCATGGGGCTTGTTTTCAAGCTCCACCAACTGTTCCTGCAGCAACTCGAGGATCTCGCCCGCTTCGACCAGGAAGTCCTGGAGGATATCTTCATCGACATCGAAGGCCATCGATCTCTCTCCCCTTGTCAGAAGCCCAAACTGGACAGCAGATCGTCGACCTCGTCCTGGCCGGAGACCACCGAGTTACGGTTGACCGAGTCAACCACCGGCCCTTCTGCGCGCATCGCATCGGCCAGCACCACCTGATCAACCTTGGTACTTTCAAGCTTGCTCTGCTTAACCGGAGCACCGAACACCTTGACCAGATTAATCAGGCTCTCTTCCACTTCGCGCACCAGGTCGATAACCCGGCGGATCACCTGACCGGTCAGGTCCTGGAAATCCTGAGCCATCAACACTTCGGTCATCAGCTCACGCAACTTTTCCGAATCCTGATCCGATGCCTTGAGCAGGGCATCAAGCTCATGGCACAAGGCTTTGAACTCGCTCAATCCCAGCGACCGTGACATCAGTTTTTCCCAGTTGGGCAGAACGTCACGGATGCGGGTGTGAAGGTTGTCGGCCAACGGCAAACTGGCTTCCACCGCGTCCATGGTGCGGTTGGCAGCTTCCTCAGTCTTGGCGATAACGTAGCTCAAGCGCTGTTTGGCGTCGGGAATGTCTTCTGTGGCCAAGGCGCCCAAACGTGGGTCCAGGTGAAAATCGTTAAGGGCGTCATGCAACTGGCGGGTTAATTTGCCAACTTCGGCAAATAGCTCAGACGACAACCGATCTGCGCCACTGTTGATTGACCCCAGCAGCACCTCGGCCTTAGTCTGCTGCCCCTGTTCCAGCAGCGACACAAGCTCCCTCGCTTGCTCAAGCGTAATCATTGGCGTGTTATTCATGCCACGGCTCTCCTGTCATGTGCGGGCCGCGGCAATCAGCCGATACGCTCGAATATCTTGTCGAGCTTTTCCTTGAGTGTTGCTGCCGTAAAGGGTTTGACGATGTAGCCATTTACCCCCGCTTGGGCAGCAGCAATGATCTGCTCCTTCTTGGCCTCAGCAGTCACCATCAGCACCGGCAGGTGCTTGAGCTTGTCGTCTGCCCGGATCGCTCGCAGCAGGTCGATACCCTGCATGCCAGGCATGTTCCAGTCGGTGACTACAAAATCAAACTCGCTGCCTTGCAACATCGGCAGCGCCGTGTTGCCGTCGTCAGCTTCGTGGGTATTGTTGAAACCCAAGTCTCGCAGCAGGTTCTTGATGATGCGACGCATCGTCGAGAAATCGTCAACGATGAGAATCTTCATATTTTTGTCCAAGGCGCCCTCCGGAGCTTCCCCTAAGCGAACGGCGGACAGTCCCGCCAATACTTCAATCTAGCCTTCAATCGATGCATCGCCTGCGACATGATTTGGCTCACCCTGGATTCACTGACATCCAGCACCTGGCCAATCTCTCGCAGGTTCAGCTCTTCATCGTAGTATAGCGACAGCACCAGCGATTCACGCTCAGGCAACGTTGCAATTGCTTGAGCAAGCGCACGCTGAAATTTCTCATCGGCCACCTGTTCATAGGGCTGGTTGCCATCGAGCTCCTGATCAGCGCTCAAAACATCGTCAGTGACACCCAAATCCTCGATGCCCACCACTTTGCCAGCACTGATATCGACCAGCATGCTGTGGTAGTCATCGAGAGAAATATCGAGTTTGCGGGCGACCTCGGCGTCGGTGGCATCGCGCCCCAGGTCCTGGGAAATTTCGTGGATCGCTTCACTCACCATTCGGCTGTTGCGATGCACCGAACGCGGCGCCCAGCCCTGACGACGGATCTCATCAAGCATAGCACCGCGAATGCGGATACCGGCGTAGGTCTCGAAACTGGCGCCCTTGCCGCTGTCAAACTGACGCACCGCTTCAAGCAGGCCGATCATGCCGGCCTGAATGAGGTCGTCGAGCTGAACGTTGGCTGGCAGGCGTCCCTTAAGGTGATGAGCAATCCGTTTCACCAGCCCCGCGTGCTGCTCAACGACTTGTTGTCGTTGTTGCGCCGCATAGGCTGATGCCTTATTCACGGATCTCTTCTCGCTCCGGGGCGGGGCGCCCAATTAACTGTTCAATGAAAAACTCGAGGTGGCCAGAGGGTTGCGCCGGCACTGGCCAAGTCATGGCCCGCGCCGCCAGGGTGCGAAAGGCCAGCGATGCAGCCGAGCGCGGGAAGGCATCGGTGACCACCTGTTGACGACGCACCGCCTTGCGCACGTTCTCGTCGAACGGGATAGTCGCCACCAGCTCCAGCGCCACATCGAGAAAGCGGTCAGTGACCTTGGTCAGCTTGGCAAACAGCTCCTGCCCTTCACGCAGGCTGCGCGCCATGTTGGCCACGATTTTGAAGCGGAACACCCCATGCTCACGGCTGAGGATCTTAATCAGGGCGTAGGCGTCGGTGATCGAGGTCGGCTCATCACAGACCACCATCATCACGTCCTGAGCGGCTCGAGAGAAGCTCAGCACCATGTCGGAGATACCGGCAGCGGTGTCGATCATCAGCACATCACAGGGGGTACGCAGTTCGCTGAAGGCGCGGATCAGGCCGGCATGCTGGGCCGGGGTCAGTTCGACCATCGATTGGGTGCCGCTGGCCGCAGGCACAATCATGATCCCTTTAGGTCCCTCGACCAGAATCTCCTCCAGCTCGCATTCGCCGGAGAGGACATGGGAGAGGTTCTTCTCGGCGCGCAGGCCGAGCAGCACGTCGCAGTTGGCGAGGCCAAGGTCAGCATCAAGCACCAGCACCCGTTTACCGAGTTCTGCCAGTGCCACTGCCGTGTTGATGGTGACGTTGGTCTTACCCACGCCCCCCTTGCCGCCAGTGACCGCAATCACTTTAACCAGTCTGGATTTGTTCATGCTTCGCAGGCCACTTGCTTGATCACCGAGAATACTGCTCATACTGCGCCGCCGAGGATCCGCTGTGCGGATCTGTCATCCAAGGATATGCCGGTTCCGGCGACTGTTCCAAAAGTGCATTGGCCATTTCGACCAATTGCAGACCATCGGCAACTGCCAAGTCCTCTGGAACCCGTTGTCCGTCGGTAAGATAGCTGATCGACAGGGCATTTTGAATTGCGACCCCAAGGATTTCACCCAAACTCAGGCATTCATCAACTTTGCTGACTATCAGCCCGGACAGGGCCACACAACGAAAATGCTCCACTGTCTCCTGCATCACCCTGCGCTGGCCATTGGCCGGCAGCACCAGATAGCTGCGAATATTGGCATTGGTGTCGCGCAGCAGGCTCTCGAGGTGGGCATGCAGCCGTTCATCGCGCTGGCTCATGCCGGCCGTGTCGATCAGCACCAGCTTGCGGTTGCGAAAGCGCTGCAGATGCTCGGTCAATTCGTTGGCGTCGTGGGCCACCTTGACCTGGCAACCGATGATGCGGCCGTAGGTGGCCAGCTGCTCATGAGCACCGATACGGTAGGTGTCGGTACTGATAAGGGCCACGCTATCGGGGCCATGGGCGCGGGCGAAACGGGCGGCCAGCTTGGCGATGGTGGTGGTTTTGCCGACGCCGGTAGGGCCAATCAGGGCCACCACGCCACCTTGACGCAGGATTTCATCACGACCAGTGCGCACCTGCTCAGCCAGCAGGTTAAGCACCTGCGGCCAAGCCGACTCATGCTGCCATTCTTCAGGCACATAGCAGGCGATCTGCTCGGCCAGATGGTGATCGAAACCAAAGCGCAGCAAACGATCGATGAGCATGGCGCGCAGTGGATCGCGGCGTTCCATGTCCTGCCACAGCAGACCCGACAGTTGATGCTGCAACATGCCACGCAACTGGCTCAACTCCTGACGCATCTGGCCCAGTTCGTCACCAACAGCCGGGCGACCGAAATTGCGCGGCTGCGGAGGCTGCTCGCTGCCACGCGGGGCAATTTGGGGAAATTTGACGCTGCGGACGTTGCTCTCATCCGGGCGCGGCAACGGCTTGGCCCCAGACACCACCGAGCGTGGTGCGCTGACGGCCAACTCGGGCTGCTGCACTTGGCGCGACAGCAACTCCTGCAGGCTGGCAGCGATGGCGCTGGCCTTGGCCTGGGCGTTAACGCCACCAAGCGCGGGCATTTTGCCGCTGGCCAGTGACACCCGATCCGACGGCAGCTCATCGTCAACCGGCCGACGTTCGGCCAGCGCGGCCTTGGGCGCCACTTTGGCAGCCGCCGGCGCAGGGGTCGCCTGTGGATCAACTGCAGCCACGATCTCCACCCCTTCGGCAGTTTTCTTGTTAGACAGGATCACCGCATCCGGGCCCAGCAGCTGTTTGACCTCAGCCAGTGCCGTGCGCATATCTTTGGCTAAAAAACGTTTGATCTTCATGCCGTTGCCCTCTCAGCCTTGGCCATCTCAGCGACCAATCGACCGTACAATGCGGATCCGTTTGTCATCAGGTACTTCTTGGTAGGAAAGAACCCGTAATGCGGGGATGGTGAACTTGACGAAGCGGGCCAAGGTGCTGCGCAAGATACCAGAGGTGAGCAGAATGGCCGGCTGGCCCATCAACTCCTGTTCTGATGCTGCGGTCGTCAGCGACTGCTGCAGACGTTCAGCCAATCCCGGCTCCAGTCCGGCGCCCTCGCCGCCCGTTGCCTGCATCGACTTATGCAGCATCTGTTCCAGCTCTGGCGCCAAAGTGATGACAGGCAGTTCGGTATTGGCCCCCGACACCTCCTGAATGATCAGCCGGCGCAGGGCGATGCGGCAGGCAGCAGTCAGGACGTCGGCATCCTGACTACGCGGACCATATTCCTTGAGGGTCTGAATAAGCGTGCGCAGATCGCGGATCGGCACCCCTTCGTGCAACAGGTTCTGCATCACCTTGGCGATGGTGCCGAGCGACATGATGTCTGGCACCAGCCCCTCCACCAGCTTGGCCTGGGTGCGGGCCATGCGGTCGAGCAGGTTCTGCACCTCGTCATGGCCCAGCAGCTGAGCCGCGTTGTTGGTGAGGATCTGCGACAGGTGGGTGGCCACCACAGTAGCTGCGTCAACCACGGTATACCCCAATGCTTGAGCGCGATCGCGCTGGGTAGGCGAGATCCACACCGCCTCAAGACCAAAGGCTGGATCTTTGGTGACCGCCCCTTCGAGCTTGCCAAACACCTGGCCGGGATTGATCGCCAGCTCGTTGTCATGACGGATCTCGGCTTCACCGATGGTGACCCCGAGCAGCGAAATACGATAGGCATTAGGAGCCAGATCGAGGTTATCGCGGATATGCACCGGCGGCACTAGGAAGCCCAGTTCCTGCGACAGCTTGCGCCGCACTCCCTTGATGCGGTTGAGCAGTTCGCCCCCCTGCCCCTTGTCAACCAGCGGGATCAACCGGTAACCCACCTCCAGCCCAATCACATCCACATGCTGTACATCGTCCCAGCCCAGCTCTTTCTGCTCGTTCCTGCTCGGCTCCGGCGGACGGGTCGCAGCCTGGACCGCAGCCTGTTCGGCTATCCGCAGCTGCTTCATCTTCCACCACGCGCCTCCAAGACAGCCGGCTGCCAACGCCAGAAACGCGAAATGAGGCATACCCGGCACCACCCCCATCACCGCCAGGATCGAACCGGCGACAATCAGGGCCCGCGGTTTGTCAAACATCTGGCTCATTACCTGAGCGCCCATCTCATGGGACTTGCTCTGGCGGGTAACCATAATGGCCGAGGCCACCGACAGCAACAGACCCGGGATCTGGGCCACCAACCCATCACCAATGGTGAGGATGGTGTAAATCTCCAGCGCTTGGGAGAACGACAGCTCGTAGTTGATCATGCCGATGATGAAGCCGCCAATGATGTTGATAAACATGATGAGGATGCCGGCAATGGCATCCCCTTTAACGAACTTGCTAGCACCATCCATAGAGCCGTAGAAATCCGCTTCCTGGGCCACCTCTTCACGCCGCTGGCTGGCCTGCTCCTGGGTAATGAGGCCAGCGTTGAGATCGGCGTCGATGGCCATCTGCTTGCCCGGCATGGCATCAAGGGTAAAACGGGCTGTCACTTCCGATATACGACCGGCACCCTTGGTGACCACGATGAAGTTGATGATCACCAGAATCAGAAACACCACTAAACCTACCGCATAACTGCCACCGATCACCACGGCGGCGAAGGCCTCAATCACATTACCGGCGGCTTCTGGCCCTTCATGACCATGCATGAGGATGACTCGGGTGGAGGCGACGTTAAGCGCCAGCCGCAGCAGGGTGGCGATCAACAGGACCGACGGAAAGGAAGAGAAATCAAGCGGGCGCAGGCTGTAGACCGAGACCAGTAACACCACCATGGCCAGCGCGATATTAAAGCTGAATAGCAGATCGAGCAGCCATGCCGGCAGCGGCAGCACCACCATCGCCAGGGTGGCCAGCACCAGCACGGGCGCACCGATGCCGCGAATTTTGCGCAGATCCTCAAGACGAATGCGGGAGAATGTAGAGGAGAGTTCCATCGGCGCTACGGCGTGTCGGATGGTTGACATGCCATGGCCAAAGCAAGAGTCAGGCCACTAACCGCCAAACCTGCAATTGCATTCTCAGCGCAGCAGTTCGGGCGGGATCGGCAAACTACCGGGCAAGGGCTTCGGCCGATGGCCTCGACCTTTGCGCCAAGACTTCAGCTGCATCACATAAGCCAGAACCTGGGCCACAGCGACAAACAACCCGTCCGGAATCTCGCGGTCAAGCTCGGTGCTGTGGTAAATGGCGCGACACAGTGGCGGCGCACTGATGATCGGGATTTCGTAAGCCCTCGCAATCTCTCGGATTTTCATAGCCAGTTCGTCACTGCCCTTGGCCACCACCCGAGGGGCTCCTTTCTCAGCTTCGTACTTCAGCGCCACCGAAAAATGGGTGGGGTTGGTCACCACCACATCGGCCTTGGGTACTTCTGCCATCATCCGCCGCGCCGACATCTCATACTGAACACGGCGGATACGGCGCTTGATCTCAGGATTACCTTCGACATCCTTGTGCTCGTCGCGCACCTCCTGCTTGGTCATCATCAGCTGCTGCTTGTGTTCCCACAACTGGTAGGGCACATCAATGATGGCAATCACCGCCAGTGACGTGCACAGGACGATGATGATCATCAGCACCATCTCCAGCGCCCGGATCAGGTTGCCAGGGAAGGTCTCCGACGACAGGTGCAAGATGCTGTCGAACATTGCTGACAGCAGCCAGTAGCAGACCGAGGCGATCACTACCACCTTGGCCACCGACTTGACCAGTTCGGCCAGTCCTTGGGTTCCGAACATGCGCTTAAGGCCAGCCAGCGGTGACATCTTCGACCACCGAAAGGCCATCGCCTCGCTGCTGAAGTTAAGCCCCCCCATCACAATGGAGCCGACAAAAGCACAGAGCGCAACCATTGCCATCCAGCCCGCAATCGGCGGCAGCAATTCCCACAGGGCGGCGGCGATGTCGGCACCGAGGACGTTCTCATCGTAGAGATCGTCACGCGGGACACTGAGCAACCGCTTGCAGATGTTAACCAGCGCCCGCGACAGCGGCTCAGCAAACAGCCACAGACCGATCGCCCCGGCCAGTAACACGACGGTCATCTGCAGCTCTTTGGAACGAGCGATCTGACCCTTGCCGCGAGCCTCTTCAAGCCTTTTACCTGTGGGTTCTTCTGACCGTTCCTCGTCGCTGTCAGCGGCCATCGCCAGGCCTCCTCAGCAGACCTGCAGCAGATTGCACAGGGCATCAACCCCTCGCTCCCACTGCAGCTCGAAATGGTGGTTAAAGTCGGTCATGGCCAGCCAGATCACCATCAGCCCTGACAGCATGGTGACGGGAAAACCGATGGTAAAAATATTCAACTGCGGCGCCGCGCGGGTCATGACGCCAAAGGCGATGTTGATCACCAGCAGCGCCACCAGCTCGGAAATGCTCATCGCCAGCGCCGCCGCAAACACCCAGCCGAACCAGTCTGCAAGGACCTTCCAGTTGCCCGGGTCAAAACCGGCGCGGCCCACTGGTATGGTATGAAAACTGTCGGCCAGCATGCGGATCAGGATCAGGTGGCCATCGATCACCAGGAAGATCAGGGTGGCCAGCATCAGGTAAAACTGACCGATCACCGGCACCGACTGGCCGTTACCTGGGTCAACGACGTTGGCAAAACCAAGGCTGGTCTGCATGCCGATAAAGTGGCCGGCCATGACGAAGGTATGCAAGATAAACTGGGTGAATAGACCGACCGCCGTACCGATCAGAATCTGCTGAGCCAGCACCATCACCGCCTCAAGCGAAAACAGCGCCACCTGAGGCATCGGTGGCAGTACCGGCGCCACCGCCATAGTCACCGCCACTGCCATCCCCAGCCGGATGCGGGTGGGCACGTTCTGGCTGCCGATCACCACCATGGTCATGAACATGGCGCTGATGCGCATGAACGGCCAGATATAGCTAGCCAGCGCCGCCTCAATGGTGGCGAAGGTCAATTCCATCAGCTGAGCAGGGCGGGGATCTCCCGCACCATCTCGATGGTGAACTCCATCAGGGTACGGGTGATCCAGTGGCCAATGGCAATCAGCGCCAGCAGTGTGACGATCAAACGGGGCAGAAACGACAGCGTCTGCTCGTTAATCGAGGTCGCCGCCTGAAAGATCGCCACCACCAAGCCGACCACCAGTGCCGGCAGGATCACGGCACTGGCCAGCATCATCACCATCCACAGGGCATGGCGGAAGATATCGACAAACTGTTCCGGGTTCATCTTCTCTCCCTAACCGAAACTGGCGGCCAACGTGGTTAACACCAAGGTCCAACCATCAACCAGTACAAACAGCATCAGCTTGAACGGCAGGGCCACAATCATCGGCGACAACATCATCATCCCCATCGCCATCAGGATCGAGGCGACCACCAGATCGATCACCAGAAAGGGGATAAACAGCATGAAGCCGATCTGGAACGCAGTCTTGAGTTCACTGGTGACAAAGGCCGGAATCAGCACCGTCATCGGTACTGTTTCGGGGGTGCGCTGCTCGTCCGGCAGTTTGGCGATATCAGAAAATGACGCCAGATCGCTCTGCCGGGTCTGATCGAGCATGAAGGCGCGAAACGGCAACTGGGCCTGCTTGAGCGCTTCTGGCATGGTGATCTCTTCCGCCATGTAGGGGTCGACTGCCTTGTCGATCACCTCATTAAACACCGGTGTCATGATGAACAAGGTCATAAACAGCGACAGCCCGACCACGATCTGGTTGGACGGCGTGGTATTGAGGCCAATCGCTTGACGCAGGATGGAGAGGACGATGGCAATACGGGTGAAAGAGGTCATCATGATGACAATCGCCGGCAGAAAGCTGAGCATGGTCATCAAGACCAGCACCTGCAGGGTCACCGAATATTCCTGACCGCCATCGGGGGTGGTCGTCACTGTCAGCGCTGGCAACGCGCCCGGCTCGGCGGCCAATGGCAACGACATCAAGCTGAGCATCAGCAACAACCAGATTCTCATGAACGACGCTCCTGAGCCGACCAAGGCCAACGACGCACCTGAGACTGAGGCTGTGGTGTTCCGAGGGGTGCATCGGGCAGCTTGGCCAGTGTTGCCACCTGATGGGCCGTCACACCGAGCAGCAACCGGCTGTTACCCACCCGGACCACCACCACCCTCTCTTGCCGCCCCAGCGGCAATGACGCCTCCAGCATCAGCCCACCACTGCTGGCGATGCGCTGACGCATCTGTTTAAGCAAGAGCGCCAAGCCACCAATCAGGCCAAGCACCGCCACCATCGACAGCACAATGCGGCCCCAATCGGGGGCAGGGTTACCTGCTGCGCTGTCGGCCACGGCCGTTACCAAAACCAGCAGCATCAGCGCAGCTTCTTGATGCGTTCAATCTGGCTGATCACATCGGTCAGCCGGATACCGAACTTGTCGTTGACCACCACCACCTCGCCATGGGCGATAAGTGTGCCATTAACTAATACATCAAGGGGTTCACCGGCTACTCGATCCAGTTCCACCACCGACCCCTGGTTAAGTTGGAGCAGGTTGCGAATACTGATTTGGCTACGCCCTACCTCCATTGAGATAGTCACCGGAATATCGAGAATGGCGTCTAATCGACGCTTCTCTTCTACCGAAATCGGAGAGGATTCGTCGCGGAGTTCCTGCAGCTCGACCGGTTTGGCCGCTTCCGCTTCGGACAGGGCCTGCTCGGCCATAGCGGCCGCCCAGTCGTCCATATCGTCATTGGGAACCATCGGCTCTACTCCTTAAATGTTCTCTTCGATGCGTTCGATACTGGCGTCGCCGTCGATGCGCACCCCGCCGCGGGTGACCATCTGCAGCTCTGATTTGACCGAAGCTGGTCGTGGAATCTTCTCACTGATGCGCAACGCCAGATTGTCTCGGCTACGTCCCATCTGTGCCCGGTAAGTGGGCAAATCCTCAACAAATACGGTCACGTGAGGCGGCATCTCGACCGGAATGATATCGCCCGCCTTGAGGTCCATCAGCACCCGTAGCGGAATATCCTTGTCGAGTAGCTTGGCTCGCAGATTGACCGGTACATCCATGATCTCGTCGGTCAGTGCCTTGCTCCAGCGCAGATCGGTATCTTCCTTATCGCTCTGTACCCCGGCATCCAGCAGTTCGCGGATCGGCTCCAGCATCGAATAGGGCATGGAGATGTGGAAGTCACCACCACCGCCATCCAGTTCGATATGGAAGCTGCTGACCACAATCACTTCTGTCGGGCTGACGATGTTGGCCATCGCCGGATTCACTTCCGAATCCAGATACTCGAAGCCGACATCCATCACCGGCGCCCAAGCTTCCTTGTAGTCTTCAAAGATGATTTTGAGCAGCATCTGGATGATGCGGCGTTCGGTCGGAGTAAATTCACGCCCCTCAATCTTGGCGTGATAACGGCCATCACCGCCGAAAAAGTTATCCACCAGAATAAACACCAGACGCGCTTCCATGGTGATCAGGGCCGTGCCTTTGAGTGGCCGAAAACGAACCATATTGAGGCTGGTCGGTACAAACAGGGTATGAACATATTCGCCGAACTTGACCATCTGCACGCCGTTGATCGACACCTCGGCAGTGCGCCGCATCATGTTGAACAGCGATATACGCATGTGGCGGGCAAAACGCTCGTTAACCATCTCCAGCGTCGGCATACGACCGCGGACGATGCGATCCTGTGACGAGAAGTCATACTCAAGCGCACCGGAGCCGCCACCGGCCCCTGTGTCCTCTTCCTCAATATCGTCCACCCCATGAAGAAGGGCGTCGATCTCATCTTGGGAAAGCAGATCGCTGACGGCCATGGACTGCCTCGCCTTACTGCATCACGAAACCGGTAAATAACACCTCTTCCACCACATCCTTGCCTTCGAGCTTTTTAAGCCCTTCACGCACCCCAACCAAGGCTTCCATGCGCAGGTTCTCTTTGCCTTCAATGGTGGCCAGAACATCGGCCGAGGTGCGGGCAAAGACGCCCAGCAGGGTGCTTTCAATCAATGGAATATGCTTGCGCGCCAAAGTATCATTGGCCGCACCGCGCACCAGCAGCTGAACCTTGATCTGCACCAGTCGCTCACGCCGGCTGCCCGGAACATTGAAAATAAATGGTCGTGGCATGGCCACATAGATGGCTGCCCCAGCCTGCGGCCCAGTCGCTTCAGGGACCGCGGCGGACTCGCCATCAACAGCGACTTCTCCTTCTGCCACCGCTGCGGGGTCATCGCCCGCCAAGAAAAAGAACGCGCCACCTCCGCCCAAGGCCAGCACTGCAACCACCACCGCAATAATGATGATCAGCTTCTTTTTCTTGGCCTTGCCATCATCCAGTTCAAGCTCGAGATTTTCTTCTGCCATGGCAACTTACCGCTGTTGATGGGGGCTGTGGGGGCCACACGCTAGCACAATTCATGGGGGGGCTCCACGCGCGCCCTCACACATAGAAATCTAGGCGACCATTGGCCAGCCGGCCCGATTTGCGCTGCACCTGGTCGGCAACCTGTTCCAGTTCAGTATCGCTGTCGCCGCCCTTAGCGGCTGCACCACCCCGCCCATTACCCGAGCGGCCACCGCTGTCACCGGCCATCTGGCGGGTTTCTCGCTGTTGCTGACCCACCTGAGCATCTCCCAGCTGCACGCCGGCATCCCCCAGCAGCTCACGCAGCCTGGGCAAAGACTGTTCAACCAGATCACGCGTCGCCGGGTTGGTCACCTGAAACTGCACATGAACCTGCTGATCAGCGCCAACCTGAACTTTGATCGACATGCTGCCCAGCTCCTGCGGGTCCAGACGCACCGTCATCTGATCGAGGCTGCGAGCCACCATCACCTGCACCTGCGGCCCCAGCGCTGCCGCCGGATCGGCGCTGAACTGACGCAGCAACGGGCTCTGTTCCTGACCCACTCCCCCCATCAACCGTGATGGCTGGAGATTGGCGGGTGATGTCCCCAGCAGCTGGTGCGATGCATGACTGTCGCGACTGGCGGCAGCGCTGGTGATGCCACTGGCGGCCTCGTTGCTGGCCCGTTCCCACTGGAATTGCCACTGACTCAGCCGTTCCCCCACCTGCCGTTGCGACTGGTCGTCCTCCCCGTCCATTGGCGCGGAGGCTGCGCTGCTATTGTTACCTTTGCTATCGCGGCTAGGGTCACTGCTGTTACCGGTGCCGTTATTATTGCTGTTATCACTACCACGCTGCTGACCTGCAGCCACGGTAGTGGCGGTGGCGCGCCGTTCAGTGCCATCACTGCCGCTGACATCAGCAGCATCGGCCTCAGTCGCAGCGCTGGAAGCTTGCTCACTGCCATCGGTGATGGTCGCTGACGTGGTGGTTGCGACAGAAGCGGTGGTAACGCTCGAAGACGCCACAGGAGCAGTCTGCCGTTTATCGCTGGCGGCGATAGCCGCCACCTCAGCGGTCACATCCTGACCAGTAACCATATTGGCAGACTGGGAGGCAGTCCCACTAGCTGCTGCCACCGTGGTTTGTTGCCGTCCGGGTTCGGCTCCGGCCACTGCGGCCTGCGGCTTACCGTCCGTGACAACGGCGACCGGCATTTGTTGCTCTCCGGGTTCGGCTCCGGCCACTGCGGCCTGCGGCTTTCCGTCCGTGACAGCGGCAACCGGCATTTGCTGCCCCCCGGGTGCGGCGTGACTATCGGCCTGAATGACCTTGGACGTCTCTGACGCTTCAGCGCCAGCCTGCTGCACGGCACTCTCCGCCTCCGCCACCAGCCGCACTTCCGCTTCAGAACCACTGCGAACCAGCGGCTGCTCGCCACCAACCGTCTTGCCAGCATTGACAGGTTCTGCCTGCTGCTCGTTCAACCACTGCTGCAGGGCCGCCGCCAGTGCGGGGTCAACCTCGCCAGCCAACCCTTGCTGTTGATCGGCCAACCACAGCAGAAAGGCCTCGCCATCCTCATTGACAGCCGACGTTTCGCCATCACTGGAACCATTCACCAGTGCTGGCATGATGCCGCTGGCGCCAGTTTGCTGACGGTTGTAATCAGCCAGCGCCTGCCGCAGCTGGGCCAACGCCTGCTGCAACTGCTCAACGCTAATGCCCAACACGGCGGCCAGTTCGGTCGGCGGCAGCGCTTTGCCGCCCTCCCCTTGCAGTTGTGCCAGCAGCTGGCCGAAGGGTGCCGCACCTTTGGCGTCAGCACCATTGGCACCACCGCTGCCAGCTGCCGCTGTCGCAGGGCTGGTGCCAGTGATGGCGGCCAATTCACCCAGTAATGGCATGGCTAGCAACTGCATGGTCCACTCCTTATTAGCCCTTGTCCCCAGTGGGACCGGCCGTCACTCATAAGTTCGATTCATAGCTGTCAAGTTTCACAGCAAAGAGCGTACCAGCCTTACCAACTGCTGCTGCGCCGTGCCCACTGTTGGGTTACCCATTCGTCACTTTCCCGCTGCTCGCGCCGTTCGCGTGCTTTGCGCTGCTTTTCTGCCTGTTGGGCCACCAGCCAAGCGAGGGCTTCGCGCCGCTGATGGGCATCCAGCCATTGCTGGCGGCGTTCTGCCTCCGCCTGTTGATGCTGGGTAACCTTATATTGCTGCTGAACGATCAGGCCATCGAGCCGGGAGAGAAAATGCTGAAGCTGACTGAAGGCCGAAGCCCCCAGACCTTGCTCACCACGCTGACTGAGCTGACCGAGATAATCGAGGCGGTACTGTTGCAGCATGGTCATCTGCTGCTGCTGGCGCAGCGTCGCCTGGGTTGCTTCGGCCAGGCGCAGGGCACAACCCTTCTCCTGATCGGTTGCCAATTCGAGAAGGCGGTCAAAGCTCATGGTTTAGCTCCTCCCGGCCAGCAGTTGTTCCAGCCGCAGCAGCGAGTCGTCATAGGTCGCCACGTCATGCATCGACTGCTGCAAAAAAGCGCGAATGGCAGGCAGCAAAGCCAGTGCCACATCCACTTCCGCATCACTGCCACGCTGGTAAGCGCCAATGGCCACCAGATCACGGTTGCGACGATAGGCGGCCAACAGTTGTTTGAGCCGCCGCGCCCACTGCTGATGCTGGCCACTGGTGATGGCGGGCATAACGCGGCTGATCGAGGATTCGACATCAATGGCCGGAAAATGGCCGGCATCGGCCAGATCGCGCGATAAGACGATATGGCCGTCCAAAATGGCGCGCGAGGCGTCGGCAATCGGATCCTGCAGATCATCGCCTTCGGTCAGCACGGTGAAGAAGGCGGTGATGCCCCCCTGCTGGACGTTGCCGTTACCGGCCCGCTCCACCAGTGCCGGCAGGCGGGCAAATACCGACGGCGGATAGCCCTTGGTGGCGGGCGGCTCACCCACCGCCAGTGCGATCTCGCGCTGGGCCTGAGCATAACGGGTCAGGGAATCGACCAGTAGCAGCACATTGAGCCCCTGATCGCGGAAATACTCGGCGATGGTGACCGCCGTTTCACAACCCTTGAGGCGCATCAGCGGCGAAGCATCCGCCGGAGCAGCCACCACCACACTGCGCGCCCGTCCTTCGGCCCCCAGGATATCGTCAATAAACTCTTTTACTTCGCGGCCACGCTCGCCCACCAGACCAACCACCACCACATCGGCAGTGGTGCCTCGGGTCATCATTCCCAGCAACACGCTTTTACCGACGCCAGAACCGGCAAAAATGCCCATGCGCTGGCCGCGGCCAACGGTGATCACGGCGTTGATCGCCCGCACGCCAACGTCCAGCGGACGATCAATCGGTTGACGCTGCAGCGGATTGATCGCTTCGCGGCGCAAGGATGACTGCTGGTTGGTGATGATCGGGCCCAAACCGTCAAGGGGCTGGCAGCGGCCATCGACTACTCGGCCGAGGAGTTCCATGCCCACCGCGATGCCGGTTCCCCCCGCCAGCGGCGTTACCCGCGCGTCAGGCAACACGCCACGGGCTTCGCCGGCGGGCATCAGCAACAACTTGTCGCCGGAGAAGCCAACCACTTCGGCTTCTACTTCGCCCGATTGGGTTTCAACCGCACACAGGCTGCCAATGGGAGCGCGACAGCCGACCGCTTCAAAGGCCAGCCCCACCACCCGCGTCAACCGGCCAGAGACTGCCGGCCGCGCCACCGCGATGGCGGCCCGGTAGCCATCAAGCTGGTCAATCAGCTGTTGGGGAGTGCGCAGCATCATTTACCTCTGAGGCGCTGGCGGCATCGGCTGCCGTCGTGGCGATGATTCGAGGTACTCGCTGATGCAGAAAGCGTTCCAGCAACTCTTTGACAGTCTCCTCCAACCGCACCTCGACCCGCGAGGTCTCGGTCTCCAGCTGGCAGTCACCGCGGGCCAGGGCGGCATCAGTACGCAGTTTCCAGCCGCGCTCGCGCAGCTGGCTCTCACTGTAACTGGCTTCGACCAGGGTGCGATCTTCTGGGCTCAGAGTCAGCACCAGCTGCGGCGTGTTCAGCGGCAACACACTGACCGCCTCACGGATCACGGCGTGGATCACATCGGGATTGGTAGCCACTTCAGTGCGGATCACCGCCTTGGCCAGCGCCGCCACCAGCGCCACCAGTTGCCGCTCGACCGTCAGGTCCACCGCTTGCAGCGGTTTTTCCAGTTGTTTGGCCAAGGCTTCCCAGGCGGCAATGGCGCGATCGATATCAACTTTGGCGGCGGCCAGCCCTTGGGCATGGCCCTCCTCGCGGCCGACCGTCAGCCCTTCGTCTCGGCCTTGAGAAAAGCCCTCGGCGTGGCCCTGTTTGAGCCCTTCCATCCGCCCCTCGGCCAACCCTTCGTCGCGAGCCGATTCACGGATCGCCTCCAGTTCCTCGGCGGTCAGCGGTTTAACATCGATCTGATCGTCATCCGCTGGCCACTCTTTGGCCTGCAGATCCAAACCAAAGGGATTGACGGGAGGACGGCGGCTCTCTTCAGTGGCCACATCCGGCAACGGCCAGTTGTGAATCGCCTCTGCCTCGGCGGCGTCGGGCGATACCAGGCTTTGCGCCGGATGGAGGTTGAGCGCCATCAGTTATCCCCTTAAACGAAGTCTTCGCCGCCACCGCCACCGAGCATCAGCTCGCCAGCATCGGCGAGGCGACGGGCAATGGAGAGAATCTCTTTCTGCGCAGCTTCCACTTCGCTGACACGGATTGGGCCCATCGCTTCGAGATCGTCACGCAGCATGTCGGCGGCGCGCTTCGACATGTTGTTGAGGAACTTGTCGCGCAGCTGATCGTCGGCACCCTTGATCGCCTTCATCAGGATCTCCTGCGGGATTTCGCGCAGCAGGGTCTGAATACCACGGTCGTCGACGTCGGCGAGGTTTTCGAAGACAAACATCAGATCCTGGATCTGCTGGGCAAGCTCTTCGTCGTTCTCGCGAATCGAATCCATCAGCGCCCCTTCGATGTTGGTATCGAGGTAGTTCATGATGTTGGCAGCCGCTTTCAAGCCGCCCATCTTGGCTGCCTGCGCGCCCGACTGACCGGCGAACTGTTTCTCCATGATCTCGTTCAACTCCTGCAGCGCTGCCGGTTGCACCTCCTCGAGGTGGGCGATACGCATCATCAGGTCCAGCCGCACCTTCTCAGCGAATTGGCTCATGATCTGGGCCGACTGTTCCGGCTCTAGGTAGGAGAGAACGATGGTCTGGATCTGCGGATGCTCGTTCTGGATGATCTGGGCCACCTGACGGGCATCCATCCATTTGAGTGAGTCGAGACCCTTGGCGCCACCGCCCAGAATGATCTGGTCGATGATGTTATGGGCCTTGTCCTCGCCCAAGGCGACGGTCAGGGCCTTGCGTACGAACTCCTCGTTATTGAGGCCGACGCTGGAGTAACGCTGGATGTCGTCAAGAAATTTCTTGTGGACAGCAGTAAGGCGCTCTTGGGTAAAGTCCTGCATCCCGGCCATCTCCATCCCCACCTTCTGCACCTGCTTGGGTTCAAGGTGGCGCAGGATGTTTGCTGCGTCCTCTTCGGTCAGTGACAGGAGCAGGATGGCGGTCTTTTCAAAAGCACTCAACGTGTTGACGTCAAATGCTTTCTCTTCTTTCTTGGCTTCGGCCATGAGTTACTTCCTCGCGTCTTCCTGCAGCCAGCCCTTGACCACCATGATGGCCAGTTCCGGTTCGTTGGCCACCAGAGCCCGCACCGCTTTGAGCACATCCTCGTCGCGATGCAGATCCGGCAGCTGGATCTTGCCACCGACGATGGACCCGATCAGCTCTTCGTTAACCTTCTCGTCGAGGGCATCGCTGGCCTGTAACAGACGACCTTCGAGACCGGCAGACACAGGGCCATCGAGCAGCATGCGATCTTCGTCGGCCACCTTCTTCTGCGGCGAGGTCAGACGTTTAAGCATCGGCCGCACCACCATCAGCAGCAGCAACAGTACCAACAGCACCCCGGCGCCGATACGCACCGCCGGCATAAACCAAGTTTGTTCCCACACCGGGATCGGCTCTAACGGGTACTCATCTTCAGAGACAAAGGGAATGTTCACCAGTTCCAGCGAATCACCACGGCTGACATCAAAGCCAACGCCAGCCTGCAGCAGCCGGCGGATATTGGCCAACTCTTCGGCGCTGCGCGGTGCCGGTGCTGCCTTTTCACCCTCGGCCGCAGGGGCCGCACCATTAAGGTAGTTAATCGCCACCGATACGCTGACCCGACGAACCGTGCCTACCTGAGAACGGGTATGGCTGATGGTCTGGTCCAGCTCATAGTTGCGGGTTGCTTCACGCATTGAGCGCCCGGGTGCCGCCTTGGCCGCATCACCGGCGGCGGCTTCTTCCGGAATATTGGCGTTCATCGGAGGCTGGTTGGTCAAGGCGCCGGGAATACCGGAGCTGCCACCACCGACAGAGTTTTCTTCAACTGTCATCTCTGAGCGAAGCGATGGCATGTCGGAGTTGTAACGACGGGCGGTCTGCTCCACCGCCGTGAAATCCATGGCCACATCAACCTGGGCGGTGTAGTTCCCGGGGCCCACCACCGGCAGCAGGATGGCATCAATTTTTTCCAGATACTCGCGCTCACGCTGGCGCTCAAGCTCATAGTCCTTGCGGTTCTGGGCGGCGGCCGCGTCCTGACTGCCAGAGTTGAGCAGACGACCGTTTTGATCGGTGACTGTGACCCGTGCCGGTTCCAGACCATGCACGGCAGAGGCGACAATGTCGACGATCGAATCCACCTCTTCACGCTTCAGACTATTGCTGCCACGCATGGTCAGCACCACGGTGGCCGAGGCTTTCTGTTCACGACGCAGGAACGGCGATTCTTTGGGCAACGCCAGCAATACCCGCGCCCGTTTGACGTTCTTCAACTCTTCGATGGTGCGGGCCAAGGTCTGCTCGCGCGACAGGTTGAGGCGTTCCCGCTCCAGCCGCTGGCTGACCCCAAAGCCCATATCCTGCATCAAAATCTCACTGCCGGTGGTCGGCTCTTGGGACAAACCTTCACGGGCCAGCAGCAACTTCACCTGCTGATACTGTTCCAGCGGAATGTAGAGAGTGTTCTTGTCCAGCCGGTACTTGATCTTGCTGCCATCAAGGATGTCCAGCGCCTGCAGCAGCTCGGGGGTATCCAGCCTGTCCAGTGGCCGCATCTCCGGCTCCTGGATCCACACCATCACCATCACGGCAATGGCGAGACAGATGGCCAAGGTGAGAATGATCACCACCTGACGCAGGACGTCGATCGAACCCAGGTTGGCCATGAACGAGGATTTGCTCTCTTCGGCTTTGGCGGCAGGCGGCGGGACATTGTCATGACCGCCGGCGACCACCATTCCCGTTGCTGTTGTTGCTTCTGCCACGGCTCAGTTCTCCTCGACGCTGACGGTCAGACCGTCATGCTCATAACTTCTTTGTAGGCTTCAACCAGCTTGTTGCGTACCTGAACAGTGGCGGTGAAGGCGATGCTGGATTTTTGCGAAGCGATCATCACATCCGACAGACTCAAACTGCGGTCGCCCATGTCGAAGCGGGTTTGCATGTCGCTGCTGGTCTTCTGCAGACCGTTCACGCCATCGACCGCCTGACGCAGCATCACCGCGAAACGTTCACCCGCTGGCGATACCGTGGAAACCGGGCTGGCACCACCGCCCAGCGCAGCCATTGGATCCTGGCCCAACCCCGGCACCCCGCTACGCGCTTCGCGCAGCATGGCCAGCATGTCAGCTTGCAGTGGGTTAGCGTCGATACGCATCCTGTCCCCCGGTCGTCAAAAGACTGTCGATAACGGGGGTAAAGCAAAAGCCTTGCCAGCAATGGGCGCAGCTTGGCTGAGGGTGGTCAAAACGGGATGGAAGGGGAAAAAAGAGCGGGTGACCGACCAGCGGGCGGCGATGGCCGGGAGCACCCGCAACAGGGTAAGGGTTAACCCGGGATCTGGATCCCGGCTTCGCGCATCCGCGCCAGTTTGTAGCGCAAGGTACGGGGGCTGATGCCGAGACGTTCGGCGACGCTCTGGCGATTGCCCTGGCAACGGTCGAGCATGGTCAGGATCACCTGATGCTCGCGATCGCGCAGCTCATCATTGAGTTCTACTTCATCATCGCCCAGGCCCAGTGCCGGGGGCGGATTGATCGAGGCCGCAGCCATAGTCAGCGGCTCGTCACCGAGCAGCAGCGATTCCTCATCGATCCGATCACCACTGGCCAGGATCAGCGCACGTTGAATGACGTTATCCAATTCGCGCACATTGCCCGGCCAGTCATGCTGCTGCAGCCGCTGACGGGCGGCAGGGGTCAGCAACGGCTGACGGCGGCCACTGCGGGCACAGTGGCGGGCCAGCAAATGTTCGGCCAGTGGCAGGATGTCGGCAGGCCGTTCCCACAGCGCCGGCCAGCGTAGTGGAAACACATTGAGGCGATAAAAGAGATCCTCGCGGAAGCAGCCGCTGGCCACCGCCTGACGCAGATCGCGATTACTGGTGGCCACCACCCGCACATTGAGGCGAATGGTCTTGCGGCTACCGAGCCGCTCCACTTCCCGCTCCTGAATCACCCGCAGCAGCTTGGCCTGCAGGTTGAGATCCATCTCGGTGATCTCATCCAACAACAGGGTGCCGCCCTCGGCCTGCTCAAACTTGCCAGGGCAGGCCTGGAGGGCACCGGTGAAGGCACCCTTGTCGTAGCCGAACAGGGTCGCCTCCAGCATGTTGTCGGGGATGGCGGCGCAGTTGATGGCGATAAAAGGGGCATCGGCTCGCGGCGACTGCTGATGGATATAGCGGGCAAGCACCTCTTTGCCGGTGCCGCTGGGGCCCAGCACCATGACGTTGGCATCGCTGGCCGCCACGCGAACCGCCAGCGCCAGCAGTTCACGGCTGCGCTCATCGGCAACCACCGGGTCAACCCGGTCGGTGCGTGGCTGAGGGGCATAGCGGCTGACCATGTTGACCAGCACCTGAGGCGCAAACGGCTTAGCCAGATAATCGGTGGCCCCTTCGCGCATCGCCCGCACTGCATCATCAATGGTAGCGTAGGCGGTCATCAACAGAATCGGCAGTTGCGGCCACTGGCGGCGCACCGCATGGAGCAGGGCAAAACCATCGCCATCGGCCATCTGCACATCAGAGACGATCAGGTCCACGCTGTGACCACGCAGCACGCCAAGCGCCTCGCTACCGCTGGCCGCCGTCAGCACCGCGAAATGGGCCAGCTCCAGAGTATCGACTAGCGCCTCGCGCAGGCCGGCATCATCTTCGACAACCAGAATGGTGATCATGAGGCCTCCGCCACGCCGCTGCTGGAGAGCGGCAACTGCAGTAGAAAACGGCTTCCCCCGTCGGCGCCCGGCTGGTAGCGGACGCTACCCTGGTGCTGGCGGGCCACCGCCTGCACCACGGCCAGCCCCAGCCCGGTGCCCTGGCCACGGGTGGTATAGAAGGGTTCAAATATGCGCTGGCGCAGCTCCGCAGGTACGCCTGGCCCGTTATCGCAGACCTGGAACAGCAGCTGCTCACCACGCACCTCGGCGGTGACGCTGATAGCAACACCACGGCCACCGGCGTCGATGGCGTTGTGCACCAGATTCATCAAGGCGCCGGCTACCGCCCGAGGCTGGCCGCAAAAGCGGGCATCAGGCGCTGGCGCAATGGTTAGGCGAGCGCCGTTAAGGGCTACCACCCCGGCACAGCTTTCGGCCAGCTGCTCCAGCAACTCGGCCACGCTCAGCGTCTCCTGCGGCCCCTGCTCACCGGCGCGGGCAAAGCGCAGCATGTCGTTGACCTGATGTTCAAGGTCAGCCAGCCGCGCCTGCAGCTTGGCGGCAAAGCGCGTACGCGCCTCGGCGGCCAGACTGTGGTCGGCCAGATGATTGGCATAGAGGGTGGCCGAGGCCAGCGGAGTGCGCACCTGATGGGCCAGGGTAGCAACCATCCGGCCCAGTGCCGAAAGGCGTTCAAGATGCGAGATCTGGCGCTGCAGCTCGCGGGTTTCAGTCAGATCGGTGAGTACCACCAGCTGACCGGCATAAGGGGCCAGCGGCCGGGTTTCAATCTTGACCCGGCGGCCATCGTGCAGTGACACCTCATGGCCATCATCGGCACGCGGCCGAAAGGCCCGCTTGATGATGGTCAGCCAGCGCTCGCCAGTCAGCGGTTCACCGAGGAGGGCGATGGCCACTGGATTGGCCTGCACTACCCGCCCCTGACTGTCGATCACCACTAACCCCGAAGGCAGCAGATCGAGCAGATGACGCCACATCGCCTCCGGCAAGGTCGACGCCGCAGCAACGGCGACAGGCTGGCGTAAAACGGCTACTGACATGGTGACCCCGGTGCACTGTCACGATAGAGATAGCGGGGTCTATGCAGCGGTTGTGCCAGAAGCCACAACCAGTTGAAATAGATGATGTTAGAGGGATGGCGTCAAGGCCCTGACAGGGCCTTGGGGTTAGAGCTCTTTCTCGTAGGTACCGATCTGGTACTTGCGCATCTTCTCGACCAGGGTGGTGCGGCGCATCCCCAGCAGTTCGGCGGCGCGAGCCACTACCCCTTCCTGCTTGTCGAGAGCCTGGAGAATGTAGTTGACCTCGAGATCCGCCAGCATCTCCTTGAGGTTGATGCCATCTTCCGGCAGATCGGCAGTGCCACCGGAGGCCACAGCGGCAGGCCGTGGTGCACCGTCATCCTCATCGTCGTCATGGCTCTGGAACATGTGGTTGATCAGGTCACGCTCCAGCAGCGCCTCACTGTAGCGCGGCTCAAACACCTCGCCATCGATATGACGATAGCGGCTGGGCAGGTCGACCACATCGACAATGCCCCCCGGATAGAGAATCGACAGCCGCTCCACCAGATTGGACAGCTCACGCACGTTGCCCGGCCAAGGATGCTGCATCAGCGACTCGATGGCGACCTGGGTAAAACGCACGGTGGCGCGGTTCTCGGCCTCAAGGCGGGCATTCAACTCCTGCAACAGCAGCGGAATGTCATCCTGACGCTCGCGCAGTGCCGGGGTCGTGATCGGAAAAACGTTGAGGCGGTAGTAGAGATCCTCGCGGAACTTGCTATCGACGATCATTTTTTCCAGATCGCGATGGGTCGCCGCCACCACCCGCACATCAGCGGCGATCGGCTGATTGCCCCCTACCCGCTCAAATACCCGTTCCTGCAGCACCCGCAGCAGCTTGACCTGCATCGCCAGCGGCATGTCACCGATCTCGTCAAGGAACAGAGTGCCGCCCTGGGCCATCTCAAACCGCCCTTTGCGGCTGCTGATGGCCCCGGTAAACGAACCCTTCTCATGGCCGAACAGTTCGCTTTCCAGCAGCTCACCGGGAATGGCGCCACAGTTGACCGGTACAAAAGGGCCGCTAGCCCGTGGCGACATAAAGTGAATGTTACGCGCGATCACCTCTTTGCCGGTACCCGACTCGCCCAGCACCAGCACATTGGCGTCGGTGGGTGCCACCTGTTCAATCAGCTGACGCACTTCGGCAATGGCGCTACTGCGCCCCACCAGCGAGCGGAACAGCTTGGTCTGGCCCGAGCGGGCACGCGCGGTGAGCGGATTTTTGCGGTGGTACTGCTGGGCGCGATGGAGCGCTTCCATCAACTGCCCCTGACGCAGCGGCCAATGGACCCAACCCACCAGGTTGGGGGGGGTATCTTCCAGCGGGCCGTCGCCGATCCACAGGAAGGGCAACGCCGGCCGGGTATCGGCTAACTGCTGCAGAAGGGGCAACTGATCGTCGGGAATCAGCACCGCATGCCAGCCATCACTGGTAGCCAGAGTACGCGCAGCGTCACCCAAAGACGAGGTCAGCACCGTCTGACCAACGAATTCCAGCGCAAAACGCAATTGCTCACGCCGCGAAGTGTTGTCGTCGATGACCAGAATATCGCTGATGCCTTGCATAAAACCTGCTTTCGCTTTCGCATCCACACCAGCCCGTCGCGGGATGGCAGCTGCAGCTATTGTAATGGAGCCCCGAGGGACGGCAACCGCCAAGGGGTGCGATTTGTCTCGCAAATTGGCATAAATGGGCGGCATCTCATGTGGTTGCACAGGCTAGCGGGCGCTGGTTGAGGCATTATTGGTGGAATGGATGTTGCTTCGCCTGCCCAGGCCCGCACGGGAGACGCCAAATGTTCGACAATAAATCACTGCTGATCACCGGTGGCACCGGCTCTTTTGGTCACCAGTACGTGGAGACCCTGCTGGCCCGCTACAAGCCGCGCCGGCTGGTGATCTACTCCCGTGACGAACTCAAACAGTATGAGATGCAACAGCGCTTCAACCAGCCGTGCATGCGCTACTTCATCGGTGACGTGCGTGACAAAGACCGCCTGACCCAGGCGATGAGCGGCATCGATTTTGTCATTCACGCCGCCGCCCTCAAGCAGGTGCCGGCCGCTGAATACAACCCGATGGAGTGCATCAAGACCAACATCAACGGTGCCGAAAACGTTATCGCTGCCGCTTTGGCCAATAACGTCCACAAGGTGATCGCCTTGTCCACCGACAAGGCGGCCA
Source organism: Gammaproteobacteria bacterium (assembly GCA_017425245.1). Lineage (GTDB taxonomy): Bacteria > Pseudomonadota > Gammaproteobacteria > Enterobacterales > Neiellaceae > RGIG665. The sequence continues at coordinate 118,249 of JAFOOX010000037.1, forward strand.
ACCCGGTCAACCTCTACGGCGCCACCAAACTCTGCTCCGACAAACTGTTCACCGCCGCCAACAACATCGCCGGCGGTCACCGCACCCGCTTCGCCGTGGTCCGTTACGGCAACGTGGTCGGCTCGCGCGGCAGCGTGGTGCCGCTGTTTCAGAAGCTGATCCAGGGCGGCGCCAAGCAGCTGCCGATCACCCATGGCGACATGACCCGCTTCTGGATCACCCTGCAACAAGGGGTCGATTTCGTCCTTAAAAACTTCGAACGGATGAGCGGTGGCGAGCTGTTCGTGCCCAAGATCCCGTCGATGCGGGTGGTGGATCTGGCCCGCGCCATGGCCCCGGATCTGCCCCATGAGATCATCGGCATCCGCCCCGGCGAGAAGCTGCATGAGGTGATGTGCCCGGCCGACGACAGCTACCACACCTGGGAGTTTCACGACCATTTCGTCATCGCCCCGTCGATCAGCTTCACCAGCCGCAGCAATGATTTCGGCAGCAACGCCATTGGCGAGACAGGTAAGCTGGTCCCCCTCGGTTACGAGTACAACTCGCGCGACAACGACTGCTATCTGGATGTGGCCCAGCTGGCCAAACTCAACCGCGAGCTCGGCTTCCTGTGATCCCTTACGGCTGTCAGTGGCTGGATGAGGCCGACGAAGCCGCGGTACTGGCGGTGCTGCGCAGCCCCTACCTCACGCAGGGGCCGGCCGTTGCTGCCTTCGAGCACGCCTTTGCCCAAACCGTCAACGCGCCTTTCGCCGTGGCGGTCAGCAGCGCCACCGCCGCGCTTCATCTGGCCTGTCTGGCACTGGGGGTTGGTCCGGGCGATCGGGTATGGACTACCCCCAACAGCTTCGTGGCCAGCGCCAACTGTGGCCGCTACTGCGGCGCCAGCGTCGATTTTGTCGATATCGACCCTGACACCCTCAATCTTTGCCCGCAGGCACTGGCCGCCAAACTGGCTACCGCCGAACGCGACGGTCACCTGCCCAAGGTAGTGATCCCGGTCCATTTCGGCGGTGAGCCCTGCGATATGGCGGCCATCGCCGCGCTGGCCGCGCGCTATGGCTTTGCCGTGCTTGAGGATGCCAGCCACGCCGTCGGCGCCCACTACCAAAGCGAGCCGGTGGGCAGCTGCCAGTTCAGCCAGATGACGGTGTTCAGCTTCCACCCGGTCAAGGTGATCACCTCCGGCGAAGGGGGGATGATCTGCTGCCGTGACGAGGAGCTGGCGGCGCGTCTTGAAGCCCTGCGCAGCCACGGCATCTGCCGCGATCCGGCGCAGTTTGAGCTGGCCAACGACGGCCCCTGGTATTACGAACAGCAGGCCCTCGGTTTTAACTACCGCATGACCGATTTGCAGGCCGCCCTTGGCCACAGCCAGCTGAACAAGCTGGAGGGCTTTATCGCGCTGCGCCAGCAGCGCGTGGCCCGCTACCACCAGCAACTGGCTGAACTGCCGCTGAGCTGGCAGCAGCTGGATGGTGGCAACCGTTCGGCCCTGCACCTGTTTGTCATTCAGGTCGCGGCCGAACGACGGCGCTCGCTGTTCGAGCGGTTACGCCGCGATGGCATCGGCGCCAACGTTCACTACATTCCGATCCATCTGCAGCCCGACTATCGCCGCCTCGGCTTTGGCCCCGGCTATTGCCCCAACGCTGAAGGTTACTACGCCGGTGCCATCAGCCTGCCACTGCACCCGCAGCTGACCGCCGAACAGCAGCAGCAGGTGATCAACAGCCTGCAGCGGGGGCTGGCATGAGGCTGGCGGTGATTCCGGCGCGCGGCGGTTCCAAGCGCATTCCGGGCAAGAACATCCGTGAGTTTCACGGCCAGCCGATGATCGCCTATGCCATAGGCGCGGCCCGGGCCAGCGGCCTGTTCGACCAGATCGTGGTATCCACCGACAGCGATGCGGTGGCCAACGTTGCCTGCCAGTACGGTGCCAGTGTGCCCTTTAGCCGCCCCGCGCCGCTGGCCGACGATCACACCGCCACCCTGCCAGTCATTCAGCATGCCATCCGTGCCTGCGCTGAACTGGGCTGGCAGGCCAGCGAACTGTGCTGCATCTACCCCTGCGTGCCGCTGCTGACCGCCCAGGTGGTGCAGCAGAGCCACCAGCTGCTGCAGCAGAGCGGCGTCGATTATGTATTCACCGCCTGCCATTTTGATTTTCCGCCGCTGCGCGCCCTGACCCTGGCCGCGGATGGCTCAATCAGCCCCAGCTTCCCGCAGCACATTGGCCAGCGCTCGCAGGATCTGCCCGAGATGATCCACGATGCCGGCCAGCTCTACTGGGGCAAGGCCAGCGCCTGGCTGGCCGCCACCCCGGTGTTTGGCCCCACCAGCCGTGCTTTGCTGTTGCCCCGTCACCAGCTGGTCGATATCGATACCGAGGAGGACTGGCAGCTGGCGGAGCGGCTTTTTCTGGCCTCACAACACCCGAACTCATTCAAGCAGGGTTAATGATGAAAAGAATAGTTGTCACCGGCGGCGCCGGCTTTATCGGTGCCGAGCTTATTCGCCAACTATTGCAAACACCCGGTACTGAGATCATCAATATTGACAACCTGGGCCATGCATCCGACCTGTCACGTTTGAGCGAGGTCGCCGCACACCGCAGCTACCAATTTATTAAAATGGATATCGTCGATGGCCACAGTCTGCGGAGAACCTTTGACGATTTTCGCCCGACGGCGATCATGCATCTGGCTGCAGAAAGCCACGTTGACCGGTCAATTGAGTCTGCGCGACCGTTTATCAATAGCAACATTATTGGCACATATGAAATTCTGGAGACCACAAGAAACTATTTGGCGACCACCGGAGCGCCGCTAGCGAATAGCTTCCGTTTGCTGAATGTTTCAACTGATGAGGTTTTCGGCGATATTGAAACCGGGGCCCCAGCCACCACCGAGGATGCACCATTTATCACCAGTAGTCCTTATTCAGCAAGCAAGGCCGCTGCGGTGCATCTGGTTCAAGCCTGGCAGCGAACCTATGACATCCCTGCCATTACCACCTACTGCAGCAACAACTATGGGCCATGGCAGCATCCTGAGAAGCTCATTCCAACGGTCATCGCCATGGCGTTGAATGGCCAGCCGATACCCGTCTATGGCGATGGTACTCAGCAACGTGACTGGCTCCATGTTGCCGACCATGCACAAGCGCTCATCGGTGTGTTGGCTCGGGGCCAGGTGGGCACCGCCATCAATATCAGTGCCGAGCACTGCTGTACCAATCTGCAGCTGATCGAGCAGATCTGCCAAGAATTGGACAACTTGAGCCCGGCCACCAGACCGCCGGGGGGCCACAGGACCCTGATCACCCATGTTGCCGACCGCCCAGGCCATGATCGGCGCTATGCGCTTAGTGCCCAAAAATTACGCCAGACCCTGGGGTGGACGCCGCACATTGAGTTCTCGACCGGCATCGCCCAAACGGTGAGCTGGTATTTGCAACACAGGCCGTGGTGGCAACCCATGGTCGAGCAGAGGATGTCGGTATGAAGGCCATCATTCTTGCCGGAGGCAATGGCACACGCCTCGCCCCCATTACCACTGCCGTCAACAAGCATCTGTTGCCTGTTCACGACAAGCCGATGATTTATTACCCGTTGTCAGTACTAATGTTGGCAGGTATCAGAGACATTCTGGTGGTGTGCCGCGACTGCGATCTCACCGCCTATCAACATCTGCTGGGTGACGGCGAGCGCTTCGGGGTGGCCATAAGTTATGCCCTGCAGTCTGAGCCGAAAGGCATAGCGGAGGCATTGATCATTGGCGAACACTTCCTTGCCAATGGCCCCTGCTGCTTGATTCTTGGCGATAATTTCTTTTTTGGTGAAGGGCTTGGCCCCAAACTTCGTGAAGCGGCGCAACTCCGCGTGGGGGCCGCGGTATTTGCCTATCAAGTCGCCGATCCTGAGCGTTTTGGCGTGATCAGCTTCGACGAACAACTGCGCGCACTGACCATCGCCGAAAAACCGCGTCACCCCAAATCAGACTGGGCCGTTACTGGTCTGTATTTCTTTGATCATCAAGCACCTGAAATCGCACGTCATCTACGGCCGTCGTCACGCGGCGAACTCGAGATCACCAGTCTCAATCGTCATTACTTAACTCAAAATGAACTACGGGTTTTCCTGTTGGGACGAGGCTCAGCCTGGCTTGACATGGGGACCAGTGCCAGCCTTCAGGAAGCGGGGGCATTCGTGCAGATGATCGAGCAGCGCCAGGGCCTGAAGATCGCCTGCCTTGAGGAGATTGCCCTCAAGAATGGCTGGATCGATGCCGATAGCCTGAAGCGAAGCCTTCCCACTCGTTGCGACTCGGAGTACTACCGCTATGTTCGCCAACTGGTAACCTGAATGACCACTGTCGCCATCGTCCAATCCAACTATATCCCGTGGAAGGGGTACTTCGACCTTATCCGGCGAGCGGACCACTTCGTGCTGCTGGACAGCGTGCAGTACACGCCTCGTGATTGGCGTAATCGCAATCGTATTCGTGGCAGTCACGGCGACCTTTGGCTGTCGATCCCGGTTATCCATCAAACACGCCAACAACTGATCAAAGACAGCCTGATTGCCGACCGGGGCTGGAGCCGCAAGCATTGGTCATCCATCCACCACGCCTATGGGCGCGCCCCTGCCTTTACGTGGTTAGCCAGTTGGCTTGAGCCGCTCTATCAACAGGTTGGCGATCAGCCGCTGCTGTCGACAGTGAATCATTGCCTGTTAAACGCCATCTGCGAAAAACTGTCAATCACTACTCCTCTTTACCAAGATTATGATTTGTTGGTAAATGTTGAGCATTACGAACCATCACTGCGACTTCTCAAGTTGTGTCAGAGCCTGAATGCCACCACCTATCTCAGTGGCCCGGCCGCCAAAGACTATCTTGATGTTCCCTTGTTTAATCAAGCAGGAATCAGGGTTGAGTGGATGGATTACCAAAACTATCCGGCATACCCCCAGCTCCACCAGCCCTTTGAAAATAATCTGTCGATCATAGATCTATTGGCACATATGGGCCCGGCAAGCGCCCCTTACACCCAGGCTATTACCGGCTAAGGATACTATCATGCCACGCTATGGTTTTTATGACCGCCTGACCAGCCACTTTCCATCTCAGCTGATTGTGGACTTGACTGAAATCTGCAACCTCAAGTGCATTCATTGTCCGCATCCGCAATTCAAACTGTCTGAACATTATGCTGGACGACTGCTGGAGGTGGCCTTGAACACCAAACTGGCGGATGAAGTCCGTACCGATAGCGACGGTAGTTGCCAGTACATCCGCTACACCAGTAATGGCGAACCATTATCACATCCACACGCCCACGAAATGATTCAGTATGCCGTCGACCATAGTGGCACATTTGTTACGCTGACCACCAACGGCACTATTCTCAATGAACGCAAGATGGAGCAGCTTCTTGATTCTGGGCTGCACATGATTGACATCAGTATTGATGCGTTAAGTGCTGACACCTACAGCAAAATCAGAGGCGGCAGACTTGACCAGGTTGATCGCAACGTCAGACGACTGGCCCAGCGAATCCAGCAGGACAAGTTCAGAACAAAATTGGTCGTGAGCTTCATCCGCCAACCATTGAACAGCCACGAAGCCGATGATTTTGTCCGTTACTGGCAAGATTTAGGCATTGATCAAGTGCTGATCCGCGATCTTCATACAGCCGCCGGGGTGCTGGGAGGGGAGCACAACGAACAGGGGCAACCATCTGATCGCCGGCCCTGTTTGTACCCATGGGAAAGATTAACCCTTGACCCCCGAGGCGAACTTGGATTTTGCCCGACTGACTGGACCTATTCTTCCGTGTTCGCCGACTTCCGTACCACCACCATCAAACAGGCGTGGCAAGGGCATTTCATGCAGCAACTGCGTGCAGCCCATATGAACAATGACTTCAAGTGTCACGGCTTTTGCGGCCAGTGCCCGGATTGGCGGCTGACCCAATGGCCAGATAATGGTCGCAGTTACGCCAATCTGGTTGAAGATTTGAAGGTCGAGAAATGAGCACAACCTGGCCAACCCGCATTCCCTATTCCAGACCGACACCGGCCCCCATCGCAGTAGATGGCACTGCGATTGCCAACTTGGGCCACAGCCATCATGTACATGCCTGCGAGGCGCTGCTGCAAAAACATAGTGGCGGTGCCCAGGTGCTGATGACCCCCTCATGCACAGCCGCGTTGGAAATGACCTCGCTAGCCTTGGCCTTGGGGCCAGAAGATGAAGTCATTCTGCCATCATTCACCTTCGTGACCACGGCAAGTGCGTTCGCGCTGCGCGGCGCCAAACTGAAGTTCGTCGATATCGATCCGGTAACCTTAAACATCGACATTGAGGCGGCCTGCAACGCTATAACACCGGCAACCAAAGCTATCGTCGTGGTCCATTATGCCGGTGTGGCATGTGACTTGAGCAGACTCCAGGCAGCATTGACAGGCAGTGGCATTATCATCATCGAAGACGCCGCGCAAGGAATCGGCGCCAGCTATCACGGACAACCACTGGGCAGTATTGGGCACTTTGGCTGTCTGAGTTTTCATCACACCAAAAACATTCACGCTGGCGGTGAAGGCGGTGCGCTGATGGTGCGTGACGGAAATTGGGCCAATGCCATGGAGATAGTTCAGGAAAAAGGCACTGACCGTTCCCGCTTTCTGCGTGGCGAAGTTGATAAATATACGTGGCAGAAACTGTCATCAAGCTATGTCATGGCTGATATTCAAGGCATGATTCTGTTGCCACAACTACGAAATATCAGCACCCTGACCAATCGCCGACTATCTCTCTGGAACACCTACAGGAATAATCTGCAGCCACTGACAACACTAGGAATCCGGTTACCGGAAATCCCTCCAGAGTGCGCCCACAACGGCCACATTTTTCATCTCAGGCTGCCAACCGGAGATCTGCGGGATCGCGCTCTTGCGGAATTACGCCGTCATAACATTGAAGCCACCAGCCATTATGTTCCTCTCCACTCAACACCGGCTGGCCTGCGCTATGGTGTATTTTGTGGCAACGACAGACACACCACCGATAGTGCCTCAAGATTGATCCGCTTGCCGATATTTGATGAACTGACCATTGATGAACAAAATTATATCTGTGAAATGACCACTCGCATCTGCGACCAACTGCTGGCGGGCCGCAGCGGAACAACAAAGTTAGAGCCGCGTGATCCGCCAATGGCTGACAGTCAGGCGCGACTATAACGACAGATCATGGTGCAGTTGGCTATCGCGGAGTAATCGTAGATGACAGCTTCATTTTTACATTTACTATGTAAAGGCGAACATCACAATTTGAACATTATTGATTTCATCAACGACTGCGGCGATGAACATCAGTTTATAATATTTGATCGAGACAACAATACCGGCCCTTATCTTAGCCATCAATCTCAAGTCAGGGTAATGACCGGTAATAGTCAGTTACTACCCTGGTTGCGCCAACGTCATGCCGACTACGATGCTGTGCTGGTCCACGGTTTTTTTAACCACCCGTTGTGGGAGCTACTGGCAGAGAACCGCCAGCTGTGCCAAAAAACCAGTTGGGTGGTGTTTGGGGCCGAACTACTGCTGGACAGGTATCCGATTGATGCGCAAAAATTGATTGCCATCGAACAGTTACGCGCTGCGGTTGTTCCCCAATTATCCAAAGTAATATTGGTCACACCAGAGGAGCGGCAACTGTGCGCCACACGTTATGGCCGCACAACGGGTTATGCCTACTATCTATATCCGCCTTTTGGTGATGATGGCATCATCAGTCCACATTACCAAAAACTACTGGATGGCGGTGGTTTATCAATATTGATGGGCAATTCCTCGGATCCCGCCAATCGTCATGAGCTGCTGCTACCATTGCTTGCTGCACATTATCCCGATGCCATTATCTATTGCCCATTGGCATATAGCGGCAATGACCATTACCGCACGCAGGTATTAACGCTGGGCGACCACCTATTCGGCCCGCGGTTTGTGGCCATGACAGACGTCATGCCCATCCGTGATTATCATGCCTTGATCGCTAAAATTGATTGCTGGGCATGTGCCCATGATCGCCAGCAGGCGGCTCAGCACTATTTGCAGTTCTTTAAAAATGGCGGCGCCATCCTTGCGACTGACGACACCCCACTGGCCAACTTGTTTCGACGCCAAGGGGCCATGCTGGCATCACTGGCGGCCCCCCCGCAATCGCCGCAAAAGTGGGCGCAAAACGGTCCGTCAGCAAACAATCAGGCGCTCTATCACCAATGGTACAGTCGCAACAGGCTGATCGACCAATGGCGTGCCATCCTCAAGTCGCTCATCGAATCAGCGCCGCCAGTCTATGATGGGCAGGATGATCAGGCCGCAGAATGATACACAACCCAAGGCGATAGACGAGTGGTCAGAACACTCATCGCTACCACCGCATGACCGAATTTCAGAGGAGGTAATATGTCCGAATTTCTGCCCGATGACGTGATCAGAGAGTACCGGGTCAGGGCGGCACAATTTCGTCAGGAGCAGGAAGACAGACTACCGAAGGCAATGCTTGGCAGCGAGCACATGGGACGTTGCCAACTGTTGCCCAACCGGGACGCCTTGTTGTCAGTCATGCCCAAGAACGGCGTTGTTGCTGAACTGGGCGTCGACCATGGGGATTTCAGCCAGAAGATTCTTGCCCAGTGCACCCCCAAAACACTTCATCTGGTGGATTCCTGGGCCTGTGAGCGCTACAACGATAGCCTGTATCAAGCCGTGTTAAAACGGTTTGCACCTGAAATCGGCAACGGTCAGGTGGCGATACACCGAGCATTATCGGTTGCGGCCGCTTCGCAGTTTGATGATGCCAGTCTCGATTGGATCTACATTGATACCGATCATTCATATAAAACCACCCGCGCTGAGCTTGCTGCGTACGCCGCCAAGATCCGCCCCGGAGGCCTCATTGCCGGACATGACTATGCGCTGTGTAACTTCGTCAAATGGTATAGATATGGTGTCATTGAGGCCGTTCATGAGTTTTGTTTGAATGAAGGCTGGGAACTGGTTTATCTGACCTTGGACCACGTCGAAAAGCAGAGCTTTGCGGTGCGCCGCTTGGAATGTTAGTCAACGTAAATAGCAACCCTTAAGTTAGCAGCGGCGCTGTACCAAGGTTATGACATTCTCTAAACGACGTGCGCTTCACTAGCTGTATGCACATTCGATTTTAGATGTGGTTCTATACTCAGGGCTAACGCATGATCAATCGTTGAACAACCTGATCAAGAAGTGATCGAACGACAGGTCGGAGATGCGATTTTGGTTGAATTTTCGATTAAGGTCGGGCAAATGGTGGCGATCTGAACAGTAGACATCCATCCATGACC
>JAFOOX010000038.1 GCA_017425245.1 Gammaproteobacteria bacterium
ATCATTGGACTGAAGGCGCAGTTCTGATCATGCGACGTGTGACCAGACGCGTTGAGGGTGGACTTAATTTCTCCAAAGATCAGTACGTTGCAACGTCGCCGCGCTCTTCGGCAGAGTGGCTGCACAACATGGGTAATCAGGAATGGTTTTCTACCCTTCGGCTCAATTCATGTTCATGCCCAAACATTGATTTGCACAATCCTGCTCCACTCAAAGCACTCCGAGTATGCTGATGCGAAATATTGGCCCTGAGATTTTGCAGAGGAGGGTCAGGCGATCCAGTAAGCTGGCGGTCGCCGCCATTTTGGGGACAACTGTCTTCCCAGAAAGCGACGTGGATCTTTATCCGGCATGGTGATAAGCGAACCGGTTCAGCGTGGCCGATATTGTTGCTCACTTGGTGAGCAGGTACTGTTCGGGGGGGCTATGTGCAGATCAGTGTGTAAAGGTGACCTGGTTCCGGGGGAAACCGCGTCTAATTTTGACCACCCCTTGGGTGTGGCACATTTCCTTCTTTTTCAGGAGCCACCTAGAGATGTCGTCACAATGTTGTCACCTTGTTTAATATTGGGTTATCACCATGGTTAGCGCATTCCGGCTTGGCCGCAGGGCTTTATTTGGCCAGAAATCACGCTTGGTGGCTTGGGGTCAACGAGCAGTCGATGCGTTCAGCCTGCAACTGATGAAACCGCACAGCCGCGTTACGCGGCTGGCGGGTGACAGCATGTCGCAGTGGCCGTGCGCGCTCAGTGTAGGGTGGGGGAACTGACGTGGCCAATCCTCGCACACTGGTCAGCACACTCTACACACATTGGGACACCGTAGAGCTGTTGGTGCGGCTGTCGCGTGAGTTTGCCGTGCTGACCAGCGATCAGGTGCTGAACAGTATTGCTCGGGCATCTGCGCAACTGGATGCCGAAGCGCAAGGTGCAGTGCTGCGTGCCTTGGTCAATTCGGACATCCTGCAAACCATGCCGCGCAGTAGTGATCTTCAACTCAATGCCTATGTGCTGGAGTTCGTACGTGGCCTTACCCGCGAGCATGAGCTGGGCCTGGCCGCCGTACTGCAGGCGCGTGTTGCTGCCATCCGTGAAGCCACCGAAGCGCTCAATGAAGGGATGCTCGGGGCCGACATGGATCGCGCTCGCGGTGCCGCTAACAAGCTTGCAGAACTCCTCCGCCAGATCAGCCTGCAGCTCGACCAGGACCGGCATGCCTTGTTCGAGCTGGCGGAAAATGCCAAAAGCGCCGACAGCAGCATGCCGATCATCCAGCGTTACCGCCGGGTGCTGGAAGCCTACGAGCAATATGTGGAGCCGATGAACCAGATGATGGACACCGGCCCGCAAGGGACCTTCTATCGCTACCTGGAAGACGCCGAGCGCGCGCTCGATCAGGGGCGGGAGCGGTTGTCGGTCCAAGGCGCGCTCTACTCGCATCGCCTGCAGCTGCGCCAAGTCGCGCATCAGGCCAAGGAGTTGCGCCGCTTTGGCCGGCTGGTTGCGCAACAATGCGCCGATACTCTGCTGCCGTTGCGTGAAGAGCTGCGTCAGCACAACGCGCTGACCAGCGCCATCAGCCTGCTACTGGGGCAAGTGCGCAAACGCGGGCTGCGTAGTGCGCTATCGCGCCCCACCGAAGACACGGCACTGCCAGTCTGGCGCAATGAGCGCGGCTTTAAGTTACAGCTGGGTGATGAGGTGCGAGCTGTTATGGCTGCCGCACGCCAGTACCAGCCGCAGGCCGTGGCCTTTCCGCAGGATGAACCTGGTGACGCCATGCAGCTGTTGGAGCTGGTGGACGAGGCCGCTATTCGTGCGCATCTGATCCGTAGCTTGCCGGTAGAGGATCTACTCGATTGGCTGAGCACCCATTACGCCCATCTGCAGGATCCCACCCTGCTGCGCGTGTTCCATGATTTGCTGCAGGATCCAGACTGGCAGTTCGCCGCAGCGGATCGGCCCGAAAAGACCAAGCTGCAGACGATCCGCGTCCAGCATTACCCTCAGCGCGTGAGTACCCCGCAATGACGAGCTTTCAACCTTTGGCTGCCACGCTGTCGCAGATGCCGACATTGGCCGAGCTATTCCGGATCTTTCTCTCCGGCAAGCACCTTAACCGCATGGCCGAGCCGGCGCTGTGGGCGGAGCTGGAAAAGCATGAGGCCAGCTATGTCGGCCTGTTTGCCGCACTGGGGTTCGAGCTTCGTCTTGATGCCAGGGGTTTTGCCTGGTTTCACAGCGGTGATGCCAACAGCAATATCGGCAAGATCAGCCGCCAGTTGGCCTTGCTATTCATGGTGATCTTCGATGCCCAAGCCAACGCCGGCAAGGCCCTGCAGCGCTTTACCGATTGGCTGATCGACAGCGATTGGCTAGCCGAGATCTACAAGCAACAGAAAGATCTGCTGGATGCCGAGGGTCTTAACACCGACGCACTGGTGGAGTTGCTGGGCCGTGCCTGTAATTTGGGATTTGCCGTCGCCGAACCGGCAGGCTGGCGACTGCTGCCCGCCGTGTGCCGCTACCTCGATCATTTCGAGGGTTTGGCGTTGGCTGCCAAGAACGATGGTGACGAGGCGAACGCACCTGCAGAGGAATACTCAGCCCCAGAAATGCCTGACGACTTGGAGAGTCGCTGATGCAATACGGCTTCCAACGTCTGGTCTTGTTGGGCAGCGCCGGTTACTCGCGTGCCGAGTTGCCGCTCGATGGTGCGGTTTCTTTGGTCGCCCCCAACAACACCGGCAAAACCAGCCTGATCAATGCCCTGCAGTTCCTGCTGATCATCGATCGTCGCCGCATGGATTTTGGTGCGCACGACGTGGAGAAAAGTCGGCGCTTCTACTTCCCGAACAACAGCTCATACGTGTTGCTGGAGGTGTCGCTGCCGGAATCCGGCACTGTGGTGCTCGGCTGCGTAGGCAAAGGGGTCAGTTTCGAATACGAGTATTTTGCCTACGCAGGCCCGCTCAAGGTCGAAGAGTTCTGCCTTGCGGGTAACACGCTGGTGGCGCAGCCGCAACTGGCCAGCCATCTGGCGAGCCACGGACGCCGGGTGTTTAGCTACAGCAGCAGCGAATTCGCCGACATGGTGTACGGCGGGCGTAGCCGAAAACTCGCCAGTCAGCAGGACTTCTGTGTCTTCCGCCTGGAACACGCCAGTGATGCCAGCGTTTTTCAGCGTGTGCTCACCCGCACCCTACGTTTGGACAAACTGCGCTCCAGCGAGGTGAAGGATTATTTGCTGCAGATTTTCCGGCGCGACCTGCCGGATGCCAGCATCGACTTCAAGGCGGAATGGGACAAGGCATTCGCTGATCTCAACGCCGAACGCAGCCAGTACCTGGCCGCCGTTCGCCTGCAACCCACCTTGGGCAGACTGGAACAGAAGCAGGATGAGCGCTTGGTGTTGCGCGGCAAGCTGTTGTGCTGGCGCCCCTTGATCGACGAGGGGTTAGGCCAGTGGCAACAGCATTACGAAACCCGTCAGCAAGCCTTGCAGCATGAACTGGCGCAGTGCGATGTCGAACTGCAGTGCCTGCGCGAACAGGATATGCAGGCGGCTGGCGAGAAAAAAGAGTGCGAGTTGGAACAAAAGCTGCTCCGCCAGAAATCCGAACAGTTGCGCGCGTTGCAGCAGCGTTTTGCCTTGATCACCGACCGCGCCATGCTCGAGGCGCGCCGCCGCGAACTGCAGGAACAACGGGATCTGCTGGTGGTGCGTATCGGCCAAGCCCAGAGCAGCTCGCCAGCGGCCATCGAACGCGAGCTGGCCCGGATCGACCGGGAGCTGGTGCAGCTGGCTCAGGAGTTGCGCACCCAAGGGCAGAACTTGTATCAGCAACTAGCCAGTGTCGTTTCTGCGGAACAACTCAATGCGTTGAACAAGGTGCTGGCCAAACCGGTACTGACCTTGGGCACAGCGGATTTTCACCTCAATGGCGAGGCACTGCTTACGGCCCTGGCCGATGCCGATGCCGGGCAACTCAGCCTGCTTGGCCTGCAACTGCAGCTGGAAGCGCTGCCAGCACAGCATCAACAGAAAACCTCAGCGGAACTGGGCGAATTGCAGCATGAGCTGCAACAGCAACAGGCTCAGCTGCGGGAGCAATTGACGACCGCGCAGGCGCTGGAGAAGGTTAAACAGCAACGCCAGGAGCTGGATGAGCAGCTCTCACAACTGGATGCCGAGTTGCGTGACTACACGCAGATGCAGGCGTTGCTGCACAGCGAGCCCGAGCGTCAGGGCCGGTTGGACACTCTGGCAAAACATCTCACCGAACTGGGCGCCACTCTGGCACAGTCGGCAGAGCGGCATCGGGCGCTGGATCAGCGGCGCCAACAGCGGCAGCAGGATCTGGCGTCCTTGCAACAGCAACATCGGCAGATCGAACAGCGTCGTAACCAGCGGCTTGATCACGAAGGCCCATTCACTTGGCTGGCCGACCTGCCGCACAGCCCCTGGCTGGCCCAGCCTGAGTTCGCACTGGAACAACTGGCCGAGCGCCTGCTGACCTATCTGGCCGACTGCCGCCAGTTGCTGGATCTGGATGAGCAGATCCGCCATCTGTTGGCTGAAATTCATACCAATGGATTGACCAAGTATCAGTTTGTCGGTGAGCCGGAGAGCGAGATCGCTCGTCTCGTTGACTTCGCCCACCATCTGCCACAAGAAGCCGAAGCCTTGGAGAAGAAAGTGCGTTCGGCGGTAGTGAACGTGGCTGCCTGTCTACGCGAGTTACGCGACGGGCTGTTGGCCTTCAAGCGCCGTATGCGCGAGTTCAATCGCAAGATCGGCGGCCGGCAACTCTCTGACTTGGCGGTATTCAAAATTGAGCCCGAAGACGAAACCACCTTGGTTGAGGCGATCGAGCTGCTGATTAATACTGCCGCCACCGTGGACAGTGGCGAAACCTTCGAGCTGTTCAACCAACAGAGCGTGCTCGACGACGATCAGCTCAATCGCGCTAAGAGCCTGCTGATCGAGGAGGGCAACGCACGCCATGGGCTGCGTGTGGCTGACCTGTTCCGTCTGCGGTTCTTGGTCGGCAAGGCGGATCGCGAGCCAGAAGCCTTTGATGATCTCGACAGTGCCGCCTCCAACGGCACCGTACTTATGGCCAAACTGGTCACGGGGCTGGCGATGCTGCATCTGATGCAGGATCAGCGGCGTCCCATCCAAGGCATCTGCTACCTGGACGAGGCTCTGGCACTGGACGCCCGCAATCAGCGCAGCTTGATCGACACCGCGGCGGAATTTGGCTTCTCGCTGATTTTTGCCTCTCCCGCTCCGCTGACCACGGTGCGCTATTGCGTGCCCATTCATCATCGCCACGGCAGTAACCAGATCAGCCGGTTCAGCTGGCAGATCATCGAACCCGTGGACGCCTGATCATGGATCGCACCCTGCGCGCGGCTTTGCTCAAGTTGAATAGCCAAGCCGAATTGCCCGCCAGCCAGTTCACCGCTGCCCAACGCAGCGCCTTGGATCGTTTTGCCCGGCAGACCGGCGCTGTGATCTGTCAGCGTCAGGGGCGCGGGGATGTTTACCGTGTCAGCGACCCGCAGATATTTGCGATCCATCTGAGCGACCTCTGCCCCCAGGTCGAGATGCTGGCCACCGATAATCTGCCGCTGCGGGCGCAGCGCATCGCTTACGCGCGAGACAGCAAAGCTGGCAGTCATCAGCATGACTGCTATTACCCCTTGCTCAAGGCCGTCGGCGACAAGGTACTTTGGCGGCAAGGGGAACACGGGGCAGAACTCTTACTCAGCCAAGTGACGCGCGACTTCGGGGCAGCCTGCCTGCGCATCGAAACCGGTGACGCCTGGCAAACCGAACAGTCGCTCTGGCTGGTGGAGAACCAAGCACTGTTTGACCGCACGGATTGGCTGCCGGGCGGAACCCAGGCCACCTTGCTGTACTACGGCGGACAGCTTGATGGCCGACTCGTCGGCTGGTTAGCGCAGCACCCGCGTGCCAGCCGTGTCGTACTGTTCCCAGATTATGACGGTGTGGGACTGGCAAATTTCGCGCGACTTTACACACAGCTTGGCGGCGCCTGCGAATGCTGGCTGATGCCCGACTGGCAAATCAAGCTGACCCGCTATGGCAGCCAGCGGTTATGGAAGGATACGCTTCGGGAGTTCACCAGTGCCGTTTCACAACTCCCAGACTATCTGGGGGAGTTAACCGGGCAAATGCGCCAATCCGGACTGGCTCTCGAACAGGAAGCGGTCTGGCTATCTGCTCTGTAGGTGCCGTTCGAGCAAGTTCGCAATGTCACCTAGGGCTAGGCCGGCTTTCAGAGCCGCCTCATTGCTGTATCCAGCCGATGCCATCCCTGCGCTGGCGCGACATTGCTGCCCACGGCTTCGGTCAGGCGGAACATCAGCGTTTCCTCGTGGGGCAAACCGCAATCACCGCCATCATCCGAGGCAGCCGTCTGCCCGAAAAAGCGACGTGGATTTTTATCCAGCATGGAGGCGTTCGGGTCCATGCACGATGATTGGACATCGCGAATGTCGTTGGTTTGGCGTCGTGCGCTGAGTGGTGGGGGTGTGGCGGATCCCTCTGAAGAGACCAACGCACACACCTCAGTCGGCCGAGCTGAAATCCTCGCTGAATTGCAGAGGTGTAAATGGAAGAGCTGATTGAGAAGCTGGAGGAGCTACATACTCTGGCGAAAGAGATCCGTGCGTCGGTGAAGGACGCTGACGGTAAGCTGCTGAGGGACCAGCAGGTGAATTGCTCATCCATCCCCTCATCTAAGCCAGAGCTGGCGCGGGTTTTGCGGTAATCTTCGGGTTTTCGACCAGCCAATACCGGCAGCCAGCCCATGTTCGACCACGCCACCATTCTCCAGCACATCGACGACATCTTCGGTCAGG
>JAFOOX010000039.1 GCA_017425245.1 Gammaproteobacteria bacterium
CCTGACCGAAGATGTCGTCGATGTGCTGGAGAATGGTGGCGTGGTCGAACATGGGCTGGCTGCCGGTATTGGCTGGTCGAAAACCCGAAGATTACCGCAAAACCCGCGCCAGCTCTGGCTTAGATGAGGGGATGGATGAGGTTTTAGCCTGCATCGGTGACCTACGGCAGTGGGAGCAGGGTTCCTGGTGGCCACAGAGATTAGTCAACAGCCAACGGAGACACTGTCTGCCGGGTTTCGGTGACCATTAACGTCTGACTATTGCCAGCGCGAGAAAGAAGCCCATGGCGCCAGCCATCAACAGCAGAATACGGGCGATGTCGAAGGTGTTCGCACGTGGCTCGGCCATAGTGTCACGGAGTGCATCATGGTTGAGGGTAATGCGCATATAGCCGAGCAGTTCGCCATCACCATCGGCGCGAATATTGCCAAGGTACGGCGCCACTCGTCGTTCTCCCAGCACCGGCTCATTTCCGCCAAAACCGAGTAGTTCTGGCAGTTTGATGGCGTCTTTCGATTGAGCTACAGCTTCTCCCTCACTGTTGTAGAGGGTGGCATCGATGATGAAGGGAACGGACGCGAGGTTATTGACCAATGCTTCGCCGCTGCTTTTATCGCGGCTTTCCAGCACCCGGCTGGCCGCAAGGGCCGCCTGATTGGTCAGTACCCGGCCCATGATCCGAGCTTGCTGATCGAGCACCGCATTGCCGTGAGCGCTGGTGTAAACAAACAGCTGCAGCAGTCCGGCGAGCATGGCGACGGCCAGTACCAGATAGCGCAGACGTGGTCTACGCCCATTGCTGCCTTTGGCTAGACTGGATTCATCAGCCGCAGCGGCGTTGGGGCTGTCGTTGTTGTTCACCGGGTCTCCTGCGCCATTGCAGCGCTGTAACCGCGCCCGTACCATACCGGCACGAATCAGCCATTCCGTTTCAGTCAGAAGGTAATCAGGCGTGCAGCAGTCGGCAACTCTTTTTGTGGCAATCAGTGATGGCGACAACGCGCCTTTGTGGCAGGCGTTGAGCAAGGGCGGTGAACCGTTCGAAGTGCGTGGTCTTCATGCTGTTGAAGGCGGCGTACTGTTGCAGTTAGCCGGTACCTTGGCATGTGCCGGTACCCTGGAAGATGAGAGGGACGCTCATCCCATGCTGGCTGAGGCGGTGCCGCTGGTTGCCAGCCACCGGTTGCTGCTGTCTGCTTGCGAGTTGTCGTTGGGGAAGTTGCTGACGCTTTGCGACTGGCTGCGCTCACGCGCCACGCTGGTGGATATTGGTCTGGTGCGCAGCCTACTGGACGAGCAACGCCCTGCCGCTATTCAGTTGCTGCTGCATGAGCCCCAGTGCGGGGCTGATGATCTGCAACAGTTGGCTGAGTTGCTGGAGGCTGACCTCAACCTGATCACTATGGTGCCGCAGCTGGCCCAGCCGGGTCTGTTGCTAATGGATATGGATTCCACTGCTATCCAGATTGAGTGCATTGATGAGATTGCCAAGCTTGCTGGCGTGGGCGAGCAGGTGGCGGCAGTGACCGAACTGGCGATGCAGGGCAGACTCGATTTCAGCGAGAGTCTGCGTGCCCGCGTCGCTACTCTTAAAGATCATCCCGTCACTATCCTGGAGCAGGTGGCCGCTGCCATTCCCATCACTCAGGGATTGCCTCAGTTGATCGCGGCCCTGCATCAGCGCGGCTGGCAGGTAGGCATTGTTTCCGGTGGGTTTACTTTCTTTACCGAGCGCCTGAAGCCTTTGCTTGGGCTCGATTTCACCCATGCAAATACCTTGGGGATCGAAGGGGGGCGGCTCAGCGGTATCGTCATCGGTGAGATTGTCGATGCCTCGATCAAGGCGCGCACCCTGCGCGAATGGGCGGATTCCTTGGGGTTGGATATGCGTCAGACGGTGGCTGCCGGCGATGGTGCCAACGATCTCAAGATGCTTGCTGCTGCTGGCCTTGGTGTCGCCTTCCATGCCAAGCCGGTGGTACGGGCCCAGGCTGCCGCCGCCATCAACAGCGGTGGCATTGAGGCGATCTACTACCTGCTGGCGGATACCCGCGATCTGCTATGAGCCAGCCATCCCCGGAAATTGAACACCTTCATCTGGAGGTGGATGGCGAACGGCTGCATGTCGCAGCCTGGTTGCCAGCCGGGGAAATTAAGGCCGTGGCTCTGTTGCTGCATGGCTCACTGGCCAACGGTCGCATTTTTTACAGCCTTTCCGGGCGTGGTCTCGCCCCGTTTTTGGCCAGGCATGGCATCGCCTGTTATGTGCCGGATCTACGTGGTCGTGGTCGCAGCCTGCCGACCTTGTCGCGCCATTCCCGTCATGGCCAGTGGGAAACGGTGGCGATCGATATTCCAGCCCTTCATGGCTGGGTCCGGCAGCGTCATCCACAGTTGCCGATGCGCTGGCTTGGCCACTCTTGGGGCGGGGTGATGATGGTGGCCGCTATGGCTCGCTGGCCGCAGCTGGCGACTGAAGTGAGGTCACTGGCGCTGCTGGCGAGCAAGCGGACCCTGTTACAGCGGTCACTGTCCTATCATCTGCAGGTCAATCTGATTCCTGATTACCTATGTTGTGCAGCCACTCTGCCGAAGAGCGCGGCGACGTTGCAACATACTGATCTTTTGAGAAATTAAGTCCACCCTCAACGCGTCTGGTCACACGTCGCATGATCAGAACTGCGCCTTCAGTCCAATGATGCGACGCACGCCTGATGGCCCAAGACTGGAGGATGGCCCACCATGCCTACTTTCGGGCCGTCTTCCCG
>JAFOOX010000040.1 GCA_017425245.1 Gammaproteobacteria bacterium
CCAGTCGATGGCATTTCTCATCAAAGAGTTGATGCTGATGCCGCTGGTATCACCGGGCAAACTGCCGAGCGTTGTGAAAGGGCTGAGTCTGATGGCGGAGGCCTTTGTGCTGCCGCCCCGACGCGAGCGCCACTATCCCCGAGCGGTAAAGAAAAGGCCGCAACGCTATGCGGTGCGGCCTCCTAGACAACATGCCAAATCTCTTAACTGACAGGCATTAGGCCGCAGGCCTGCTTGTTCAACGCTCGGAAGACTTGGTTTTAGCCGCGACGGCGAGCAGCAACGAGGCTGGCGAGGGCAAAGCCCAGCAGGGCCAGCGGTGCGGTGACCGGCACTTCGGTGTCCGGGCCGCCAGCGCTGTCAACGCCATCCAGCCAGACGCTCCAGTAGGAGCCCATGCCAAGGTGGCTGGCCGGCTGGCTCCAGTCAGCCAGGGCGATTGGTGTCTGGCCGTCAAAGGAGAAGCCGTCGCTCAGGGTAGAGCCAGCTGCGAAGTTGTTATAGGTGGCGACGCTGAAGATGTAGTCGCCAGCTGTCAGTGAAGCCAGTGAGAAACCTGAATCGAACCAGGTCTGGGTAGCCGGGTTGATGGTGGCGTTGTCGTCATTCTGGGCGATCAGGGAGCCATCGGCGCGCCACAGGGCAGTGATCGGGTCAAAGTTGGTGGCGCTCATGAACGAGTCGGTCCACACGCGAACGTTTTCGGCATCAGCGTTCAGCGAGAAGTTGATGAACACTACGTCGTTATGGTTCTGGATGTTGCCAGTGAAATTGAACAGGGCGGCATGAGCCGAGCCAGCAGCCAGTACCGATGCGGCAACGGCCAACTTGCAGATCTTCTTGATTTTCACGGATTTTCGTCCTTGTTAAGGCTGCAGCTGTCTGATCTATGTGACATCTGCTTCGGTTTATCGGGTTACATGTGCCATGGTGGCGGCACTTGTAGGCAAAAATCGGGCCGCATGCCTTATCTATTTAAAATCATTAGGTTGCGTTTTTTTGGCGTGGTTCATCCCGGCGCGGGTGGCAAATGTCCTGACAATTGCAACAGCCGCTGCCGCTGCCGCTGCCGCTTCTGCCACTGCTCTAAATAAACGCGTAAGCGTCGCCAAACAGCTGACTGGCCGGCAGGCCGGTGGCGAACAGGGCGGTGCGGGCAGCGGCGGCCATATCGAAGGGGCCGGCGACGTAGATGTCACAGCCGGCCAGCTGCGGTTCGTGGCGGATCAGCACCTCATGCACCCGCCCCTGAAGGCCAGGCCAGCCCTGCGGCGCTTCATCCAGTACCGGCTGATAGCGAAACTGCGGATGGTTGCGTGCCCAGCTCTCGGCCAGATCGTTGAGGTAGAGGGCGTCGCGGTGACGGCCACCCCAATAGAGCACCATCTGGCGCTGCGGCTGATGGACCAGCGCTTGCTCGATGATCGATTTGGCGTAAGCAAAGCCGGTGCCGCCCACCAGCAGCAGCAAGGGACGTTCGCTGTCACGCAGGAACGCGTTACCCAGCGGCAGTTCCAGCGTCAGTTGCGGGTGAACCTGCAAGTAATGGATCACCTCCATCGCCTTGCTATCGCGCGCGCTGGCGCCGATATGCAGCTCCAGCCGCTGGCTGCCCGGGGCGCAGGCAATAGAAAAGGGGCGGCGCATCTGGTTGGTCAGACAGATCTGCAGATACTGGCCGGCGGCAAAGGGCACGGCCTCGTCCAGCTGCAGCTCGATCCGGAACACGGTTTCGGTCAGCGGCTGAATGCTGGTGACGCTGGCGCTAACAAGGGGACTGGTCAAAGCGGTTCTCCGGCGGCGCAGGCCGCTCTTGTGGTTAGTCGATACCGAGCTGCGACCACAGCTCGTCTACCCGTGCCTTGACGGCCGGATCCATGCTGATGGCGCTGCCCCATTCGCGGCTGGTTTCGCCCGGCCACTTGTGGGTGGCGTCCAGCCCCATCTTGGAGCCGAGGCCGGCGACCGGCGAGGCGAAGTCGAGATAGTCGATGGGGGTATTGTCGATCATCAGGGTGTCGCGCGCCGGGTCCATGCGCGTAGTGATCGCCCAGATCACATCCTGCCAGTTGCGCGCATCGATATCGTCGTCGCAGACGATGACGAACTTGGTGTACATGAACTGGCGCAGGAACGACCACACCCCCATCATCACCCGCTTGGCGTGGCCGGGGTATTGCTTGCGCATGGTGACGATGGCCATGCGGTAGCTGCAACCCTCCGGCGGCAGGTAAAAGTCGGTGATCTCCGGAAACTGCTTTTGCAGGATCGGTACAAACACCTCGTTGAGGGCGACGCCGAGGATGGCTGGCTCATCGGGTGGGCGGCCGGTGTAGGTGCTGTGGTAGATGGCATCACGGCGCATGGTCACATGGGTGACGGTAAACACCGGGAAGGATTCCACCTCGTTGTAATAACCGGTGTGGTCGCCGAATGGCCCTTCGGGCGCCATCTCGCCGGGGGCGATGTAACCCTCAAGGATGATCTCGCTGTGAGCTGGCACTTCCAGATCGCAGGACAGCGCCTTGGTCACCTCGGTGTTGTCGCCGCGCAGCAGCCCGGCAAAGGCGTATTCCGACAGGCTGTCGGGCACCGGCGTCACGGCGCCCAGGGTGGTCGCCGGATCGGCGCCGATGGCTACCGCCAGCGGGAAGTTCTCGCCGGGGTGAGCCTGCTGCCAGTCGCGCAGATCCAGCGCCCCACCGCGATGGCTGAGCCAGCGCATGATCAGCTTGTTCTTGCCGATCAGCTGCTGGCGGTAGATGCCGAGATTCTGCCGCTTCTGGCGCGGGCCACGGGTGATGGTCAGCCCCCAGGTGAGCAGCGGCGCCACATCGCCCGGCCAGCAGTGCTGAATCGGCAGCCGGGTCAAGTCCACCTCGTCACCCTGCAGCACGATCTCCTGGCAGGGTGGTTTGCGGATGGTCTTGGTCGGCATGTTCAGCACTTGGCGGAACACCGGCAGCTTTTCCCACAGTTCGCGCCAGCCCTTGGGCGGCTCAGGTTCTTTGAGATAGGCGAGCAGCCGGCCGACATCGCGCAGGGCGCTGGCGTCGTTCTGGCCCATGGCCAGCGCCACCCGCTCGACGGTGCCGAACAGGTTGGCCAGCACCGGCATCTGGTGGCCGGTGGGGTTTTCAAACAGCAGTGCCGGGCCGCCTGCGCGCAGGGTGCGGTCGCAGATCTCGGTCATCTCCAGATGGGGGCTGACCGGCACACTGATGCGCTTGAGCAGCTGGCGCTGTTCAAGTCCGGCCATGAACTCCCGCAGATCGCGATATTTCATCCACTCACTCCCCGTTTTGAGGCGCGTCATTATAACGATGGTTTTGCCGCCGTCCCGCGACACATGCCACAGCTGCTGTGGTCAATGGCGACCACACTCAATGTCAGTAGCGACAGACTGATACGCACGGAGGCTGAGAATGGCTCCTGAGCTGCAACTGGTGGTGGCGGCCAGTGGCGCGCTGGTGATCGGCGCCCTGGTGCGGCCGATGCTCAAGTGGCTGCGCCTGCCCTACAGCGTGGTGCTGCTGCTGATCGGGCTGGTGCTGGGGCTGATTAGCCGCAGCGGCGTGGGCGGTGAGTCGGCCGGTGTGCTGGCGGCCCTGGTGAACTATCTGACCGGCCTGGATCCGCACCTGATCCTGGCGCTATTTCTGCCGATCCTGATCTTTCAGTCGGCGCTGTCGTTCGAGAGCCATCTGTTTCGCCAGTTGCTTAAGCCAATGCTGTGGTTGGCCATTCCCGGCATTGTTATCGCCACCCTGATCACCGCGTTGCTCTGCTGGTGGTGGCTGCCTTACGGCTGGGGCTGGCGTGAAGCGCTGCTGTTTGGTGCCCTGATCAGCGCCACTGACCCGGTGGCGGTGGTGGCGCTGCTGCGTGAACTGGGGGCGCGCGCCGGGCTGGAGACCATCATCGAGGGCGAATCGCTGCTCAACGACGGCACCGCCATTGTCCTGTTTGTTTTGGTGCTGCAGCTGTTTGGCGGCGGCGTGGAGTGGGCGCTGGTACCGCTGCAGTTCCTGTGGGTAGTGATGGGCGGCGCGGCCATTGGTGTGGTGCTGGCGCTGCTGTTGCGCTGGGCGATGGCGGCCATGAATGATGATCCCAGCGCCCAGATCGGGCTGACGCTGGCGGCTGCGTTTGGCTGCTATCTGCTGGCCGAGCATTTGGGTCTGTCGGGGGTGGTGGCGCTGGTGGCCCTTGGCGTGCTGCTGGGGCGGCGGTTGCGCTCGACCTTAAGTGAATCGGGCCGGCTGTTTCTGCGCCAGCTTTGGGAGTTTTTGGCCAGCAGCGCCAACACCCTGATTTTTTTGATTGTCGGCCTGATCATCGGGGCGCTGACGCCGTTGTCGGGGGCGACCCCCTGGGCCGCCTTGCTGCTCGCCTATCTGATCATCCATATCGCCCGTGGCGCCATGCTGCTACTGCTTTGGCCGGTGCTGAAGCGCCAGATCCCCTGGCTCGATGGTGCTAATGGCCTGGTGCTGTGGTGGGGCGGGCTGCGCGGCGCCGTCGGTCTGGTGCTGGCGCTCTCCTTGCTGCATCGCCAGCTGCCGGCCGGGGTGGCCGATGCCCTGCTGTTTCTGACCGCCGGCATAGTGCTGATGACCCTGCTTATCAATGCGCCCCTGACCCCGCGGTTGCTGGCCCGCTTCGGCCTCGATCAACCCTCGCCCGAGCGGTTGGCGGCGCTGGCTGCTCGGCGCGAAACCCTGCACAGCAACCTGCAACAGGCGCTGGCAGAGGGGGTGCCCGCGCTCGGGTTGCCGGCGGCCGAATGGCCCCGACTGGAGGAGGCGCTGGCTGGCTGCTGGCACAGCTTTCAGTTGCCCGAGCCCTTTATCGCCGCCGAGTTGATTGAACTGGAACGTCAGGCCTATGAGCGGCTGTATGCCGAGGGCTGGCTGGCGGCCACCACCCTGGAGCGGTTGCTGGAGCGGCTGGAGGAGGCGCGTGAGCACGCCGATCTGGATCGCACCCGTTTGCTGCGCGCCCATGGCGGCCTCAGCCGACCCCACTGGTGGCGGCCACTGCTGCGCTTCCTGCATGGTCAGTATATGGCCCGCTTTGGCCATCATCTGGTGGCGGAGTATGGCGAGCTGCTGGCCTTTGAGCAGACCCAGCGTCAGCTGCTGGCGGCCGCCGGTGAGCATGAGGCGCCAGTGCTGCGCGCCAATCTGACCGTGATCAACCGTCGTCTGCAGCAGTGGCGGCAGCAGTTTCCGGAGCTGGTGGTGGCCAGCGAAACGGCGCTGGCGGCCCAGCTGCTGCTGGTGCGCCAGTTGCGCCAGATTGAACAGTGGCAGGTGGATGGGGTGCTCAGTGACAGCGAAGGCCTGCAGTTACGCCAGGAGGGGGAGGCGCGGCTGGCCCGTTGTCAGCAGTGGTTGCGTCATCTGGCCCCTAGCCTGCGTGATGAGCTAAGCCAGTGGCCGGCGCTGGCAACGCTGGGTGGTCACGGCCTGGAGCCGCTGCTGCAGGGGCTGCATCGGCGCTGGCTGGCAGAGGGGGAACTGGTCGGCCGCCAAGGCGAGGCGGCACCCGCATTGTTGTTGCTGTGGCGCGGCGAGGTGCAGCTGATCCGCGCCAGCAACGGCCAGATCGAAGATGTGCGGCTGTTGGCCGCCGGCAGCCGGCTGGGGCCGGAAAGCCTGAGCCAGCGGCAGTGGGCGGCAACCACCAAGGCGGTCAGCGATCTGCTGGTGCTGGAACTGCCCTGGTCACAGGTGGCCTACTGGCGCGATCACAACCCGGCACTGTGGCAAGCCCTTAACCAGCTGCCGGGGCCACTGCTTGCCGGGCAGCGCGATGCTGACGCCACAGATCCAGAGTGATCAGGGCCAATCCACTCCAGATCAAGGCGAAGGTGAGCAGCCGGCTGCTGGTCAACGGCTCGCCATAGACCAGAGTGGCCAGCAGAAAGGTGGTGGTGGGGCCGATGTACTGGAAAAAGCCGAGGGTCGACAGCCGCAGATGCTGGGCGGCAGTGCCGAACAGCACCAGTGGCACGGCGGTGATCACCCCGACCCCGATCAGCAGCAGCTGGGTGGTGCCATCTACCGCCTGCCACTGGCCACCCGGAAAGATCCCGGCCCACCAGCCGTAGAGCAGGGCAAAAGGCAGCAGCAGCAGGGTTTCCAGCAGCAGGCCGCTGATGCTGTCCACCGCCACCTGTTTGCGCAGCAGGCCATAGGCGGCAAAGGTGCCGGCCAGCGCCAGCGATACCCAGGGGATCTGACCGAGGCCCAGCAGCGGGATGGCCACGCCAATGGCGGCCAGACCTATGGCCAACCACTGGCGCCGGCTCAGCCGCTCGCCCAGCAGCAAAAAGCCGAGGCCAATGTTGAGTAGCGGGTTGATGTAGTAGCCGAGGCTGGCTTCGAGCAATCGGTCATGGTGAATGGCCCAGACATAGATCAGCCAGTTGATGGTGATCAGCAGGGCGGTGGCGGTCAGGGTCAGCAGCTGGCGGCGGTTGGCGATCACCGCTTTGAGGATCGCCAGCCGCTGGCGCAGCAGCAGGATCAGGGCCAGCAGTAGCACGCTCCATACCACCCGGTGCACCAGCACGGCATCGGCGCCGATGGCGGTCAACTGCTTGAAGTAGACCGGCATCAGTCCCCAGATGGTGTAGGCGCCGGCCGCTGCCAGCAGCCCCTTGCGTGAGGCGTTGTGCATCAGCCCACCATGTAGGTGCCGGTGCCATAGGCAATGTGCACCCGCTGTTCGTTGTGAAGCTCCATGCGGCAGACCGCGACCCGCGAGCCGGAACGGATGATCTCGGCACTGGCAGTGAACTGCTGGCCATGGCCCGGGCGCAGGTAGTCGATGCGTAGATCGATGGTGCTGATGCGCGCCAGCCGTTTGCTCATCTCGGCTGGTTCCAGCCGCTTCAGCCGTTCGGCGGCACCGGCGATGGCCATCAGCCCGCCGGCCACATCCAGCACCGCCGCCGTCACTCCGCCATGCAGGATGCCGCTGGCCGGGTTGCCGATCAGCTTGTCATCCATGGCAAAGCAGACCTCGACGCCATCGAGATCGAAACGGGGGATGGAGAGGCCGAGCAGACGGTTGAACGGCATGCGCTCGACAAACAGGTGGGCAACCTGGGCCAGCAGGGGATCGGCGCTGATGCTCATGGCGGGGGGCTTGGTAACGGCGGCGCGCAGAGTATAACCCTGTTGCCGCCGTCAGGCGCCATGGCTTAGCTGGGCCGGCGGTCGGATCTGCCATAACCCCTCACTATTCGTCAGCAGCCGTTGTCACCGCTAGAATGGCCGCCATGCACAGCACACCCTTGTCCCCGGTTGAAACGGATCGCGCGCAGCAGCTGCTGCGCGACGTGTTCGGTTACGGCCAGTTCCGCCCCGGTCAGCGCGACATCATTGATGCCGTAGTGGCTGGCCGTGATGCGCTGGTGGTGATGCCGACAGGCGCCGGCAAGTCGATCTGCTACCAGCTGCCGGCGCTGCTGCGTGATGGTCTGGCCATTGTCGTATCGCCGCTGGTGGCCTTGATGAAAGATCAGGTGGATCAGCTGGCGGCCTGCGGGGTTGCAGCGGCCGCGCTGCACAGTGGCCTGAGCCGCGAGGAGCAGCTGGCGATTCTGCAGGGGTTGTGGCGAGGTGACATCAAGCTGCTGTTTGCCGCCCCCGAGCGGTTGCTGCTGCCCAGTTTCCGCGAACGCCTGCAGCAACTGCCGCTGGCCCTGTTTGCCATCGACGAGGCGCACTGTATCTGCCAGTGGGGGTACGACTTCCGCCCCGAATATGCCGGCCTCGGCGAGCTCAAGCGGCTGCGCCCCGAGGTGCCGGTGATCGCCCTGACCGCCACCGCCGATGGTGCCGCCCGTCAGGAGATTGAGCACGCGTTGGCATTGCACCAGCCGCTGCGCCACCTTGGCAGTTTTAATCGCCCCAACCTGCGTTATCACATCGTCGAGAAATTCGAGCCGATCAAGCAGCTGGAGCGGTTGCTGCAGGGGCGTGATGGCCACAGCGGCATCATCTACTGCGGCAGCCGGGCGCGCACCGAGCAGCTGGCCGAGCGCCTCAACCGCCGTGGCATTCGCTGTGGCGCCTACCACGCCGGGCTGGCGATGGAGGAGCGCTCACGGGTGCAGGAGGCGTTCCGCCGTGATGAGCTGACGGTGGTGGTGGCCACCGTGGCCTTCGGCATGGGCATCAACAAGCCCAATGTGCGCTTTGTCCTCCATTACGATCTGCCGCGCAGCATCGAGGCCTATTATCAGGAGACCGGCCGCGCCGGGCGTGATGGGCTGCCGGCCGAGACCTGGATGTTCTATGACCCGGCCGACAAGAACCGCCTGCTCAGTTATATCGACAGCAGCTCGACGCCGCAGTGGCAGCAGCTGGAACGTCACCGCATCGAAGCCATGGGCGCGCTGTGCGAGGCGCAGACCTGCCGCCGGGTGGTGTTGCTCAGCTACTTTGGTGAGACCAGTGCCCCCTGTGGCAACTGCGACATCTGCCTCGATCCGCCGGTGCAGTTTGATGCCACCATCGCCGCTCAGCAGGTGCTCTCCTGTATCTACCGCATGGGCCAACGCCACGGCCTGACCGCCGTGGTTGAGGTGCTGCGCGGCAGCGAGGCGCCACGGCTCAAGGAGCTTGGCTTTGACCGCCTGTCGACCCACGGCATTGGCCGTGACAAGCCGAGCTGGTACTGGGTCAGCATCATCCGCCAGCTGATCCATCGCGGGCTGGTCGAGCAGCGGCTGGCGGATAACGCCCTGCTGCGCCTGACCGAGGCGGCGCGGCCGGTGTTGCGTGGTGATGAGCCGCTGCTGCTGGCTACCCCCCGCCCGCCGCTGACTGGAGACAAACGGGAGCGGGCCAAAGCCGAGGTGGCGTTGCCGGATCGCGGCCTGTTTCAGCAGCTGCGCAGTTTGCGCCGCGAACTGGCGGAACGCGACGAGGTGCCGCCTTACGTAGTATTTAACGATGCTACCTTGCAGGAGATGGCACGGCTCAAACCACAGTCAGCGGATGAGCTGCGCCAGATCAGCGGTGTCGGCACCGTCAAGCTCGGGCGTTACGGTGCCGACTTCCTCACGCTGCTGCGCTCAGCCGGGCGGGAGTGAGGCGTAGTAGGCCGCCAGATTGGCGATGTCGGCATCGCTCAGCGGCTTCGCCATGGCCTCCATCACCGGGTTCGGGCGTGCCCCATCGCGATAGGCCTTGAGCGACAGCTCCAGATAGTCGGCGCGCTGGCCGGCCAGGTTGGGGTGGTTGGCCAAAGTGGCCTTGCCGTCGGCGCCGTGGCAGGCGGCACAGGTGGCGGCTTTGGCCTTGCCAGCGGCAGCATCACCGGCTTGAACGGTGGGGATCAGTAGCAGGGTGGTGGTCAAGGCCAGCATCAGGGTACGCATCGTTGTCTCCGCCAAGGTATCAATTGATCAGAACTATAGCCGTTGCCGTTCCTGTGTCCCTATACCCATATCACAGTCACGGATTTCCGACCGCAACAGTCGGATATACTCTGGTGAATAGTCCGGGAGTAGTGCCATGCCGTTCGTTCACAGCTATCGCGATCAACTGCCCGGCAGCTATACCCGGCTGGCGCCAACGCCGCTGGCTGAGCCGCAGCTGGTGGTGCTCAACCGGCCGCTGCTGGCCGAGCTGGGGTTGCCCGGTGATGAGTCGGACTGGACAGTCTGGGGGAGTGGCAACGGCCTCCCGGCGGGCGCCGATCCGCTGGCCCAGGTCTATGCCGGCCACCAGTTTGGTGGCTGGGTGCCGCGCCTCGGAGATGGCCGGGGGCTGCTGTTGGGAGAATGGCAGGGACCTGCAGGGCGCCACGATCTGCACCTCAAAGGCGCGGGCCAGACGCCCTATTCGCGCTTTGGTGATGGCCGGGCGGTGCTGCGCTCGACCATCCGCGAGTTTCTGGCCAGCGAGGCGCTGCACGCCCTTGGCTGTCCCACCAGCCGGGCGCTGACCCTGGTGAGCTCCAGCGAGCCGGTACGACGCGAGACGTTTGAGCCGGGTGCGGCGCTGATCCGGGTGGCTGAAAGTCACATCCGTTTTGGCCATTTCGAGTATTTCAGCCATGGCGGCGACCACCGCCAGCTGCGCCAGCTGCTCGATTACTGCATTGGCCACCACTTCCCGGAGGTCGCTGGCTTGCCCGCCGGCGAGCGCGAGGCGCAGTTTTTCCGCCGGGTGTGCGAGCGCACCGGCGAATTGCTTGGTTGGTGGCAGGCTTATGGCTTTGCCCATGGGGTGATGAACACCGACAATATGTCGATCCTTGGTATCACCTTTGATTTTGGGCCTTACGCGTTTCTCGATGGCTATGAGCCTGGCTTTATCTGCAACCACTCCGACAGCGGTGGCCGCTACGCCTTCCACCGCCAGCCGACCATCGCCCTGTGGAATTTGCAGTGTCTGGGGCTGGCGCTGGCGCCACTGCTGCCTGAGGCGGCGATCCGCGATGGCCTGACCGCCTTTGAGCCGGCGTTGCTGTCCTGCTATCGGCGACTGATGCAGGCACGGCTGGGGCTGCCGGCCTGGACCGACGAGAGCGGCCCGCTGCTGTCTGCGCTGCTTGGGCTGCTGGCTGCCGAGCAAGCCGATTACAGCCTGAGTTTCAGTCGCCTGACACAGCTGACAGATGGGGCAGATGCGCGTTGGTGCGATGAGTTTGTTGACCGTGCTGCGGCCCGCCAGTGGCTGCAGCGCTACCGCCAGCAGTTCACGGCAGCGGAATGGCAGGCGCGGCAGGTCACCATGATGGCGGCCAATCCGGAGCGGGTGTTGCGTAACTATCTGGCCGAGATCGCCATTCGCCGCGCTTATGAAGGTGACTTCAGCGAGGTGCGCCAGCTGTTTGCGGCCTTGACCCAGCCCTTTACCGTGCACCAGGAGTGGGCTGCTTACAGCGAACCGCCCCCGGATTGGGGGCGGCACCTAGAGATCTCCTGCAGCAGCTGAGCAAGATCAGAAGCGGATGCTGAGACCGCCGCTGACCATCGATTGCCACCACAGATCACCGTGAATACCGGCCACGCAGCCTTCGCCACAAATGATGGCTGTGTTGGCGTCATACAGGGTGCCGAAGCCACGGGCATCAAGGCGCAACCCCAGCCATCGCGTTGGGTACCACTTGAGACCGGCACCAAAGCTGAGCGACCAGTCGTTGTGGTCGCTATTGCCCTCGGCCTTGAGGTTGGTCATACCGATACTGGCGGCAATGTAAGGGCGAAAATCGGCGTCGCTAAATTCGTAGGTGCCGCCAAAATGGAGGTAGCGGGCGCGCAGGTTGTACTCCTCGTCCACGTCGCCGGTCAGCTGCACCTGGTTCTCCAACTGGCCGACGAAAAGCTCGTATTGCAGCAGTGCGGCTTTCTTGAGTCCTTCCCGCATGTTGAGAATCACCGCATAAGCACCGTCGTCGCTGACACTGGTGCTTACACTGTCGGTCAGGGGATCGACATCACCCCCCACGGTTTGTCCGGCCAGTGCCGCCAGCTCGAAATCATAGCGAGGCGGTTCAGCCGCCAGCACAGCAACGGGGAGCAGGACGAGCAGCACCAGAGCGCGCATGGCGTGGGATTCCGCAGGGACAGAGGCCAAGGTTAGATCAAAGGCTGGGCCGCCGCCACAGCGCGACCCTTGAGGTCAGGGGGAGCCTTTCATATAGTGCTGCTCCCGCAGTTGCCGAGCAGATGGACACCATGGAACAGCTTGAGGCCGGTCAGGAGACCGCCACCCTGTTGATCAATTGCCCTGACCAGAAAGGGCTGATCCACAATATTACCCAGTTCATCTATACCAACGGTGGCAACGTCGTCGATCTGGAGCAGCATGTCGATGCCAGCGAGTCGCGCTTTTTCATGCGCATCAGCTGGGACATGCGTGATTTCGTGATCCCGCGCGAGGCGCTGGCTGTGGCCTTCCAGAGAGCGCTGGCAACCCCGTTTCAGATGGACTGGCAGCTGTTTTTCGATGATCAGCGGCCGCGCATGGCGGTGTTTGTCTCCCAGCATAGCCACTGCATGCATGACATTCTGGCGCGCTACCAGAGTGGCGAATGGCCGGTGGAGATCCCGCTGGTGATCAGCAACCACCGGGTGATGGAAGAGGCGGTCACGGCAGCGGGCATCCCGTTCCATTACCTGCCGATGACCAAAGACAACAAGGCCGAGGTGGAAGTGGCGCAGCTGGCGTTGCTGCGTGACGCCAACATCGACGTGATCGTGCTGGCGCGCTACATGCAGATCCTGTCACCGGCCTTTATCGAGGTCTATCCGCACCGCATCATCAACATCCACCACTCGTTCCTGCCCGCTTTTCCGGGGGCCAAGCCCTACCACTCGGCTCATGCCCGCGGCGTCAAGATCATCGGTGCCACCAGCCACTATGTGACCGCCGAGCTGGATGCTGGCCCGATCATCGAGCAGGACGTGGCCCATGTGCGCCACAGCGATGACGTTGAGGATCTGGTGCGCAAGGGACGCGACGTGGAAAAGCTGGTGCTGTCGCGTGCCATCTGGAACCACCTCAACCATAAGGTGTTGGTGTACAAGAACCGCACCGTGGTCTTCGAATAATAGCGAATGTTGGCACGCCTAGAGCGTGCCAGTTGCTCAGATCGGTGCGATCCAATTCAGATCAAAAAAGCAGCAACGTAGGCGGTGGACGGTCTCGGCGATTGTGGTAGGCTCTGCCACTTCCATGGACGCGGCCCAATTGCAGCGGCCCATGGAACCTCGGGCAACAGGGGCAGGATGATCACTCATCCACAGCTGGCAGCTAACTCGGCCAGCTTTCCCCAACGCCCCTGATACAAGCATAAAAGCGATACACATCAATGTGTTTTGATGTCGTCAGGCGGTCTGAAGGATGATCTTCAGACGGCCCCTCAGCCGTATCTGTGCACAAGGTTATCCACAGCTTGTGCCCAACAACGGGGCAGCCGCAGCGGTGGGCGCCATGGCGCCCCTGTGGCACACTCTGGCTTTACTCCCGCTTCCGGATCTGACGATGACTGCCGACCTCACCCCATTGGTACTGGTGGATGGTTCTTCCTACCTCTACCGCGCCTATCACGCCACCCCCAACCTGACCAACAGCGCCGGTGAACCGACCGGTGCCGTCTATGGCGTGATCAATATGTTGAAGGCGCTACTCAAGGAGTACCGTCCCAGCCATCTGGCGGTGGTGTTTGATGCCCCCGGCAAGACTTTCCGCGATGAGCTGTTTGCCGATTACAAGGCGCACCGGCCGCCGATGCCCGATGAGCTGCGCTGCCAGATCGAGCCGCTGCATCAGGCCATTCGCGCCATGGGGTTGCCGCTGCTTTGTATCAGCGGAGTGGAGGCGGATGACGTGATCGGCTCGCTGGCGCGGCAGGCGGCGGCCCAGGGGCGCCATGTGGTGATCAGCACCGGCGACAAGGATATGGCCCAGCTGGTCGACGAGCATGTCACCCTGGTTAACACCATGACCAACACCCGCCTCGACGAGGCCGGAGTACTGGCCAAATATGGCATTCCACCGGCACTGATGATCGACTTGCTGGCGCTGATGGGTGACGCCGTCGACAACATTCCGGGAGTACCCGGTATAGGCGAAAAAACCGCGCTGGGATTGCTGCAGGGAGCTGGTTCGCTGGCGACCATGCTCGACCACCCTGAGGCGGTGGCCAGCTTGCCCATTCGCGGTGCCAAAACCCTGCCCGAGAAGTTGCGCCAATACCGCCAGCAGGCCGAGCTGAGTTACCAGCTGGCGACCATCAAGACCGATCTGGAGCTGGGGGTCAGCCACGGCGATCTGGCGCTGCAGCCAGCCGACAATGGCGCCCTGATTGCGCTCTACCAGCGCCTGGGCTTTAAGCGCTGGCTGGCCGAGGCGAGCGGGGCAGTGGCTGGTGAGGTTGAGTCGACCGCCGTCAGCAGCGTTGCAGTTACCGCCGCCGTTGCGCCAGAACCCGCAGTGGTCGCCGCGAGTGGCATCGACAGCAGCGATTATCAGCTGATCCTCGATCCGACCACGCTTGATGACTGGTGCGCAGCCATCCGAGCCGCCGGGTTGATGGCTATCGACACTGAGACCGACGGACTGGATACCCTGACGGCGCGGCTGGTGGGCATCAGTCTCGCCATTGATGGCCGCGCGCCAGCCTATCTGCCACTGGCCCATGATTATCTGGATGCGCCCGAGCAGCTGAGCCTGAGCGACGTTCAGCTGCGCCTTGGCCCGCTATTGGCCAACACGGCCGTTACCAAGGTCGGCCAGAATCTCAAGTTTGATAGCGTGATCCTGGCTCGTCATGGCCTGCCGCTGGCGGGGCCCTGGCACGACACCATGCTCCAGTCCTATGTGCTGGATGCCTCGGCTGGCGGCCACGACCTCGACAGCCTGGCGCTGCGCCATCTCGGTCATCACAACATCAGTTACGAGAGTGTGGCGGGCAAAGGGGCCAAGGCCCAGACCTTCAACCATGTGGCGCTGGAGCAGGCCGGCCCCTACGCTGCCGAAGACGCGCTGGTCACCCTGCGCCTGCATCAGTCCCTTTACCAGCGGCTGCAGGCAGAGCCGCAGCTGCTCAACCTTTACCAGCAGCTGGAGATGCCGCTGGTGGCAGTGCTGGCCACTATTGAACAGACCGGCGTGCTGATCGAGCCGCGCCTGCTGGAGCGGCAGAGCATCGCCTTCGGCGAACGGATCGTGGAGCTGGAGCGCGAGGCCCACCAGTTGGCGGGCGCACCTTTCAACTTGAGTTCGCCCAAGCAGCTGCAGCAGATCCTGTTCGAACAGATGAAACTGCCGGTGGTGCAGAAGACGCCGACCGGCCAGCCCTCGACGGCCGAAGAGGTATTGCAGGAGCTGGCGTTGGATTACCCGCTGCCCAAGCTGCTGCTGGAACATCGTGGTCTGGCGAAGCTCAAGTCGACTTACACCGACAAGCTACCACGCATGATCAACCCGCTCAGTGGCCGTGTTCATACCAGCTTTCATCAAGCGGTCACCGCTACCGGCCGGCTATCATCGAGCGACCCTAACCTGCAGAACATTCCGATCCGCACGGCCGAAGGACGACGGGTGCGCCAAGCGTTTATCGCGCCGCCAGGCTGGTCGTTGCTGGCGGCGGATTACTCCCAGATTGAGTTGCGCATCATGGCCCACCTGTCAGGCGATGCGGCGCTGGTACGGGCTTTTGCCGCCGGTGCCGACGTGCACCGGGCCACAGCCGCCGAAGTGTTTGGGGTGGCGCCGGAGACGGTCAACAACGAGCAGCGGCGGCGGGCCAAGGCGATCAACTTTGGCCTGATCTACGGCATGTCTGCCTTCGGTTTGGCCCGTCAGCTGGATATCGAGCGGGGCGAAGCACAGCGTTACGTTGACACCTACTTTGAGCGTTACCCTGGGGTTAAGGCCTACATGGAGCGCAGCCGCCAGCAGGCGGAACAGCAGGGTTATGTGTCCACCCTGTTTGGTCGCCGACTCTATCTGCCCGAGATCCGCTCGCGCAATGCCGGGCGGCGCAAGGCGGCCGAGCGTGCCGCCATCAACGCCCCGATGCAGGGTAGCGCCGCCGATATCATCAAGCGGGCGATGCTGGCGGTGCAGCAGTGGATCGATGATGAAGGCGGCGAAAAGGTACGGATGATCCTGCAGGTCCACGATGAACTGGTGTTCGAAGTACGCGATGACGTCGTTGACTGGGCGCGCTCGGCCATCGTCAGCCGTATGCAGGCGGCGGCTGAACTTGCGGTACCGCTGCTGGTAGAAGCAGGGGTTGGCGTCAACTGGGATGATGCCCATTGATCAGTGGTCGGATCTCGATGCGCCTTTGGTGCTCAGTTACCTAACCGGCTTTCATTTGAGACATAGATCACGTATTGTTGCCGCGTAGGGTACAGAGGCTTGATGTTCTATCTCGCCTTCCTTTGGCGGCGCTTTTTCGCTGTCAACCGACCCCGGAGCCATGCTTCGGGGTTTTTTTATGGCAGCCTTCCGCGAACTTGAGCCATATCAACCAAGCCCCATTTATCAAGGCCTGCCGCTTGGTGGCGACAGGCGACCGCCGTATAGTCAGGGCGTACCGAACATCCATGGTCGGTGCTCAACGGGTCCGAGAGGGTCCGGGATTAGCTTCTCCCCATAGCTATTTGCTTGTTTTTCGACCGGCGGCTGACCAGCCACCGGTCTTTTTTTTGTCTTTGTTTGGTAGTTTTATTACAACGAGAAATATTTCTAATGTTTTTGCGAACTTTCGTTGTGTACTGCCGGTCTGACGTTACGTATCGGAAAGTGCTTCTTGAACGACTCCCTTTGCGTAAGACGGCCACCCAACTCTCGGGTGGCCTTTTTTTGGTTCCTCGCCTGTTACTGAGCGGGTGTCCGCATGGCAAAAAAGCCCGCCACCTTGCGGCAGCGGGCCTGTTATAGCCAACTGCGTCAGAGCGGGTTGATGCGCACCACCGCTTCTTTGCCTGAGATATGAATGCTCAGGCGATAGTTGCCAGGGGGGACGTCGATGATGGCGTTACCCACGCCTGGACGATTCCCCAAGGTCATGCTGTTGGCAGTGGTGAGAACCCGGCCGCCGCCAAAGTTGGCGCCACGATAATCCTGAGTTGCCAGCTTGTACTCGACGCGGCCATCAAGGGTGCCAGTCCACTCGTAGCTGTTGGGGCCGGTTTGCACTAGGGGTTCAGTGACCCCCCAGCCATTCATATTGCTGCGCAGGTAGATGGTCGGACCTGGGGTGAAGGTGGCCGGGGTGATGGTTAGCAGGGGCTTTTTACTGCCCTGGGATACCAGTGACAACTGATAGTTGCCGGCTGTGCTGACGTTGATGCCTATGCTGCCATCGGCGGCAGGGAAATGTGGCAGCCCGGCACTGATGACCAGATCCTTGTAGCCAAATGACTGCTTGGTTGGGTCATCTGAGACAATACGGAACTGCTGTTTCCCCGTCTTGAACTGGACAGTGGCGTGATAGGCGCCATCACTGTAGATCAGCGCCTGATTGCTGGCGTCCCCACCCGCGAAACTGGCGTATTGCCCCAAGGCTGCGATGACTGTGCCGCCAGCAACCACGGGCGCAGTTGGAGTGGCGCCGGTTTGGGCCGTAGCGCTACTACTTACTGATGTCGCAACGCGGCTGGAGGAGGCGGGGATGAAATCGATCGCCTTGACGTCGCTAATGCGTATCGCTGGCGTTTTTACCAATACCCGGGTCGGGCTCTTGTACCACCCCGATTCACTATTGTTAAGCGCGCTTTCGCTGCTCATCTCCGGCAGTGGTCTGCCGTTGAGGGTTACGTTGTTGATCGGGGCTTGGGTGACCAGCACCACGCGGTTGACGCGACTGACCGGCATGCGGTTAAAGCGGCCACGGGGATTGTGGATCACCAGTTCGGTGCGCCCATCCTTCTGTTTCACGTCGATGTCGGTCTCCATCGATTCCTGCTTCTGGTAATCGGTGGTTTCGCCGTCGTCCTCGATCATGGTCATCTTGTGCTTGCCATCCTGCGGATAGATGCGCAGCAGCAGGTTGGACTCGAGGGTGCCATTGGGTTTCTGGCCATCGACCGTCAGCGTCTGGTCGTCGACATACTGGGACGGAATCATGGCGCCTTGGCGGGCAAACAGTGGCAGACGGTAGATGCCGTCACGATAGAGCGGAATGGGGCCAATCCACTCACCTGCGCTCTTGTAGCGCTGGTCATTGTGATAGTCGTACCACTCACCCTCGGGCAGGTAGACCATGGTGTCACGGGCGTTGGCTTTGGCCACAACCGCCACCAGCAGATCTTTGCCGATCATCTTCTGGCTACCAAGGGCGCGAGTGCCCGGGTCACTCTGGAAGTGATAGACCAATGGCGAGACCACAGCTTCGCCATTACGCCAGGCCATGTGGGCCAAGGAATAGTAGTAGGGGGCCAGTTCATAGCGTAGGCGCAGGTTGGCCAGATTGCTGGCCAGATTGCCAACCTTGTCTGGTGCTGACTGGTTGCTGTTGCTCAGATTTTCAACGTGGGGACGCAGCGGGATATCGAGCATGGCGCTGGCGGCAAACCACTGGGTGTAGGTGTCATTGAGATCGCCCTTGAGGGCTTCGCGGCGGAAGCCGCCAACATCTGAGCCGAAGTAGTCGATACCGGACAGGCTCATGTGCATCTGGGCATTCAGATGAGAGGCGAGGTTACTGAGATCACTGCCAATCTCACCGGACCACATGGCTACCCCATAACGCTGGGAACCCGCAGTACCGGAACGGCTCAACTGGAAAGAGCGGCTTTTATGACCATTGCGCTTGTAGCCTTCGGCGATGCTGCGCGACCAGAGCAGGTTGAAAAGGTTGTGCGCCGCTGAATGGCTGTTGGCACTACCGCGGCCAACAGCCACGCCAGCGTACCAGCCATTGGTGTCGAACATGGTCGGCTCACCTAGGTCCGTCCAGTGATAATTGATGCCAGCCTTGACCAGAGATTCACGGCGCCAGTCGTGCCAAAAATCGGCCCCTTCACGGTTGGTGAAATCAAGCATGCTGCCTTTTCCCCACCAGGCGTTGTCCTGCAGATAGATTGGATCGCAGGGATAGGGGCACTGCCGGACCAGATAACCTTTGGTGCTGAGGGTCAGATATTCCGGGAGACGGCGGCCGATGTAAGGCTGTTCAATAAGGCCGATGGCAAGACCATTTTTGTCGCGCAGCTGCTTAACCTTGGCTTCAGCGTTGGCAAAATTGCTATTGTCCCAGCGCATCGCACCCATCTTGGTGTTGTCGGAGTTGGCGGTTACCCCGCCGAACCATTGCAGGTCGAGAAAAGCGCCATCGACGGGAAATTTGTTACGGCGCAGGCTGTTGATCTTGTCTTCCAACTCCTGCCAATTGTCAAAGCCATACTCTGACAGCCACATACCAAAAGCTTTTTTTGGCGGAACCGGTGGCCGACCGGTCAGATCCAGATAGGTGCTGCGCAGGCTGGGCAAGCTCTCGCCACCGATCAGGTAGACGCGTAATGCCTCACCAGCGGCCTTGACTGAATAGGGGTCGCGGCTCAGATCCCACGTCTGGGCGTAGGGACTGTCGACGAACAGAGCATAGTTCTGGCTGCCTTGGCCCAGCATGTAAGCGATTGGAATTTGGGTATTGCCGACGGCACCACCTCCTTGGGCAACCAAGGCGTTACCGAAATTATTGCCGGGTGTGCGAGTTTTGCCGCGCCAGTCACCATCGATAGTGCCCGGCGCCGGATGCTGCTGACCAAGACCATAAATGTGGTGAAAGGACTCGCGGCTAAATGTGAGGGTCATCTCTCTGCTGGCGAGATCGGCAGGGCACAGACGAGTCAAACGAAAAGCAGGCTGTTTGCGGATGTCTGACACATCGATACACAGACTGGCGCTATCGACCTGAAGGTTGAGAGTCTTGGTTTTGAGAACATTGCCACTGGTCGGAGTGGTGATGCCGGGATAGTCGGTGCGCGCCACCATGGGGGTGCTGGGGATCAATGGCTGCTGGCTAGCGCTAATGGCCGACCATTCGATATGGATCAGGTCGTCCTGTAGCAGTTGGACGGCGAGCGCATTGTTACCGTTGCTGATTCGATATGTGGAAGCGGCTTGGGCGCTCAGGCTGGCGGCGGCCACGACCATAAAAACGGGCAGGGTTGTTAGTTTCACAACAGGACTCCTTCGCAACACCCGGGATGGTCTGCGTTTTCTTCGATTTTACTAGAAGGTGACTGCTGGACGCAGGAAAGGCGCTGAACGCCGCCGCAATCTTGAAGTACATCGCACTTTACACAAGCACTGTTGATGATCCGCGCCTTGTCCCTGTGTCACCATGTCAACCCATTGGCAACGTCGATGGATTAGCAAGAATGAGACCAGTCTGCATCAGCCTGCTGCTGATGTCCTTATCTTTATCGGTATGGGCGGTGCCGTACGAGGGGCAGGTGATCGATCGCACCTTGGCCGTGTGTCTTGATCGTTCCTCCAGTGACAACAAGCGTCTGGACTGTCTCGATGGTGCACGTGATGACTGGGAGGAGTTGGTGGAAGACCTGACCGACAGTGTCGATGATGCGCTGGTGGCGCGTGGGCTAACCGAACAGCGGCAATGGCATGCCAGGTTGGCGGCTCAGTGGCAGGGTTATAGAGCCGCCACTCTTGCCGGCATCAATGAAGCCTGTGGCCAGCGCTGCCTGCGTAACCAGCTGGAGACGGACCTGAGCCTGCTACGGACCAGGGCCAAGCGGCTGGATGCTGACTTGGCTGGGTTAGTTCCCGCCTCGGCACGATGATGGGAGCTTACATGGCCGGCACAGTTGAGTTGCCAGAAAACGCGACTTTCAGTCGTCAACGCTGGCTGCGCTGCCCGTTGTTGATTCTGGCACTGGCGGGTTGTGGCGGCGGAGGTGGTAGTGGCGAGCCGCCATCGCGGGAGGTGCCCGCACTGGAGTGGCAACTGCCCCAAGCGCGCATGGATGGTACCCCCATGGATGCTGCTGAGATTGCTGAAATCGAAATCTGGTATCAGCAGGAGGGAGGTGACAAGCCCCTGCTGTTGACTCTGGTGGCCGGGGATGCCACCCGCTACGTCCCGGATGAATTGAGCGCGGGCCGTTATCGCTTTCATCTGGTCGCCATTGACATGAATTGGCTACGTAGCGAGCCTTCTGCCCAGCGGGAGCTGGTTGTGCCGTGATCTGTTGCGCAAGGTCAAAGCGGATCAGCAGTTAGGGGTTGCTGTCGGGCGCTTAACTCGTTTAGCCTCTTGAGCCGCAAGATCTGCCGCGGTATGAGTGGGTCGGCGCTGCAACTTCCAACTTTTTTCCTTTGGAGTGCACACGGATGTCGACAGAGATTACGACATTACCGCTCGCTACCGCGGTGCGCGGACTCTTGGCCGCGCTTTTGTTGTCGTTCACCTTGGCCGCCTGTGGCGGCAGTGGCGAGACAGAGCAGCCCTCCTTGCCTGCCGAGCAGGCACCCATCGATGCCCCGAGCGTTGATGGCGGCCAGACCGCAGTGGGCCAAGAACAACCTGCGGGTGAAACCGAGAGCGCTGCCCCGAATGATAGCTCGTCTACGACGGGTGGTCAGGTTGTGGCGGAAGAGCAATCCCCCTCGACGACAGGCCCGTCCATGCCCGGTGAGGGCTCCGATCCGGTTATCGCCGTTCCTGATGATGCGGCGTCTTCTGTAGTCGACATCGATACACCCTTGCAGGTGGTCGATGATCCCGGCACCTCAGCTGCGGGAGAGTTACCGACTGGTGACTTTGGTCCGGTACCTGGGGCGCCTGCGAGCGACAATCTCGACGAGCTGTTCGGCGATGAAACCGCGGGTAGCCGACGGGATGAAGAAGAGGTGGTCGACCTCGAAGAACCGCTCGTTATCGGCGGCGATCCGATTAGCGATCCTGAACCCGAGCTAATTGCCGAAAACCCCACGACACCAACCCCGGGCGATCTCGATGGATTGTTTGGCGATGGAACTGAGTCAGCAGGCATCGATCAGGATCAGAACCATTCCAGTTCCCGGGAGCTTCGTTGGGAGCTGCCATCCCAGCGCGTGGACGGTTCGCAGCTCAGTCGCCAGGAGGTCAAGGCGATTGAGTTGTGGGGCGGCAGGTCTGAACAGCAGCTGCAAAGATGGGCAACATTGCCGCCGGCGAGCCAGTCTTTCAGCTTGGCCGAGACTGCCAATGGGCTCTATCACTTCACACTGGTGACCGTCGATCAAGATGGTTTGCGCAGCGATCCTTCGGCCCCTGTGATCCGTGACCTGCGCTAAGCTGGTGGCGCTGACCTTAGCTACACTGCAGCCGAGGCACCCGTCGTTGGCCATTCATGCACCCATTTCGCGCTCCACCGCTGCTGGCCATACTGCTGCTATTGCTGGCGACGGCACTGGCAGTAGCCGATTTGACCATCACCAGCGAGCTGCTGGCCAAGGTGGAGCAGCGTTATGGCGTTGCCGCCAGACAACGGCTCGGCGCGCTTCATAACGAATTGCAACAGCTTGGTAACAGCAGCACGCTGGTTCAGCTGAAGGCGGTCAATGCTCACTTCAACAGTTATATCTTCCGCTCCGATCAAGAGCAGTGGGGGCGCGTTGAATATTGGGCCACCCCCTTTGAACTGATGGCAGCAGGCGCCGGTGACTGCGAGGATTTTGCCATCGCCAAGTATTTCGCCCTGCGTAGTCTCGGTATCGATGACGACCATTTGCGGCTGATGTATGTAAGGGCGCGCACTGGCAATCTTAATCAGGCGCACATGGTGCTGGCCTACTATCCCCTTGCAGATGCCGAGCCTCTGGTGCTTGATAATCTGGTGCCAGAAATTTTGCCTGCCTCGGCCCGCAGTGATCTGCAGCCGGTTTACAGCTTTAACGGCCGCGGTTTGTGGCAGGCCAAGGCCCGTGGCCTCGGCAACAAGTTGGTTGATAGTGGCGAGGGCGGCGTGCCCCAGTGGCAGGATCTGCTCACGCGCATCGAGCGCGGCGAGTAGGCGTTTGGCATAGGAGAGAACATGACTTTTAAGTTCCGCGTCTTTCTGATTTTGGTGGTGGTGGTGGTGATCAGCGGCGGTTTGCATCTGCAGCAGCAACTGGAAAGCACCCGTAGCTATCTCGAATCACAGTTGGGGCAGAGTGCCCAAGACGCTGCTCACCACGTCGGCATGTGGTTGCAGGACCCGCTGGCCGCCGATGATCTAGTGCTGGTGGAGACGCGGTTGGCAGCCTTTTTCGATTCAGGTTACTACCAGACTGTGCGTCTCAGTCGCCTAGATGGCAGCGTACTGTTTGAGCGACAAGCCACCCAGGCACTGGATAGTACCCCCGACTGGTTTGTAAGCCTGTGGCCTATCACGCCGGCGCTACAGAGCAGCGAAATCAGTGATGGCTGGCGCCGGATTGCGGTTATTGAAGTGCGTGGCAACGCTGGTTTGGCCTATGCCCACTTGTGGCGGGCGGCCTTAGACACCATCTCTACCACCACTCTGGTTGCCTTTATGGCGCTGATGCTTGGGTTGTTCATGCTCACATGGGTGCTGCGGCCACTGCGGGAAATGGCGTTGCAGGCTGAAGCGATTGGGCGAGGCGAGTTTCCGCTGATCGCTGATGGTCATCGGCCGCCGGAATTTGCCGCTGTGGTTAATGCTATGAATCGTATGACC
Organism: Gammaproteobacteria bacterium; assembly: GCA_017425245.1. Taxonomy (GTDB): domain Bacteria; phylum Pseudomonadota; class Gammaproteobacteria; order Enterobacterales; family Neiellaceae; genus RGIG665. Next base: position 23,180 of record JAFOOX010000040.1, read on the forward strand.
CAGACGGTGCAACGTACCTTTGCCAACCTCAGCCAGCAGGCGGAGCGTTTTCGCGAAGAGGCTTACCATGACGCTGAAACCGGTCTTGGTAACCGAAGATCGTTCGAGGCTGCGCTGGAGCGTGAGTTGCTTGATGATCAAAGTCCCAACGGTTCGTTGCTGCTCGTTAATCTGGTGCAATTGGAAGCCTGGCGTCAGCAGCGCGGTGGTGGTGCGGTAGTAGCAGCGATCCGTCAGGTGTCCGAACTGGTGGCAACCCTGGCACGCGACCAGCATGGGCGCGCGTTCCGTCCCAATATGGGGGAGTTTGCCGTCATCCTCGAACTGGATGATTGCGCCCGTCTTGAGGGTCTGGCGGATCAACTGGCGGCCCGTTGTGCGGCGGTACTGGGCGCCGATGATGTGGCGGTGGTGGGCACCAACTACATCACCGGCGAACAGCGTGGTGCGGTGATGATGCGCCTTGACAGTGCTCTGCGGCACCGCGGTGACGGCCAGGGCGGGCGCATTGTGGCTGCTGGTGTACAGCGCACGGTCAGTGATGGCACTCCTAATCGGCGTGAGCAGATTCGGGCATTGCTGGCCGACGATCTGCTGTCGCTGCAGGCCCAACCGATTGTTCACCCTAAGGCCCGTTTGCACCCGCTGATGCACGAAGTGTTGTTGCGCTTTGCGGGTGGCGGAGAGGGACTAACTCTGGTCGATCTGTTATCAGAGGTGCACCGTTTTGGTCTTGCCGCTGAGCTGGATCGCAGAGTCATCGGTATGGCCATGCAGCAGCTGACTACGCTAGCTGACAACGTCCGCCTAGCGATTAATCTGATGCCGGCATCCCTTGCCGATGATCAGTTTCTGGTGTGGCTTGATTCGACCTTGCAGCGTCAACCAATGCTGGCTCGCCGCTTGGCATTCGAGATTCCGGAAGTGGCGGTGGCACGCAGCAAGCCGCTGGTGATGCAATTGGCTCAAGTACTTGCAGCACACCATAGCGGGTTGACCATTGAACATGTTGGCGTGGCGGCAGCGCCCTTTATCTATCTGCGTGATCTTAAACCTCAGCAGATCAAGATTGATGGACGCTATCTGCGCGCGATTCCGGATGAGAAAGAAAAGTGGCAGTTTATCCGGGCGTTGATTCAGATGGGGCAGGGGTTGGGTATCGCTGTCTTTGCTGAGCAAGTTGAAAGCGAAGCGGAGCTGCTCGAGCTGGCGGCGCTGGGAATTGACGGGGTGCAGGGGTACGGTGTCGCGCGACCAGCCCCGTTGGGGTCGGTGAATGAATGAGGCTCCGTAGTGCAGGTCTCTAGCAGGTGGCGACAATTCCGGGTGACAAGGTTAGGCTTTAGCCCATTTCGATGGGCGGCCGCAGGCGTTTGCCATGACCTTGGGTGAAGTTGGCTACTGGCTGGCAACAGCAGCCTTTGTGCTGCTGACAGCTCTATTGTTCACTGCACCCCTTAACAACCTGTCGGCGCGTCTGATCCGAGTTTTTTCTGCCTGCGTGGCGATCTGGGCCTTGATCAATGCGTTGATGTTGGGGACCACGCAGGGTTCCTTACCGCTGATTCTCGGCATCGAAATGTGGCGCAATCTTGCGCTGCAACTGGCATTGCTGGCGCTGCTACGCGGCTCCAGAAACTGGCGAGAGTTGCTGCGCGAACGCTTGCTGCAGCTGGCATTGCTGCTGTGGTTGTTACCACAACTGGCGCTGTTTCTGCCTCTCGGCGGCGCCGAGTGGTTGCGCGGTCTGGTGTTTGGTGGCCTGCTTGGCCAGACCTTGTTGACCTTGTTTCTGGTGGAGCAGAATTTCCGCCTGTTGCCTGATCATGCCCGTCGTCCCTTCCTGCCCTTCATGCTGGGTGTCGGCGCCGTGCTAGTGTTCGATTTTGTTCTCTATGCCGAAGGGTTGCTGTTGCTGCAACTCAACGCCAACTTCTGGGATGCGCGAGGCTTTGTCTGGGCCGGCGCCATGCCAGCGCTGTTACTGACCACTCGTCGTTTACCCGGCTTGGCGGTGCGGGTGTTCGTATCACGTCAGGTGGTGTACCACTCAACGCTGCTGATGGCAGCTGGTGCCTACCTGTTGGTGATGGCCGGGGCTGGTTATTACATCCGTTATTTTGGCGGCGACTGGGGCCACGTGATGCAGATTGCCTTTATGGCTTTGGCATCCCTGCTGCTGGCCGCCATCTTCTTTTCAGATGCGTTCCGCCGGAAGGTAAAGGTGTTTATTTTCAAACACTTTTACGCAAATCGTTACGACTATCGGGTGGAGTGGTTGAAGCTCAACCGGCAGTTGCATGAACGTAAGGCCGATGAAGCCCTGCCATTGACAGTGCTACGGGCGATGGCCATGGTGGCCCATGCCCCCTGCGCCTTCCTCTACCAATGCCAGAGTGAGAAGATTAGCCAGACGGCAGCGTGGCCGGATGACTCGCCGGTGACCTTGGCGCATGACCAGTTAGCCGGGCTTTTTGCCTTTTGTGAAAGTGAGAGCTGGATTGTCGATGTGGGTGAATATTCTCGCCATCGTCAGCGTTATGGAACCCTTAAACTCGATGTGGAGACCTGCCAGCAGTTAGGCGTTGCCTTGTGGGTCCCGGTTTATGAGGGGGAACGGGTTACCGGACTGTTCGCTTTGGGGCGGCATGCGGAAGACCCACCGATCAACTTCGAAGACCGCGATCTGCTCAACACCGTTTCCAGCCAGCTGGCCACCTATCTGGCGCTGCAGCAGGCCAACGAGGCGCTGACCGAAGCCCGCCAGTTCGACGCCTTCAACCGGATGAGCGCTTTCTTGCTGCATGATCTCAAGAACATCGTTGCTCAGCTCAACCTAATTGTGATCAATGCTCGCAAGCACAAGCACAATCCAGAGTTCATTGATGACAGCCTTGAAACCTTGGCCAACGCGGTGGCTAAGATGCAGCGCATCATGCAGCAGCTGAAAAAAAGTGATGGCGCAGCGCTGGAAACCACCCATCTGGTGGACTTGGCCGATGTGATCGAGCTGGCTGTCACTCGCCAGCAACAGCTGTCCCCTCTGCCTCAGCTGGTGCTCGGCGGGCGAGTGCTGGTGCGTGGTGACGGCGAGCGCCTGCAAGCGGTGCTGGCCAACCTGATCCAAAATGCCCAAGAGGCCACAGCGGATGGCGGTGTTGTCAGGGTCAGCTTGAGCAGCAGTGATGGTTGGGCAGTGGTGACCGTGGAGGATGATGGGTGCGGTATGTCGGAGCAGTTTGTCCGTGAGCGCTTGTTTCGGCCGTTTGATACCACCAAGGGTAACGCCGGCATGGGCATTGGCGCTTATGAAGCTCGTCAGCTGATCCTGGCGCTCGGCGGCCAATTCGATGTTGCCAGCCGTGAAGGTGAGGGGACGCGGATCAGCTTGCGCCTGCCTGTGCAGGGCTGATCGCCTTCTGTCATACTAGGCGCCGGTTGTCAGCCGTTGTCCGTGGGTCTTCCTGACTTGCGGAGGCCGGCACTGAGCTACAGGGAGCGGTTGCGGGCGTGGCCATCAAAAAAGAACACTTGCTGATTGTCGATGACGATCCGGGAATCCAGAAGCAGCTGAAATGGAGCCTTGAAGGCTATGATCTCGTCTTTGCCGAAGATCGTGAGTCTGCGCTGGTCCAGTTGCGACGCTTTGAACCACCGGTAGTGACGCTGGATCTGGGGCTTCCCCCCGATCCGGCCAACGCCAGCGAAGGCTTGCGCACGCTGACCGAGATTCTGGCGCTGTCGCCCTCGACCAAAGTCATAGTGGTTACCGGCAACGACGACCGTGATTGTGCCTTGCGTGCCGTCGGCGAGGGTGCCTACGACTACTACCAGAAGCCGATCGACCCTGATGTACTCAAAGTGATCATCGATCGCGCTTTCCACCTCTATCGGCTGGAGCAAGATAACCAGCGTTTGCTGGTCGGTCGTGGTGATGGCCCGCTGGCGGGCATCATCGGCAACAGCCCGCAGATGGTTAAACTGGGGCGGTTGGTTGAGCGTATCGCGCCAACTGAAGTGACTGCTCTGCTGCTCGGCGAGAGCGGCACCGGCAAGGAACTGCTGGCCCGTGCAGTGCACAACCTGAGCCCGCGTCGCAATGCCGCGTACATCGCCATCAATTGCGCCTCCATTCCAGAAAATCTGCTGGAGAGCGAGCTGTTCGGTTTCGAGAAGGGGGCCTTTACCGGCGCCATCAAGAAGACCAAGGGCAAGATTGAATGTGCTCAGGGCGGTACCCTGTTCCTCGACGAGATCGGCGATATGCCGCTGCCGTTGCAGGCCAAGATCCTGCGCTTCCTGCAGGAGAAGACCATCGAGCCGGTGGGGGGGCGTACCGACATTCTGGTTGATGTGCGGGTGGTGTGCGCCACCAACCGTGACCTGCAGGCGATGGTCGCAGAGGGCAGCTTCCGCGAAGATCTCTATTACCGCATCTCCGAAGTGACCCTCAATATCCCGCCGCTGCGCAAGCGTGATGGTGACGCCGTATTGCTGGCTCGCGCCTTCCTCACGGCCTATGGCCGCGAGTTTGGCCGTAACCTGATTGGCTTTAATGAGGCGGCGCTGGCGGCCATCTGCAGTTACTCCTGGCCCGGCAACATCCGCGAGCTGCAAAACAAGGTCAAATCTGCCGTCATTCTGGCTGAAGGCAAGATGGTCACGGCAGAGGATCTGCAGCTTGACGGTGGCAATGTCGATGATCTGGCGTTCAACCTGCGGGCCGTACGCGAAGAGGCTGAAAAGCGGCTGATTACCCGGGTGCTGGCCTACACTGACGCCAATATCTCGCGCTCGGCAGAACTGCTTGGGGTAACCCGCCCGACGCTCTATGCGCTGATGGACAAGTACGCCATCATCGAAGAACGCAACCGTCGTCAGAACGTCACTGGCTAACAGCAACAAGGAACGCGACATGTCTACCCTGACTCTGCAACTGCGTCGTCATCTGCTGGCCTGTGCCGTGGTCGCGGCCATCGTCGGCTGCGGCGGTGAACGGACGGAAGCCGAATATCTGAGTTCGGCGTCTACCTATGCAGCCGACAATAAACACGCTGCAGCTATCATCGAGTACAAGAACGCGTTGCAGCAGAATCCGCGCAACGTCGATAGCCGGCTGGCGCTGGCTGCGAGCTATCTGGTGGTTGGTGATGCGGCCAGCGCCGAGAAGGAACTGCGGCGGGCGGCGGAACTGGGTGCCAGCAGCGAGCAGGTACTGCCGTCGCTGGTGCGGGCGCTCAACCTGCAGCAACAGCATGAAGCGATTATCAAGGAGACGGCGCGGCTCGACAGCCTACCGCCAGCAACGCGCATCATGCTCCATATCGCCCGTGGCCAGGCCTTTGTCAGCCTGGATCGTGAGGCTGAGGCCCGCGCTGAGTTCGAATTGGCCAACGAGCTCGACCCGCAGGCGCCCTTGGCTCGGCTTGGCGACGCCTATGTCAAGGTGTTTAACGATCAGGCCGAAGAAGCGCTGGCTGCCCTCGACACCTTGCTGGCCGATGCGCCGGCGCTGGAGGAGGCCTGGCTGCTGAAGGCCCGGCTGCAGCTGGCGCGGCGTGATGTCAGTGGTGCTATCGACTCTTTTGCCACCCTGATCAAGCTGGCACCGCAGGTGCTGGGTTATCGCCTGCTCTATGCCGAGGCCTTGCTGCAGGGAGAGCGTTATGACGAGGCGCGCACGGAACTGGCCAGCCTGCGCAAACAGATCCCCAAACATCCGGTGCCGCTCTACTACGAAGCGGTGATCGCCTTTTACGACAAGGACTGTGACAAGACTTTGGAGCGTGCCGGTGCGGTACTGCAGCAGCTGCCGCAGCACGTCAACAGTCGCCTGTTGACCGGCTATTGTCACTATCTCAAGGGCAATCCTGAGCTGGCTTATGAGTTTTTGCGTGGCAGTGCCGCCCAGATGCCGCCCGAACATATGGCTCGCAAGGTGTTGGCACTGACCGAGTTCAAGCTCGGCTATCACGATCAGGCGGCCCAGACCCTCGAAGACTATCAGGGCTCCAGCGCGGCGGACGCCGAGCTGTTCTCCAACATCGGTGGCGCCCTGATCCGAGAGGGGCGGGCCGAGGATGCCAAGACCTTGCTGGAGCGTGCGGCGGCACAAGGCGGTAGCGACGCGGTGACGCGTGCTCGTCTCGGCATGGCCAAACTGGCACTGGATGACGAGTCGGGGCTGACCGATCTGCAGCAGGTGCTGGCGACTGACCCCGACAACCAGCAAACCAAGGTGCTGCTCGGTCTTAACTTGCTGCAGCGCAACAAGAATGATGAGGCCAAGAAACTGGCCGACGAATGGCTGGCGGCCGAACCCAAGAATGTCGATGCCATCAATCTGTCGGCCCTGGTGGCCCGCGCTGTGGGTGACAATGCTCGCGCCCAGACCCTGCTGGATGAGGCCCTGACCCTTGACCCGGTCAACCGTAACAGCCACACCCAGCTGATGCAGATGGCGTTGCTGGCCAAAGATATCGTCAAGGCTCGCGAGCACATTCGTGCCGTGCTTGATCCGGGCGAAGTGTCGTTGCCGCTGGTGGAACTGTGGTTCGGCGCTGAACAGGCGCTTGGTGACACCGCCAAGGTGGGGGACTATCTGGCTGCGCGGGTGGCCGTTAAGCCGGATGATGCCAGTGCACGCTTGGCCTTGGCCCGTTATCGCCTCTATCAGGGGCAACCCGCTGATGTGGAGGCTCTGCTCAGCCCGCTCAAGCCCGATGCGGGCCAGTATGCCGATGGTCAGTTGCTGCGGGCCCGTGCATTGCTGGCCAGCGACAAGGTGACCGAGGCCGAGAAGCTGCTGCGCGCCTGGCGCGACGCCCAACCCAAGGATGCCCGTAGTTACCTGGCATTGGCTGAGTTTTATCTGAGTCAGCGTCAACTCGACAAGGCCGCGGCCGAGGCTCGCAGTGGTCTTAACGAGTACCCCAAGGGCAGCGCCTTGTTGATGATGATGGCGAGTATCGAGCTGCAGCGTGGCGATCTCGGTGCTGCCGCCGAGCAGATCAAGATCCTCGATCGTGAGCAGGTCGATAACCCCCAGGCGGATGAGTTGCGGGCCCGTCTGGCCTTGGCACAAGGGCGTGCCGACGAAGCGCTGACCTTTGCTCAGCGCTCGGCGGATGGCCAGCTCAGCGCGACCCGCGCCGCTCTGCTGGGCCAGACACTGGTTGCCGCCGGTTACAAGGACAAGGCGCGCGAATACCTGGAACAGCATCTGCTGACGTCACCGAACAATGCGGCAGCGCGCAATGTACTTGCGGATCTCTATCTGCAGACGGAGCCCGACAAGGCGATTGCCAGTTACCGTGATGTGCTCAGGGTGCAACCGGACAATGTGCTGGCCCTCAACAATCTGGCCTGGTTACTGGGTGAGCGTGGCGAGGTGAAGGAGGCGATCCCCCTGGCTGAGCGTGCCAACAGCCTGTTCGCAGGTAATGCTATGGTTCAGGACACGCTGGGCGCCCTTTATCTCAAGGATGGTGATGGCGCCCGGGCATTGCCACTGATCGAAAAAGCCTCAGCAGCCATGCCCAAGGATCCGACGATCCGTCTCCATCTGGCCGAGGCGCTGGTCGCCACTGGCGATAAAGCGCAGGCCCAACAGATTTTGACCGAGCTGAAGGCCGGTCCCGATTTCGGCCACAAGGCTAAGATAGACGCACTGCTGGAAAAGAGCCGATGACCACCGCCCAGCCCGGATACATGACGGTTGATGTCGAGGAGTATTTTCAGGTAGCGGCCTTTGCCGGCACCCTGGACAAGGCGCAGTGGGACCAACTGCCGTCACGTCTCGACTGGTGCATGGACCGGGTGTTGGCCGGCTTTGATGACGCCGGTATCAAGGCCACCTTTTTTGTGCTGGGCTGGATCGCTGAACGCCACCCGGCGGTGATTCGCCGGCTAGTGGCAGAGGGGCATGAGCTTGGCAGCCATGGCTATGGCCACGACAAGCTGGAAAACTTGACCCGGGCCAGTTTTGTTGAGGATATCCGCAAGGCCAAGGCGATTCTGGAACAGGTGGGCGGTGTTGAAGTGAAGGGCTATCGCGCCCCCTGCTTCTCGATCACCCCTGACAACAACTGGGCCCACGATGAGATCCTGGCCGCCGGGCATAGCTACAGCTCCAGCGTCTTTCCCATCCGTCATGACCTGTATGGGGCGCCACTGGCGCCCAGAACGCCATTCCAGCTGGCCAATGGTCTGGTCGAGATTCCGGCAACCACGGCCCGCCATTTGGGTCGCAACTGGCCGGCTGCAGGCGGCGGCTTCTTCCGACTGCTGCCTTTTACCCTGTTTCATCAGCTGTGGCAAAGCGCCCGCAAGCAGGGGGTGCCAAGTATCTTTTACTTCCATCCGTGGGAAGTCGACCCGCAGCAGCCGCGGGTTGAGGGGGCGCCACTGCGCTCCCGTTTTCGCCATTACCTTAATCTCCATCAGACGGAACCGCGTTTGCGTCAGCTGCTGGCCCGTTACCAGTGGCAGCGGCTGGACAGCCTGGCGGTTGCCGGCCCATGGCCACAGGTCAGCTCCTGGCCGGATGTCGCTCAGGGGCTGACGGGGTGTGGTTGCCGCTGACGGTCATCGTGTTGGCATGAAGCGGTTGCTATGATGCTCGCCACAACGACAGTCGTGGTAGCAGCAGGGTGACGATGAGGGGGCATGGATGGTGATGCAGCAGGAGCCGCTGGTGGCTGGTTGGTGGTCGCAGTGGCGCGCCACTTTGGTCGTTGTATTGGTGGGGGCCGTGGTGTGCGCCGTGCTCTGGCCGACCACGCTCAGCCTCTATGCCCGCTGGATCCGCATGGACGAAGCCTACAGCCATGGCTTCCTGTTACTGGCAGCGGTGCTGGTGCTCATTGCCCAGCAGCCTTGGCCTGCCATGCAGACCGGGCGGCGTTGGCCTTGGCTACTGGCAATGCTCCCGGTTGCCATGCTGTGGTGGGTCGGTCATCTGGCGGACATCATCCTGTTCGAACAGCTTTGCCTACCCCTCTTGTGGTTGTGTGGGGTGGGGGCCATTTGGTCGAGCTCAGCGTTGCGCGCCTTTGCTTTCCCGATCCTGTTTCTCTATTTCGCCATTCCCATCTGGGACCATCTGGTACCGGTGTTGGTGGATACTGCGGTCCATGTGGTCTCCTTTTTGGTGGCCCGTACCGATATTCCAGTGATGATGCAGGGCGATCAGATCGAAATCCCCAGTGGCATTATCACCGTTGCCGATGGTTGCTCTGGCGAGCGCTATCTGGTTGTCGGCTTGGCTTTCGGTACCCTGGCTGCCCGTCTTTATTTCAGTCGCGCCGGTTGGCGGGCGCTGATCATCGTGCTGGCGCTGGTTTTGGGGCTGGTAACCAACTGGGTGCGTATTTACCTGCTGGTGCTGATCGGCTACGCCACCGAGATGCGCAGCAGCCTGATGCATGATCACGAGCTCTTTGGATTCGTACTCTTTGCTATCATCTTTGCCTTTCTGGTGTGGCTGATCCGCGCCCACAGTGATCAACAGTCGCCGCCAGCACCGACGGCGCCGCCACGGCGTCTGAACGGCAGCTGGATGGCCGGCGGTGGCTGGTTGCTACTGTTGGCCCTGCCTCATGTCAGCGCCACTCTGCTGACCAGTGGTCCTGGAATCAGCCCGCTGCCGCTGCCGGAATTGGCAGCGACCAAGGTTGACTGGCCGTTGGGACGGCCGCTGTTTCGGCAGCGCAATGAAGCCCGCCTAGAGCAAAGCTGGCAGTTGAGCGAGCAACCTGCGGCGTGGATCAACCTCACCCATACTGGCTTTGGTGATGCACCAGACCTCTTTCCCTACAGCACGCTGCTGCTGCGCGACGACTGGGTGATTCTCGGTCAGCGGGTGATCCGCGACGACGATGGCCACCAGGGGCGGGAGCTGGAACTACGCGGCCGCTATGGCGGCGAGCGCTATCTTGTGCGCTACTTTCTGGCGGTGGGTGATATGGTGACCACCAACCCCTATCTGGCCAAGCTGGCTGAGATCCCGGCACGTCTCAGTGGCCGGCCTACCGGCACCCGCTTGGCACTTATTGCTCATTGTCTGCTGCAGGATTGCGCTGCCGCCCGGTTGAAGCTCGAGCAGTTGAGCGCAGAGGATCCCCGTGTGATCCTGTCCACCTATCTCAATGGTGATTGGCCATGACCCTGTTGTTCTGGTTTTTTGCCCTGCTGCTGCTCTACATCTACATCGGTTACCCGCTGCTAGCCCGCCATTTGGCCACCAGCCGGCCACGGCCAATCGCTCGCAGCGAGGCGCTGCCCAAAGTCACCATCCTTACCGCCGCCTTCAACGAGGCCAAGGAGATCGAACAGACCATCCGCAATAAGATGGCGCTCGACTATCCGGCAGAGCTGCTGGAGATGATTGTCATCTCCGACGAATCTGAAGATGGCACTGATGAGATCGTGCAGCGGCTGGCCGCTGAATCACCGATTGCCCTGCGCCTGATCCGCCAGAGCCCGCGCCAGGGCAAGACTGCTGCGCTCAATCTGGCGGTGCCTGAGGCCAGCGGCGAGATCCTGCTGTTTGCCGATGCCAACTCGCTGTATGCGCCAGATGCGCTGCGCCGGCTGGTGGCCAACTTCGGCGATCCTCACGTGGGTTATGTCACTGGCCAGATGCTCTACACCAACCCGGATGGTTCACTGGTCGGCGATGGCTGCAGTGGCTATATGCGCTTTGAGAACAAGCTGCGCAGCTGGGAGAGTGCCTTTGGCTCCATCGTCGGCGTTGATGGCGGCGTTGATGCGATGCGCCGGGCCATCTATCGGCCGATGCGGGCCGACCAGCTGCCCGATTTCGTTCAGCCATTGCAGGTGGTCGCCCAGGGGTACCGGGTGGTGTACGAGCCGCAGGCGGTACTGCAGGAGCACACCCTGACTGACGCTGGCCGCGAGTACCGGATGCGGGTGCGGGTGGCGCTGCGCGCCCTGTGGGCCATGTGGGATATGCGCGAACTATTCAATCCGCTGCGCCACGGCCTCTTTGCCTGGCAACTGCTGTCGCACAAGCTGCTGCGCTATCTGGCTTTTGTGCCGCTTATCGGGGTGTTGTTGAGCAATCTGGCGCTGCTGGCCGCCCCCTTCTACAAACTGACCCTGGCCTGCCAGTTGCTGTTTTACATCGCCGCCTATCTGGGCTGGCGCAAGGGCAGCGCCGAGGCCCCGGCGCTGGTCACCGTTCCCTACTATTTCACCCTGATCAACTGGGCCTGTGCCGAGGCGGCGTGGATGTTTGTGCAGGGCAAGAAGATCGCATTGTGGAAACCGCGGGAAGGCTGATGCGAGTTATCCACCTGATCGACAGTGGCGGTTATTACGGCGCCGAGCGCATGCTGCTGGAACTGATCACTGCTCAGCGCGCAGCCGGCATTGATGCCAGCCTGATCAGCCACGGCGATGGCGGTTGTGACCCCAAGGCGATAGAGCAGGAAGCACAGCGGCGCGGGTTGCCATTGGAATGCTGGCGCGGCGACTTCTTCGCTCGCCTGCGCGGGCTGCTGGGCCGTTGCGATCAGCAGGCGGTGCTGCACAGCCACGGCTACAAGTTCAACGTGCCCTTGGCCCTGCTGCCGCGGCGTTGCACGGTGGTAGCGACAGTCCATGGTTTTACCGAGCTGCGCCTGAGCCGCAAGATGGGGATCTATGCCCTGCTCGACCGGCTGGCGCTGCGCCGTTTGGATGGTGCGGCCTTTGTCGCTGCCAAGGTCGCGGCCGATGCCCGCATCACCCTGGATGGCCGCCGTTATCAGCAAATCGCCAACGGCATTGATGCTGCGTTGCCGGTCCTGCAGCCGTTACCTGACTCTTTGGCTAGCGTGATTGCGGGTCGGGACGTTGTACTGTCCTTAGGTCGGCTGAGCCCGGAAAAGGGGCTGGATCTCCTTCTCCGTGCCTTTGCCAGAGTTAGTCCCACCTATCCTCAAGCACTATTGGTGATTGCGGGTGAAGGTGGCTTGGGCCCTTCGTTAAGAGAGTTGGCAGCGCAGCTTGGTATTGCCCCCAAAGTGCATTTTGCCGGGTATGTCGCTGCGGCCGACAGCCTGTTAGCGGCGGTTCGGGTGCTGGCGCAGCCGTCGTGGACTGAGGGGATGCCGATGACGGTGCTGGAGGCAATGCGCAGGGGGACGCCCGTCATTGCGACCAGAGTGGGATCTTTGCCTCAACTACTTGATGCGCGGGAGGGTGAACCTGCGGCTGGCTTGTTATTGGCGCCAGGTGATGAGGAGGCTCTGGCGGCAGCAATCGATCAGATGCTGGGATCGCCACAGCAGGCGGTCATGCTGGGCCAACAAGCACAACAGCGCTTTAAGGCCTACTACAGCGCTACTGCCATGGCGGAGCGTTATTTGGCCTTTTATCATCAGTGCCGCAATCGTGGCCGCCGCAAGGTATCGACATGAGCAACAGCAGTAGCAGCCGGCCGTCGCTGAGCCGCGTGTCGGTGATCATTCCGCTTTATAACCGGGCAGACTACATCGAGCAGACGGTTCGCTCGGTACTGGCCCAGACCCTGCCGGTGGCGGAGCTGATCGTGGTCGACGATGGCTCGACCGATGATGGCGCGGCCAAAGTCGCGGCCATCGCCGGGGTCACTCTGCTGCGCCATGAGGGTGGGGCCAACAAGGGCCAGGCGGCCTCTATCAACCTTGGCCTGAGACAGGCAAGCGGTGAGGTGATCGCCATTCTCGACAGTGATGACTACTGGCACCCCCAGTTTATCGAGACGCTGCTGGCTCGCCTCAACGCTCCCGATCAGCCTGATCTGGTCTATGCCAATGGCAGCGCGGTGGATGGCGACGGCGGTTACCTCTATCCGCTGTTTGGCGCCGGCCATATTGAACGCAACGAAGCGTGGCGGCTGCTGGTTGATTGCTACATTGCCAGTCCGGGCCTTTATCTCGCCCGCCGCAGCCTCTATCAGCGCGTCGGCGAGGTCGACGAAAGTCTGCGCGCTGCCCAGGACCACGACATGCTGCTGCGGCTGGCAGAGCAGGGACGGCTCGCCTATGTCGACCAGCCACTGTTCTATTACCGCAAGCATGGTGACTCGATCAGCGCTCGCGGTCAGGAGCGACGCTGGCGCAACGGCTTTGTCATTCTCGCCAAAGCCCGTTGCCGTTATCCCTATCCGCCACGGGCCCTGCGCAAACGGCAGGCGGTACTGCACTATCGCTTGGGGCAGGTACTGCGCCAACAGGGGCAGGGGATGCGTGGCGGGCTGCATCTGCTGGCGGCACTGCTGCTTGACCCGCAGCGGGCGCTGGCGGTGGCGACCGGCCGGGAGCGCAAGGCATGATTGTGGTGACGGCAGATACCCGCCATCTGGTGTTTGTGCTGGACATGTTCAGCACCGCTCATGCCGGCACCGAGAGCCAGTTTCTCAAGCTGGCGCGCGGCTTGATTGCGCGTGGCCATACGGTCACGGTCGGCTTGCTGCGTGACAGCGCCTTGCTGCGCCAACAACTGCCCGAGGCAGAGATTGTCGATCTGCGCGCCGGCCGCATCGCCGCTATCGGCTCTTGGTGGCGGATCTTCTGCTTCTTGCGCCAGCAACGGCGGGCCGGTGGGCGGGTGGTGCAGGTGATGTTCAATGATGCATCGCTGATGGTGCCGCCGCTGGCAGCACTGCAGGGCATGAAGTGCATCATCACTCGTCTCGACATGGGGTTCTGGTATACCCCCATGCTGGTAAGGCTGCTGCGTCTGACCCGCTATTTTGTCAGCTGCGCCCTCTCCAACAGCAAGGCGGTAGACGAGGTGACGCGCCGGGTCGAGGGCTTTGCCCCCGAGCGTACGGCAGTGATCTACAACGGCTACCAGCCGCCTGCAGCGGTAACGCCTCAGCCACGTGGCCCCGGCGTACGCCTTGGGCTGGTGGCCAATATCCGGCCGATCAAACGGATGCAGGACGCCATCGCGGCGCTGGCGCAGCTGGTGCCCGATTGTCCGGAACTGGAACTGGTGATCGTCGGTGGAGGCGACAGCAGTACGCTACGTGCCCAAGCGGAACAACTTGGGGTGGGCGATAAGGTAGTGTTCACGGGCGCCCGCCACGATCCGGAATCCTGGATCGCCAGTTTTGATATTGCGCTGCTCTGTTCGGAGTCCGAAGGCTTCTCCAATGCCATTGTCGAGTACCTGCAGCAGGGCAAACCGGTGGTCTGCACCCGCACTGGCGGCAATCCGGAGGCGGTGGTGGATGGCGTGAATGGCTATCTTTATCCGGTGGCTGATGTCGACGCGCTGGTGGCCTGCCTCAAACCGTTGGTAGCCGATGCGTCCCTGCGTCAGCGGCTGGGTGAAGCGGCGCGGCACAGCGTCGCTCATTTGACCCTCGACCATCTGATCGATGAACATCAGCGCCTGTATGCCCGGTTGGTGGGGGCGAATCTATGAACCTGCGCGCGCTTAAATCCCGTTTGGTGCGGTTGGCGGCGGCCTGCGGCGGCTATGCGCTGGCCCGAGTGCTGACGGCCCGTCAGCCCAAGATCCTGATGTATCACCGCTTCAGCGAGCAGCCTGAGCCAGGTCATGTCGACCGGCTGAGCTGGCGCCAGCAGCTGGCCTATCTCAAGCGCCACCATCAGGTGATGAACATGGCCCAGTTCATCGCGTTACGTGCGCGTAATGCGGTGCCACCCCACACGGTGGTGCTGACCATTGACGATGGTTACGGCGATTTTTACAGCGTGGCCTTTCCCGAGCTGCAGCGAGCGGGGCTGTCGGCCACCTTGTTTGTCAGCACGGCGTTCATCGATGAACAGCTGTGGCTGTGGCCAGACCGGCTGGCCACCATCATTGATCAGTTGCCGGAGGGCGAGCTGGCGCTGGCTGTGGTTGGCGAACCCCGCCGTTACCGGCTGCCGGCAGAGCGGCCGCGACTGGCGGCTGATCTCAAGGCCCAGCTGGTGCCATTGGCGCTGGCGCAAAAATATCAGCTGCTGAGTGCCTTGGCAGCGCCCTTTGGCATCGTGGTCGAGGGGCCGGTACCGGAGGCGTTTGCCCCCTGCAGCTGGGCTCAGCTACGAGAATTGCAGGCCGCCGGTATCGAGATTGGCGGCCACTCGGTTCATCATCCGATCCTCAGTGCCGAGGCGGATGAGCAGGTAAGGCGTGAGATCATCGACTGCAAACTGAAACTCGATGCTGAGCTACCACAGCCGGTGATCTCGTTCTGTTATCCCAATGGCGAAGCCGCGGACTATGACCAGCGCGCCAAGGCAGCCTGTCGTGACGCCGGCTTTACCAGCGCCGTGGCAGCCCACCACGATCACCTTGGTTTTGATGATAATTATGATCTGCCCCGCTATTCCGGCAACCATGACATGTTCCATGTGGCTAAGGTGGCCAGTGGCATTGATTATCTGGGCCGGCGCTTAATGCAATGGGGCAAGGTATGACGGTGCTACATTCCGCCTGGCAAAAGGTTCGCGCGAATACCGAAACGGCACTGGTTAGCAACGCCACCTTCTATTTGTACTTGCTTTACGTCATCGACTATTTCATTCGTATTCATGCCCGTATTCCCGGGGTCGGGGTAATCCGGCCAACGCTGCTAATGGCGATATTGATTATATTGCTGCTAGTGATTCAAGCTGAAAAGTTAAAAGACCGTTGGCAGCATGAGAGTGCCAAAGTAATAAAGGTCCTGATCATTTACGTCTTTATAACGCTGCCATTGGTCGCTTGGCCGGGTAGCGTGATAAAAAACAATCTGCCTGAATTTGTTAAAGCGGTACTGTTCTTCTTTTTTACGGTCTGCATTGTGGACTCGCAGAAAAGACTGAAGACATTTTTGGTCATTTTTGTGGGATGTCAACTATTTCGTGTGCTTGAGCCTCTTTATCTTAATGCCACTGAAGGATATTGGGGAAGCAAGACCCATTTAGGAGGGGGCGAGTTTGCCCTGCGTCTGGCTGGTGGTCCTTATGACGTGATTAACGGTAATGAGTTAGGATTCGTTATTGCCACGGTTGTCCCGTTTTTGCATTACCTTGTTTTTCCGCGTGGTATCTTGGGTAAGATAGTATATTTTGGATTGTTGCCGTTATTATTGTATGCAATGGTCTTGACCATGTCCCGTGGCGCATTTTTGGCCTTGCTGGTGGTCCTCTTCTTTATCTTTATTCGATCGAATAATAAGTTACTGCTGGTCGGGGTTGCAGTGATGGCCATGATCTTTGCATGGGGGAAAATGTCAGATGTGCAACGTGAGCGCTACCTGTCCTTAACGGGTGCGGATGTCAGAGGTGCAGAAACTGCTGCAGGTCGTGTAGCTGGCGTTGGTCATGAATTTGAATTGGCTATGGAGATGCCGATCTTTGGTCATGGTATTGGTACGACTCCAGAAGCAAAATTTCACCGAACAGGGCGAACCCAGGCTGCCCATAGCTTTCCAGCTGAGTTAATAATTGAAATCGGTATCATCGGACTCGTAATCTTTGCCAAGTTTATTTTGACCGCATGGCGAAACCTAAAGGCGCTGACTGGAGCAATCGGGGCTAGTGCGGCGACCTCGGCAGAGCAGCTATGGCGGCGTGATCTCATATATACATTACAGTGCGTGTTCTGGATGTATGCGTTTTATAGCCTGAATTATTGGGGGCTGTCCCAGTACTATTGGTATCTATTCTGTGGTTTGACGGTGGTTATAGGGCGGCTGCTGAACGATGATTTTGAAAACGCAGTGGTAAAGACAAGCGAGCCAGACAATGAAAAACATTCTCCTCGTCGTTCGGTGGCCCGTCGGCGGCATTCGCACGTATCTTAAATACGTATTTTCGGGGCCAGAGTTTGACAACTATCGAATTAGGGTGGTCGCTCCTGACGTGGCAGGCTTTGGCGCACAATTCGGTACTGTATTTGCGACGGATCGCTTTGAGTACGTTCCTTGTGAAGATTCGCCAAAAGACTTGTTAAGAGTAACTTGGCGAGAGTTGCGGCGGACCAAATTTGACCTGATTAATGCGCAAGGTTTTACTTCCGCGATTGCGGCATTGCTGCCCAGTGTTGTTCAATGTGCAAATGTGCCGCGTGTGCTGACTGTGCATGATGTGCTTCACGAAGTACAATTTAACGGTTGGAAGGGACGAGTCAAGCGCTGGTTAATGGCGCAAGTTTTCAAGCGCTATCACTGCATTATTCCGGTCAGCAATGATTGTCGTGACAACATGGTCAGTTTCTTGCCAGAAGTGATCGAAACCCGGATTAATACTATTCTCAACGGCGTTAGTGTTGAGCGACTGGCTACCAGCAAACCACTAGGCCTGCGTGGCCAGTTGGGCATTGATGACCATACCTTACTGGTTGGCTTTATGGGCCGTTTCATGGCACAAAAGGGCTTTCGCTACTTGGTTGATGCAGTGGAGAAGCTAATTGGTGAGGCGTCGTTGAGGCGCCGGCCACTGGTGCTGTGTTTTGGCATCGGGGGATTTTATCGTGAAGAAATGGCCGACATAAAAGCACGGGGCCTGAGTGAGCATTTTAAGTTGTTTGACCACATAGAGGATGTTGGGGCCGCTATGAAGGCGCTGGATGTGGTGGTCATGCCATCGCTGTGGGAGGCCTGTCCATTGCTGCCGATGGAGGTACTGATCTGCGGTACGCCACTTATCGCCAGCAATTGCATCGGTCTGCGTGAAGTGGTAGCTGATACGCCAGCGTGGGTGGTACCCCAGGCCGATGGCGAGGCACTGGCAAATGCACTGCGTGAGGTCGCCAGAGACAGTCGGCGCGCGGTCTTTGAGAATTACGCGCCCAAGGCTGCACAGCGTTTCGATGTAACTACGACCCGCTCTGGACTGGCGGCGCTTTATACTGAATTACTGCAAGAGCGGGGCAGATGAGTACCAAGCGCCTATTGACCAACAGTGGCTCTAATCTGCTGGTGATGTTTCTCAAGATTGCTATCACTTTTGTGATGACTCCGATTTTTGTTCACAACCTCGGCGCCTACGACTACGGGGTATGGGAAATCACCCTGTCGGTAATTGGCTACATGGGCATTCTCGATCTCGGCATGTTGCCGACCATGGCCCGTTTTGCTGCCCACCACCGGGCGCGTGCCGAGGAGGAACAGCTGTTCCAGACGTTTGCATCAAGCGTTGTGTTTATGGGCGCGGTGGGGATGGTACTCAGCTTGGTGTTTCTGGTGTGGGCGGTGGCTTTTCCCCATACGCTAGCTGATGAGGGCCAAGAGACTACTCGCTATACGATATTTCTGTTGATCATTGGCGCCCAGATTCTGGTGAGTTTTCCAGGCTATGTCGCTACCAGTTTTCTTGAAGGATTTCAGCATTTTGCGGCCAAGAACAACATTGTCTTGGTCAATACGGTGGTCAGTTCCATTATTACCATAGTTTTTATAACGCCGGAAAATGCGCTGATTTTGGTGGCCGCCCTTAATGCCATCGGCACCATCATCAAGCATCTCTATTATTTCTATTTGCTGCGCACCGAACGCTATGGCAATGTTCAGTTTCGGTTGCGTGATTTTTTTTGGCCAAAACTGCATGAGCTGTTGGTTTTCGGTTCCAAGAGTTTTATTCAGGGGGCCTCTTATCGTATCGCCAACTTCTCCGACAACGTAGTCATCGGCTTCTTTCTGGGGCCGGCACAAGTGATGCTGTTTTCTTTACCTAACGCCATTGTGCGCAATATTCGTATGGTGGTGGCCAATGTCACCCAGGTGTTCCTGCCATTCTTTACCGAGCTTAACGCCACGGGTGACCATGAGCAGGCACGCCATTACTACATCAGCGCATCACGTTATGTGACCAGTGTGGTGATGTTGATCACGGCGGTGACGGTGGTGACCGGGGCCGATTTCATCAGTGTCTGGATTGATCCGGTCACTGGTGCGAAGAGTGAAATTGTGCTCTATGTGCTACTGGCTTACACCAGCGTCACCCTGATCAACCCGTTCTATTCCCGTTATCTGACGGCCATCGGCAAGCATGGCCTGTTTGCCTATTGGGAGCCCCCGATGGCATTGGCCAACATTGCGATCAGCCTGGTGCTGGTGCATTGGCTGGGCTTGGTCGGGGTCGCACTGGGCACCCTGATCCCCAATGTCGTCCTCCACATTGTCTATCTGCGGGCCAGCATGCATCACCTGGGGGTACCGGTAAGTCGTTTCCTGTGGTCATCGCTGGCGCCCAACCTTGTCCCGTCGTTGCTGACCGTCCTTTATCTACTGTGGTTTGAATGGCAGTGGCCATTGACAGGCTGGGGGCCATTACTACTAGCCATGACCAGTGGTTCGGTGCTCTACTTGCTGCTCTATCTCGGCGTGGGTGCGCCCGCGGACCGGCGAGCCTTGGTGCAGTTGCTCAGACATCGGCGCGGGTGGATCCAGAGATGATGAGCGGACGGTTATTGCATGAGTAAGGACGCCATGCCGGAGTATCAGTTGAGCCCTTATCGCCCCGAGCATCGCGAAGGGATCTTGACGCTGCTTGGTAATGAGCCGCACAAACGCCTGCTGTGGGATTGGCAGTTTGCCGCAGCAAGTGCCGCTGATAATGCCCTAGTAGTTGCTATCTGCGACAATGAAGTAGTTGGATTTAATGGAGCGATGCCAGTTACGCTGTCTAGCCAAGGTGAAGTAATTGATGCAGTTTGGAGCTGTGACTTTTACGTCGATGCAAGGGTGCGCGGAACAGGTGTTGGCAAACAAATAAAGAAGGAGCTTCATCAACGTAGCTCCCATCTTATGTCGCTCGGAATTAGCGACCAGGCCGAGATTGTGTTGGGCAAAAGTGGATGGAAAGCCATATCGAACGTAAGAGTATTAAGAAGATATAACGGGCCATTCATGGATAGGCGTGGAGTTCTTCGCCTCTGGCAGTTTGGCTCTGCACACCGGCATCGCATGTCCCAATATGAACCACAGCCCTATTCAGCGAGCGTTGGATGGACGCTACCGGATGTCGAAGTGCTTGAAAGGTTGTGGGCTCTAATGAGTCGGTCGGAAGAAACCATGGTAGCCAGAACTCCGAGCTATCTCCGTTGGCGTTATCAAACTCACCCAACGGCCCATTATCAGTACATGCTAGTACATCTCGAGGGTGAGCCTATTGCCTTGGCCATCTTCACATGCAAGACGGAATCTTCCACCTTTGTTGACTATGTTGGGCCATTGTCCGATGTGACTCTAAAACAGTTTGTACTTGGGTCTTGGCTGGCTCATAGCAGTAGATCTCGCTATCAAACGTTGACTACCGGCGATGGCGAGTTTCACGCATTGGCACTTTCGATGGGCATGCGGAATACAGGTCTACAGCGATTTATGATAAAGAGCGATAGACTCGCCTCACAGCCTTGGTTCGTTATGGCAGGAGACAGTGATGGCGAATTCTTGCAGCATGCGAAGCGCGAAGTGTCTGTTATTGATAATGGACATTTTTACATTGCAAGAGTGGGTCATGAGCGCTTCATGGCAATGCGAAGTGAGTGGGACAGATTATTAGAACACTCCGATGCTGACCCGTTGTTCTTGGGGTGGGCGTGGCAAAGTGCATGGTGGGAAACGTGGGGCAAGAGATTTAATCTGGAGCTCTTTTTATTCGAAATTAGACGCGCTGATGGTACGCTAGTGGCCCTACTTCCATTGAATAGGCGCTTTGCGGGAAATAAATCAAGTGGAATGAGTCGTATCGCATTTGTTGGTACGGTCTACGGCGCAAATACTGTGCGGACGGAACTATGTGATATTATTGTACGCAAGGAGTTTGACTGCGTATTGAATGGCATTCTTTCATTCATTACTTGTCGCCATTGGGATGAGTGGTTCATCAGAGACATAAAAAAGTCACATCGATTGCACTTGGCATTGGAGCAATGGAGGAAGACTAACGGCTTTTCTTGGTGGCGAGTTGCGAGCGACCCAATTTATTCTATAGATTTGACTAAAGGTTATGAAAGCTATAAGGCCGGAATTAGTGCCAGTACACGACTTAAGATGTTCAATCGACGCAATAGGTTAAGCAAGAATGGTGCCGTAACGTTGAATAGGCACGTGGAGGATAAAAGAGCCTTTTTTAATTCATTGAACCAATTTCATGAACCTCGGTGGGGTAAAGCGTGTTTTGATCAGAGTGCGATGCTATTTCATCTGCGCTTCATTAGTAGACTTCCATCTAATGCATTTCAGGCGAGTGAGTTGAAGTTAAGCGATTGTGCCATTTCGGTGTTGTATGATGTACGAATTGGATACCGAATTTATAATATCCAACAGGGGTATGATCAGAACTATTCGACCGGTCTGTCTCTGGGAACTTTGCATATGGGCTATGTGCTTGAGGCCTATTTTAGTGAGGGCCTTGCCAAGAGCTATGAATTACTCGCTGGCAATGGGAAGAAGACAAACTACAAGTCGAGCATTTCTGAACAAGCCGGGGAGCTTTATACTGGAACTATCGTCAGAAGTAGAGTGCATGTGGTTTCGCTGTTGATCGCGCGGATTGCGGGCTGGATTAAAAGACAAGTTCAGCAATGCTTATGGCGGAATCCTCCTGTTTGAGCGTGCTTGGCTCCCTTGCGATGTTTAGGTTTCAAAGGTTTCGAGTGTTTAACTATTGAGGATCTATATATGGGGATGGTAAAAAACTATTTGCGGAAGCATGAACGGCTCGAATTCATTCTCAAGAAACTATATTTTGGAATGCACGATAAGCTTGAGAGATTTATACCTTCCCCCCTGTTCCTGCAGTGTCAGTATTTTCTGAAAACGGGGGAGCGGCTAAATCTTAACAACCCACAAACGTTTAATGAGAAAATTCAATGGCTAAAACTACACTATCATGATCCACTTCTTAACCGGTGTGTTGATAAGTGGGAGGTCCGTGACTTTGTTCGTGAACGAGGTCTTCAGCATATCCTTATTCCTGCATGGGGTCCATTTGATACTGTTGACCAGATGAATGCCGAGATGCTGCCGAACGCATTCATTCTGAAATTGACAAACGGGTCGAGCTTCAATTTTATCTGTAAGAATAGGCGTGACTTCAATCACTCATTGGCCAAAGAAAAGTTCGACAGCTGGATGCGCGTAAACTTCTATGCGGCTCGCAGGGAGTGGGCGTACAAAGACGTCAAAAATAGAATCATGTGTGAGCAGTTACTCTGTACGCAGGAGGGAGGGCTGCCCTCAGACATACGATTCTTTTGCTTCAACGGTGAACCGCGGGTGATTGCCGTTGACCTAGATTCCGTTGTTGATGGGGTCAAGACGAGCAATTATTTTAGGCACTTGTATACCTGTCAATGGGAACCGATTGAGGCAACAATCCAGTATCCCAAAAAATCAAACTACGAAGTTGAGCGCCCCGAAAACCTTGAAGACTTGCTGATGATCGCAAAAACGCTTTCTGCAGGATTTCCATTTGTCCGAGTTGACCTCTACAACGTGAGTGGAAAGCCATATTTTGGTGAACTTACTTTCTATCATGCCTCAGGTTACCAAAAAATTATGCCAGTGTCCTTTCGAATAGAACTCGGCAATAGTATTTCGCTAAGGAAGTGTTGATATGAAGAATATTTTGTTTGTTTACAAGGAAGAATATCCTTGGGATATTAGAGTCGAGAAGATTGTAAACACATTGAAGGGCCAGCATCGCGTTACGTTGCTTGCGAGAAACAATGATGATCGTAGGGACAGTGAACAAGCCGACGGTTACTTGATTAAACGGTTGCCATATTTCAGGTTTTTGCCGAGAACCATCAACAGGGTTATTCAAATGAGCTTTTGGTTCAATCCTTTGTGGATTGTTCTGATGGTTAAGATGTTGCGGCACATGTCCGTAGATGTGTTGATCATTCGTGATTTGCCATTGATGCCTTTAGCAGTAATTTTAAAGAAATTTTTTAAGATGCGCGTGATATTTGATATGGCAGAGTGTTACCCCTTGATGTATGAATCATATGCTCAGTTCAGACAGCAGAGTATTGGCGAGAAAATGCTAAAAAGCAGTTATCTGGCTGCGAGGGCTGAGCGCTTTTCTTTAAATCGCTGCGATCATGTATGGGTCATGATTGAAGAAAGTCGGGACCGCCTATTGGAAATGGGGCTAAATGGCGAAAAGATATCTATCGTTAGCAATACTCCACTTCTTCCTGCCAATCTAGTCAGAAAAATTCATCATGGCTGTGAATTGCGTATTGCTTACGTAGGCTTCCTTACTCCGCTAAGGGGTCTTGATTATCTGATAGAGGCCATCGGGGTTTTTGTCAATCACCCACTAGGCGGGTCTGACATACGCTTAGACATTGTCGGTAAGGGCGAGTCCAAAGCCGAGCTTCAGTTACTTGTAGATCAGTTGGGTCTCAGTCGCTATATTTTTATTCATGGTTGGTTAGATAATGATGCTGTCCATAGAATTCTTGATGCGGCAAATGTTGGAACGCTTACTTATCGAATTTGTAGCCACTGGAACAATACCATTCCCAACAAACTATTTGACTATATGCTAAACGGATTGCCGGTAATGGCTACTGAAGTGAAACCTATAAAAAGAATACTTGGGGAGACCGGAGCCGGTATAACTTCTGTCCCGGATTCGAGCGCTCTCGCCGATGTTCTAATTGAGCTTAAATCGGCAGCCTTGAGAAACGCTATGGGAGAAAAAGGAATGCTGGCAGTCCAAAATCGCTACAATTGGAATTACGAAGAACGGGTGCTCAACGAAACTGTTGAACGATGGTAGATTCGTTCACAGGGTTGTTTAAAGGAGCCATGGCGGGTAGGCGTTTATTCCCGTTCTTCGGCGGATTTCAATGTCCCGCATCTAGCAAAGTGCTTGTCTACAAAGACTATTTTGCTGACAGTAAGTCATCGCTATCCACTTTTTAGGCCGGTTCGCATTGCAAGATCTCCAGCGTAAGCTAAGCTGAGATGTGGTAGGGCGCTACGCGCGGTTGGGAAGTGGTAGAAGTGGTAAGTGTTTGATTTTTATTATTTCATTAGGGTGTCGACGTTATGAGTTGCGATGGCTGACGGTTTTTCGGGCCTTAGTCATCGCACGAGGGTGTAGCTGTAACGAAGTCACATTATAATCTAATGATTAAGGTTTATGTAGGCGAGCGTTCAGAGTTTTAGAAAGTCGGACTCGTTGAGCGCTCTGGTGAGGTATGATAAATGGCTTTGTGATCTTGCATTGCAGGGTAATAGCGCCGGAAATTTTAATTCGAGTTGAGAGGTAATTGGCTATGTTCGACCTAAGTATAGTGAGGCCAAATTCCTTTGGCGCTGGAGTGGCTTTGAAGGCCATCTTCGGAGGGGGTTGCGCTTTCGCATTAGCTTTTATGGTCGGAGCTCAACCGGTAATTGATAGTGTTAGTATCAAAGAACGGCTTGAGGGGGGTTCAAACGGAAGGGCGTTTGAGTCTGCCACAATAGTAAAAATTGTCGGGGCTGGGTTTGGGGAGAAGCAGAGAGGGGGACCTCCGATTCTTTGGGATCGGGTTGGTTCTTTTCGCGGGATAGATGGTGAATACAGGCATGGGGATGGTGCGATTGATTCGCCATTTGAAAATGGCACAGCCGTTTCCGGTGCAGATGAACGGCAACCTTGGGCTGAAGCGTCATATGCCGGGTTGTATGGCAAAGAAGATAATGCGGTATATGTGAAGGAAGATGGGGAAGCATTGGAAGTCAAGACTATCGGCGACGGTATTGTTAGGCGTGTCGTCAAAGAACGGACATCTGAAGATCCAGGGCAATATGTAGTGAATGGGCCACAGGGCTTCATTGGTAAACCGCGCGAGTATGGTGGAAAGAATCCGCCGCCGGGCAATGATTATTTATACGTTTCTTGGTGGGTAAAGCAAAAATACCACCCAGCCCGAGTGTCGAATTATACGCTTAGTTATGAGGCTGGCAAGTTCCTTCCGGGCGATACTTTTCTGGTAGAGGGTACGAGATACACGGGAAAAGTGCTTGGTTTTCCGAGCGCTGATGGAAATTTTGCTGCTGTAGTGTTTTCTGACAGGGCAATGATAGGCGCAAAGGCTCTCGGGAAAAGATTAGTTAAAACTGATTCAAAGGGGGCGTTGATTACCGGCCCTGGCGCTGCTGTGGCGATTCCAGGCTCACCTTACAACTCTGATGGTTCAAATAAGTTTCTGAGAGTATGGGATAACCCGAACGGTAAAGGTTTCAGGTTGTCGTGGACGCAGACTACGTTGGGTTTCGGGGTGGTTCCTGGTGCCACAAAGCCAAACGTTTGGTATACATGGCCTGGAGTGGAAAACGAATGGAATCATGCTGAACTTGAAGTTGACTTAAAGGCGTTGAAATTAAGGGCGTGGGTAAATAACGCGCTTTTTGTAAATGTTAGTCTGGAGAGTGCGGCTCGAGACAAGAATTTTAGTCCGACAGTAAGTTTGCTAGGCTGGGATGGCCAATATCAATACTATCAGCTGACTGAATTCGGTGACATCTATATAGATAATAGTCTCCAGCGAGTTATTGTTTCTAATAAGGCAACTTGGGCAGAGGCGTCTGTGGCTCCGGCGGTTGCTTCCTCTGGGGCTAGTCTGGTAGCGCCGAGATTGAAAGAAGTACAGTATCCATTGAAATGGACTGACACGGAGATTGAGGCCGAGATATATGTCGGCGCGTATGAGCATTGTGCTGTCGATGGGCTTTACCTTTACGTTTCAAACGGCTCAGGGGTGTTCAACGCGGATGGCTATAAATTACCAGGTAAGGCGTGTCCTGCGGCACCAAAGATTTTATAACTTCTGGAGTCAGGGTTGATTGTGGCGTTTCGTAGCTCGAAAAGTTCGGGAGGGTATATAGATGTGCCAGAAACTGCTCCAAAAGGCTACTGTGATGCTAGCATTGGTTGTGTCAGGCTGCGCCACTCACACTCAGGTTGAGATTCCTGCCACAGCGGCAGGAGCGGAGCTGCCGACCGGGGCGCTTATAATGGATGTGTGGCCTGATGTGAATGATCCCTCAGCAGATGCAAATTGGTATGCTGCTACAATGGGCACTCCAGCGTTTAGTAGGTTTATAGCTTCTGCTGACGTGGCCTCTATACCTAATCACTTGTTTGTTGGAAAATTGTCGGGGTATTTCATCCCTGAGGTCGATGGTTCATACGTATTGGCCATTTCGGGCGAGCAGACGGGGGCATTGTATTTTTCGGGAGTTGGTGGAGATTCGACTCTTGGGTTAGTCGCGTCTTTCTCTGCGCCGACCGGGCGTAAGGTGTGGACGACGCAGAGCTCTCAGCTCAGCAAGTCGTATTCTTTGAAAGCTGGAGTAAGGTACCCCTTCGATGCGTTCGTGTGGGACAGGGCTGCCTATGACTACCTTGCTGTGGCGTGGGCGAAAGTTAACGCTGATGGTAGCTTGACCCCTTTTCAGATTGTTGGTGGCAACACTGTCGCTCCAAGAATTGACACCAAGGACCCTGAGGCCGATCAGAAGTCCTATGAAACCGGCTATCGGGTTGGCTATACAGATGGTCGTTATTCATTTCCGTTTGACCTTTCTTTTCCTTTTAGAGACTCAGATGGTGATGGATTGCCTGATAATTGGGAGATCGCTCACGGTCTAAACCCCAATAGTGATGGAGATGCATTGCTAGATCACGATGGTGATGGTCTTTATGCGCTTTTGGAGTTCATGATTGGTTCGAATCCGATGGCCGCAGATACTGATGGTGACGGTTTGCCTGACGGATGGGAGTATGCCCGTGGTTTAGGCGTCTTGGATGCAACAGATGCTGCTTCTTTAGACCCTGTGAGCGGGCTCACATTCTTGGCTCTTTATAAGGCAGAGACCGGACCTAAGTATGTTTTGAGCTTCACATGGGCTCCCGTGCTGGTGCGGGAAGACGGTACAGCTATTGCCGAAGATGAAATTGCAACGCTGGTTGTTCAGTATGGGCTAGATGGCAGCAACCTTGATGCCACCTATGAAATGCCAGCGCCAGCGGCTGGTGCCGTTGATGTACCAGTGACTGAGTTGGGAACCTACTACGTCTCGTTGCTAGTCAAGGATATCAACGGGATCATGAGTGAGGCATCGGCCTCCATTGAAGTTCGCGCCCGAACATTGGATTGATGTATGGATGCGGTTCTAAGGGGGAAACCAGTCGTTGGGCACGTCATTCCGCACCTGATTCTGGATTTTTTTCGGCGACGTTCGCTACACGTTTGACGAAGTTTGCTAGGTTCCGCGATTCTCACCGTTTGGCTCCAGCCTGCGGTAGGTATGCCGATGATGGTTAAGACATCTGTGATCTGGTCATACCTTGGCAACTTAACCGAGCAACACTAATGCAAGACACCATTGGTGTCAGGAAGTTATTTATCGGCCTCTTGGTCACGTGACATTCGTCACATAAAGCATTCTCGAAATTAGGTGCGGAATGACGGTTGGATCCACGACTACCGCTTGGGGGGCGATCCCGCCCAAGTGACCAACATCAGCATCGTTCAGGAGACCATCATCGAGGTCCGTGCTCGCTGCTGGCAGATTCATTCATTAATCGGTTACGGAATTTCGGTAATAGAAGTGAGCTTAAATTCTTGGTGAGGGCGGTGGCAATGGGAGCCGTCATCCAGCTTGCGCCTACTACCAAGGCGATTTTGGTTGCTGCAGTAATAGGAGACTCTTTCACCG
This sequence comes from Gammaproteobacteria bacterium, assembly GCA_017425245.1. Classification (GTDB taxonomy): domain Bacteria; phylum Pseudomonadota; class Gammaproteobacteria; order Enterobacterales; family Neiellaceae; genus RGIG665. The sequence continues at coordinate 50,841 of JAFOOX010000040.1, forward strand.
ACAGCAATCCAAGCCATTTTTCACAAGCAAAGATAAAAAATGAGTGAGTCATGAATATCGAATAGGCGTGGGTGCTCGTATAGTCTAAGAATAGCCTGATATAAGTTAGCCGATATAAAACGGATAGAATGATGTTACGCATTGCGATTATCGTGGCGACAGCAAAAAATGAGCACAGTAAGTAATATATGTCAGGAGCATAGGAATGGCTGGCTAGTCCGATCTCAATTTGGAAGCTGTAAGGCAATGCTGCAGCGCCAAGGGCGCAAAATAGGGCCGCAGTGAGCGCAGTGCGAAGCATTTTGGGGTGATTTGTGTAGGTTATATATAAAGCTCCTAGAAAGAAGAACCCTGCATTTGCAATTGGTTGGTACATATTGTGACCCGCTAAAAACAACTCACGATATATTGAAGATGAAAATTCTGCTGCTCCGAGTAGTAGGCTGATGACGATCGGTGGCAATAGCCATTTTCGAGATGCCTTGCTCAGTATGAAAAATGGTAAGCTAAGGACCACGATCACAATCATGGCGTGTATGAACCAAACTTGACCTATTGGAAAAAACAGGTCTCCATTTTTTGGGATTATCAAGATTAGTCTCAGGAGACTATCAGGCATGGGCAGAGATGCTTGCTGATTTAACGCCAATCCACCAATCACGGCAATAGCTATAATCGCATAGTAAGGGGTAGCGATGCTTATCATTCGTCTATAAAGGTAACTTCCATTTGATGTGGAACGCAAGTAACTTCCGTAAGATACGGCCCCCGACACAAAAAATAGTAACGGCAACAAAGCGTGAAAAAATTCGGAGTAGGGTGGAAATAACCAGAAGAGCCCAAGATGCCCCAGGACTACGCGCAAAATTGATACGCCACGAAGACTATTAAGATAATCGCGCGTTTCTTCTGAAATCTTCACAGCCTAGTCTCCCTAAAGTGGCCCCTGTGTGGGCCGGTCTGGCTCTTCATTACTTATTGCAACTGGTTGTCAGCGGAGTCATTCGCCGTGCTGCTGCCATGACGTTGCCGGCCCATATCTTGTAAACTTCTGGGCTAAAGTGAACGCCATCTTCTGCATAATATCGCGGATTGGGCCGGCCGTTGGTATTGAGTAGTCCTTGATTGGCATCGATGAACGTCCATCCGTGAGCGGGTGCTTGCTGACGCATCCATTCGTTTGCCTGGCGGTAAGCTGGCCAACGATGAAATCTGGCTGGGCTAGGCTTGATGGCGAGCAAAAATAACCTGGCGAGTGGCAAGTTATGGTGGAATTTATCTGCGAATTGAATTAAAGGCGCGGTGAAGTTACTTAACTTTGCTCCATATGCCAGATCATTGTCCCCTTCGTAAAAAAATACTAGTTTAGGGTTGTAACTAAATGCTAGATCATTAGAGAGAATGTTAACATCACGCATCGTGGAGCCACCAAAGCCGCGATTGATGATCAAAACTACCGGCATCATGTTTGAATGTGTGCCTCATTCTGATAGTGCTGGAGCCAACAAATAGCATGCAGGCGTTACCCCTTTTTAGCTTTTGAGTCTCCTGCTCGAACTGTGCGAGAGCGGCAGACCAATTTTCTTTTGCTTGCTTGCGCTCGTAGGTTGCTGGTGTTCCTGTTAGTGTTTTTGTGCTTTGATTGGCTTGTGTGGAGAAAGCCAAGACACACAGGATGATAACCCCAAAAAAACATGTGGCGTAGCTATAAAGCAGAAGCGAGGCATGCGGTTTGTGGTCATAGGCTCACGGCTATAGTAATGACAGGGGCACGCTACCCAGTTAGATGGCGGTGATTGCAGCATTGTGCGGTGCAGCAGAAGTCGCTATTGTCCTGATTTGCAGGTGGCGAGGGAAGGCAGAGTTGTGATTATTATCTTAGAACCAGTGCGCACGGGGCTAGAACACCAGGCGTTCAACACCGCCCTTATCCAGGCAGCAGTGGTGGCCTTCCCCGGCCAAGAGATTCAGTTCTGGGCAGATCAGTCCCACTTGGATTCTATTGCCGACATGTTGGGACCAGCGCATGGCGTCAGGTTGATGGCGGTCGCCATTGCTCCACGTCGCGCCAGTTTGTGGCAGCGCTTTTGGCCAGACAACATCCTTGCGCGGCAGGCTTTGGCGTGTGCGCAGGAGCCCGGTAGTCGCGTCGTGTTCTCGTCCATCAGTACCCCATTATTGTGGGCTTGCCGCTTGCGGATGTTTGCCAAGCCCAGTCATCAGGTGGGGGCCGTGCTGCACGGTGGCTTGGCCGAGCTACGCTGGCGTCCCAAATTCAACCTGTGGAAGCGCTGGACCGGCTTGCGCTGGGCGTTGGCCAACAGCCCAGACTGGATGAGGTTTTGGGTGCTGGAGCCGAGTATTGCTGAAGCGCTGGTGCGTTTTGCGCCTGAACTGGTGGCTCGTTTTGCAGTGTTCCCCCATCCGTTGCCGCCTGATCTTGTTGGCGTAGAACACCAAGCGCCGCAAGCGCCATTGACGATCGGTTTGCTGGGGTTGGCGACGCCACAAAAAGGGTTGCTGCGCTTTCTGGCAATTTCCGAAGCCCTGCAGGGCAAGGGGGCCGAATATCATCTGGTGGGCAGAATCCATCAGGAGTGGCGGAGTCGAGTGGAAGGCCGACTCGGCGTGTTGGCGCGGAAACCGGAGCAGCAGCCGATGGCCCGCGAGCTCTTTGTCAGTCGTGCCCGCCAGTTGAGCTACGCTGCCTTCTTTTTCGATGGTGAGCACTATGCGCTGACGGCATCAGGCGTGTTGCTCGACTGTATCGCCATGGGTATTCCGCTGCTTGGATGCCGTCACCCGTTATTTACGGCGTTGGAGGCGGAGGTTGGCGAAATTGGTCATTTTTGTCAGCCAGGCGAAGAGACTGCCATGGTTGATCAGGTGATCACGAGCTTTGATCCGGTGCGTCACCGGCAACAGTGTGAAGCGATGCTACGGCTGCGTGAGCCACGCATGATTGCCGCCTTGGCGGCTCGTCTCCAAGGGTTATTGCCGCCCCGTTAGCGGGACGCTCGCCATACCAGCAGTGGCGCCACCGCCAGATTACGCCAGCCAGCCTTTTGCCATGGATAGCAGCGGATGGATTGAATGGCCGCTGCAATTGCCGGCCACAGCTTTCCACCTTTGGCCCGATAGTAGGCCCAGCGGGCATAGAAGGCAGCCCAGATTTTTTGTTGTTCTGCAACCGGCAGCAGGTTCGGGTTGGCCGTGAAAAATTTGGTCATGGACATCCTGACCGAATTGAAACGGCGTTCTTTGTCACTCGAGATCTGGTCCGGAAACACCCGATACTTGGCAAAGAATTCGGGCAGATAGTGAAAGGTGCAATGGGGCGAGTAGCGTAACCACATCTCAAAATCGGCAGCTACGCGCACGGACGCATCAAATGGACCGCAGCGTTCGAGACAATGACGGCGCATCATTGCCGTGTTGCCGGAAACACAGTTGTCCTTCAGCAGCTCACGATAGATTCGGCCACTGAAACGGGGCATGTTATAGCGGCTGGTTTCCCGTCCTTCGCCGTCAATAGTGATTAGGTCACCATACAAAATATCGATTTCCGGATGTTCCGCCATGAAGGCTAACTGTCGTTCCAGCTTGCCCGGCAGCCAGATATTGTCGGAATCCAAAAAGCAGATGAAGTCACCGCTGGCGCGGGTTAGGGCAAGATTCTGGGCTGCGGGCTGGCCCTGATTGGCTTGCTGCAGAAAGATGAAATCGTCGCGTCCGAGCCAGGGCTGAAGTATCTCGAGCGTATTATCGGTTGAGCCATCATCAACCACGATGAGCTGCAGATCTGGATAGTTTTGGGCGTAGACACTGGCAATGGCTTCCGTAATCAGCTTGGCACGGTTATAGGTCGTCATGATCACCGAGATTTTTGCTGCCATCAACATCACTCCTTAACGCGCGCCTTTCTTCAATAACACCACTTCGGCGGTTTGCACAAAGATGAACAGATCCAGCAGGAAGCTGCGATGCTTGATGTAGTACAGGTCAAACTTGAGCTTTTCCAAGGCGTCCTCTTCGGTAGCGCCATAGGGATAGCAAAGTTGGGCCCAGCCGGTCAGTCCGGGCTTTACTGCATGGCGCTCGGCATAGAACGGCAGTTTTTCCTGTAGCTTCTCGACAAACTCTGGCCGCTCAGGCCGCGGGCCGACGAAGCCCATGTCGCCGCGCAGCACGTTGAGAATCTGTGGCAACTCATCCAGCCGGTACTTGCGAATGAAATGTCCGACGCGGGTGATGCGGTCATCGTTGGCCTGGGCCCATTGAGCGCCATGCTTTTCTGCATCGACACGCATTGAACGGAATTTGAGGATTTTGAAGTTCTTGCCGTGCAAGCCAACACGGATCTGACGATAGAACAACGGGGCGCCGCGGCGCCCATCTTCTATATATATAGCCAACGCGGTGCCAAGCATCAGCGGCCATACCAGCAGGAACAGTACGGCGGCGATGGAGAAGTTGAACAGCCAGTCGAGCTGGGTGCGGACGTTATCAGCCGGCCGGAAACCGGTGGAGTAGATCATCCAGCTTGGGTAGACCAGATCAACTGCGATTTGACCGGTCTCGCGTTCGATGAATTCAAGCAGATCGGTGATCTCGACGCCGCGCAGTTTGCATTCCAGCAGTTCATACAGCGGCAGATTGCTGCGCCGCTCATCACAGGCCACCACGATCTCGTCTGCATCGTAGCGATCCACCAGATCGAGCAGCCGGCCAGTGCGGGCGATCTGCAGGTTACGCGGAATGGGGTCTGCAGCGTCGCCTGGCGTCGGCAGGTAACCGATGATGGTGAAATTCTGACGGTCAACGCGGCGGCGCATGCGCTGCTCAATGACGGCTGCGCGATTGCCAGCGCCAAGAACCAGAATGCGGGTGCGGAACATTTCCAGATCCCGCACCCGTGGTAACACAACGCGAAAGCTGGTGAGCAAGATGGTCGCTGCAACAAATGCCGGAACGGACTTGAACGGGCTCATTCCCCACGCTGGGTAAGCCAATAACATCAACGAAATCAGGACGAAGGAAATTGTCAGTCCGAGTGCCAAACGCCGCACAACGCCCCGTACTGGCTCGCGCAAACGAGGGTTGTAAAGACCAAGCGCAAACATGCCGAGTAATGACGCACCGACGAAGGTCAGAAGCTGGCCACCATGACCACTCGCCCAAGCGAAGCGCAACGGCTGGCCGCTGTCGCCGAACAGGCCCGTAAGGACAGTGCCCAAATGGAATGCCGCTATCAAGAGCAGGGTATCGATGACGGCAATAGTAAAGAAGCTACGTTTCCCGCGTTTCAAGTCCGGCGCCATCCCATCCGTAGTGCCGCGCGCCGTAACGCGCTTCGAAAGTGCTGAAGTCTAGCGAAAATCAGGCCTCAGGGCCACCGCTAGCGCCGAGTATCCCAAGCCAAGGAGGCGTATGTAGAATTTCCGGTGGAATCTGAAAAGAGTGATCCAGCTCATGGATGTTCAACTACTGCCCACCTGAGCTATCCTGTCTGGGAAATCCGGCGCGTGACCTCGGGGAGGCGTGCCTCCGGTCATTGAGTTAACGGGTATTTGACAGGGAGACAGGCCATGGGATTACGGACATTGTGGGCGCTGGTGGTATGTGCGGCGGTGGTTGGGTGTAGCAGCGGCGGTGGTTTGCCGCCGGCCGCCACTCAGAATTCTACCGATGGCGGCGATTACGCCTACTTGATTGGTGCGGGCGATCAGTTGCAGGTTTTCGTATGGGGTAACCCGGAAGTGTCGGGCGCCGTTACCGTCCGCCCTGATGGTCGTATCACGACCGCCTTGGTCGAGGATCTGCCTGCCGCTGGTCAGACCCCTTCGGAATTGGCCCGAGCGCTGGAGGCCAAACTCAAGGCTTACATCCGCGATCCCAAAGTAACGGTCACCGTAACAGGCTTTGTGGGCCCTTACGCTGAGCAGGTGCGGGTGATTGGTGAAGCCGCGAACCCGCGTGCTATACCTTACCGCCACAACATGACTCTGCTAGACGTGCTAATTGAAGTGGGCGGGCTCACTCCTTATGCTGCTGGCAATCGTGCTCGCTTGGTGCGTGTGGAAGCTGACGGCCAGCGGTCGTTCAATCTGCGCCTTGATGATCTGCTGCGGGATGGCGACATTGCTGCCAATGTTGACGTCAAACCGGGCGACGTCATTATTGTTCCGGAAGCTTGGTTCTAATGGCCCCTCGCGTTTCTAGTAGTTACGGAAGTTAGTCCATGCAGGATGCGATCGACCAGCTCCTCGATAAGCTTGTTGGCGTTTGGCAACGGCGGTGGTGGATTGTAGCTGTCGCTTGGGTGGTCAGCCTGGGGGGCTGGCTGGTGGTGCATCAGATGGTGGACCGCTATGAAGCCCAGGGCCGCATATTCGTTGACACCGACACGGTCCTTAAGCCGCTGTTGCGCGGTCTGGCACTGCAGCAAGACGGTGTTCAGGACCAAGTACAGTTGATGTTCAAGTACATCCTTAACCGCAACAATCTGGAGAAGATTGCGCGGTTGTCTGATCTTGATCTGACTGTGACCAATGAGCGTGAATTCGACGCTCTGATTGCCGAGCTTGAGGATGCCATCAAGACCATCAAGCTCGATAAAAAGCAGAACCTTTATCTGTTGACCTATCAGAGCAGTTCCCCCCAAGTTGCCAAGCGGGTGCTAGACGCCACCATCAGCGTATTTCAGGAGAACTTCCTTGGCGAATCGCGGACCGAATCCCGGTCGGCTCAGGAGTTCCTAGACCGCGAAATAGCCGAGTACAGCCGGCGCTTGTTGGAGGAAGACCGCAAGCTGGCCGATTTCAAGCGTGAGAATGCTGGGCTGCTGCCCGGGGAAGCAGGTAGCTATTACGAGCGCTTGCAGGCCGAGCGCAGGCAGCTAGAGGCGGCATCGCTCGATCTGCGTGAACGTGAGGGTCAGTTGCAAGCCGCTACCGCCAAGCTGACTGGCAGTCAGGGCCGCGTTCCTGTTCCCAGTGCCGTTATTGCCACTCGTTTTGATGAACGCATTGCCAACCTCCAGGCGCGTTTGGATGACCTCTCTTTACGCTACACAGAGCAACACCCAGACATTATCGAGCTGCAGCAGCTGATCACTGAACTAGAGCGGCAGCGCAAGCAGGAGCTCGAGCGTGTCAGCAAGCACTTATTATCGACCGGCCCAGTTACCGCTGATAGTGCGTATTACAACGAGTTGCAGTTGCTGGTGGCGCAAATGGAAGCGGAGGTGGCATCGTTACGCATCCGAGTCACCACCTTCCAACAGCGGGTCGTTGATCTGGAAGCGGTTATCTCCAAGGTGCCGGAAGTTGAAGCCAATCTGTTGGCACTTCGCCGTGGCTATGAGATCACTCAGAAAAAGTACGAAGAGCTGCTTAACCGCCGCGAGCAGGCGTCAACTGCCCAACGCGTCGACGAGCAACAGGACGGCCTCAAGTTCCGCATCATTGATCAGCCGCGAGTATTGCCCAACCCGGTTGGCCCGCCGCGTTTGATGTTGCTTAGCGCAGTGTTGATGGTTGGTATTGGCGGCGGTCTCGGTGTGCCATTCTTGCTGGGTGAGATGAATCCGCGGATCTTCCGAGGACGCACGCTGGTGCATCTGACCAATATCCCGCTGCTCGGAGAGGTCACAGACAGTCAGCCGGTGGCTCATAGTTGGGGCGCACGTTTTGGGCTGCTGTTGTTTGTGGCTTTGCTGGGGGCGTTGGTTGCCCTTTATTTGGTGCAGGTCGGACTGTTGCTGTACGGTGGCGATATGGTGCTCGATAAGGTACGGGGCCTGGCCCGGGGAGGTTTGTGATGGGCATCATTGATCGTGCGCTGGAAAAGCAGCAAGGTGCCATAACGCCGCCCCGGCCGGATCCGTTGCCAGCCGATGTGGTGAAGACAGTGGGGGCTTCAGAGGTTGCCGTCACTGAACCTGCCGTCGCCAGCACTCGTGGCCAGACGCCAGTGGCGGCCGAGGCCACCGCAGACAATGGCGCGCCACAATTCATCATCGATTTTGAGTTGCTTGCCGCTCAGGGCATGCTGGTCCCGGATGATCGGCGAGCATTGATCAAGGAAGAGTACCGTTACATCAAGCGAAAATTGCTGCACAACGCTTTTTCGCCGGCAGGTGAGCTAGCGCCCAAGGCCAATCTGGTGATGGTGACGAGCGCCAACCCTCATGAGGGCAAGAGTTTTACGGCCATCAATTTGGCGTTGTCGATTGCCCATGAGCAGGACCGAACGGTGTTGCTAGTCGACGCGGACGTGGTCAAGCCTTCGCTGGGTGAGCACTTGGGGCTACCACCCCAGCGAGGTCTCGTCGACTACCTGCTGGGTGAGGTGGATGACATTGGGGCACTGATTGTCAATACCAATCTGCCTCGCCTCAAGCTGATTCTTGCTGGCCGTCAACATCATTTGACCAGTGAACTGCTGGCATCAGATCGAATGAGTCAGCTTGTGGCAGAGCTGGGCAGCCGTTATCCGGACCGGGTGGTGGTTTTTGATTGCCCGCCCTTGCTTGGGGTTTCCGAGTCTCACAGCATGGCGATGCTGGTAGGGCAAACGGTGTTTGTGGTGGCCCATGGTCAAACGTCACAGAACGATGTGCAAGCGGCGCTGGAGCTGCTCAATCCTGAGGCGGCGGTGGGCTTTGTCCTTAATCGGGTACCGTCGGGACGGAAGAGGCCTTATGCCTATTATGGTTATTACGGCAAGCGCTAAAGGCGCCAGAACGCTGCTGCTGGTAACCTTTTTACCGGTGGCGGTCGTTGCGGGTGAAATGCGGTTGAAACCGGCTATTACCTTAGCCCCCTATTACACCAACAACGTGGGGCGCAGTGCTGGCGCTCAGGAATCGCTGGTGACCCAGCTTGAACCAACCATCACGGTGGTCGGGCTGGGCCGCGATTACCGGGCGGTCGTCGACTACGGCTACACCCACAATTTTTATTCTGACGACAGTGATGCCAACAGTGGTCATAACACTCTGGCGGCATCTGCTGACTATTTACTCGGGCAGGGCATCTACGCATTTGCCACGGCCGACATGACTCAGCAGAGCACCAATCCGGAAGATGGGTTGCTGGTGGATGTCGGTAATCGTGGCGGCAATGTCAGTGATACCGAAAGCTATCGCGCTGGCCTGCGCGGCAAGCGTGAAGGTTACTGGATGCGCGGTTATGGTGAGGTCGCTGGTCGTTATGTTGACAGCGACAGCAGCAGTTTCGAAACCACAAAGGGTTACGATGCCGATCTGCTGTTGCAGCAGGGGGTGGGGAGCGGGCAGTGGTTCTATGATCTGCGCGGAGACGCTAGTCAGGAACGTTCTGACGGCCTGGACGTTTATCAGTCAGAGCAGCTGGACATGGTAGGTGGCTATAGCCTGTGGCGGGGATTGGGCCTATATGGTCGCCTCTATCAGGATCAGGCGCGCTTTGGTGAAGAACCGCGCAACAAGCTGGCTTCGGCGGGGGGCGGCATCCGTTACAGCCCCGGTCCTCAACTGACCCTTGATGTCGGTTACAACGTGGTCACGAGTGGCGATGCGGATGATTACATGGATGCCCGGTTGGCGTGGCGGCCATCGGCCCGCAGTAGTGTTGAAGGCAACTATGGCCATCGTTACTTCGGTGATTCTTGGGGGCTGGCGGCCAGCCACGGCACCCGCAAGCTGCAGCAATCGCTTTCTTACAGTGAAGAGATCTCGACGACCAGCCGCGCCTTGACGCTTGGCTTTCCCTTTTCGCGTGCCTGTCCGCCGGGGGTGACTGACCCCTTTGACCCGAGTTGTGTCGCGGCCCCGTCCGAAGCGCCCGATAATTACACCCAGATTGATGGCGAGATACCGATCGATGCCGTCGACAACAGTGTTTATCTGAGCAAGCTATGGCTTTACAGACTGAGTGCTGATCTCCGCACCCAGCAGTGGAACTTGAGTCTCTATCAGGACGAGCGCAGTCTGGCTAGCGACCTGTTTGACGGCGATCAGTATCAAGATCGAGGTGTCCGCTTGGACTGGCGGTTGCGGCTCTCTGAGCGCAGCGCCCTTGAGAGTGGTGGCATGCTGCGTAGCTATCGACGCGACGATGAGGTTGATCGTGACAGCGAGTGGCTGGTGCGGTTGGCGCTGGTGCGCCGCCCCAACAGCTACAGCCAGTGGACGGTCGACACCCAGTATTTTGAGCGTGATGCTGTTGCAGACAGCTCCAGCTATGACGAGTGGCGGCTGGGCCTCAGTTACACTTACTACCTCTGAGAACTTATGTACCGTGACTACTATGGCTTCAGTGACAAGCCGTTCCAGCTGACCCCGGACCCGCGCTTCTTTTTCGCGGCCGGCTGTCATCAGCGCGCCTTGTCTTATCTGCGCTATGGTCTGACCCAAGCAGAGGGCTACATTGTGGTCACCGGGCCGGTCGGCTCCGGTAAGTCGACGCTGGCCAGACATTTGGTTGGCGAAGTGGGTCAGGCGCCGATTGTGGTGGCGCAACTGGTCTCTACCAACCTACTGCCTGGCGAGCTATTGTTGCTGATCGCCCGCGAATTTGGGGTGGATGCGCCAACCGCTGATAAGGCGCGTCTGCTGGAGGGGTTGCAGGTGTTTCTGGCGCGCTTGCACCGTCAGGGCAAGCGGGCACTGCTGATTGTCGATGAGGCCCAGAACCTGCCGGCTGAATCGCTGGAGGAGCTGCGTATGCTCTCCAACTTTCAGGTGGGCAGCAAGCCGTTGCTGCAGAGCTTCCTGCTCGGTCAGGAGGAGCTGCGCGACATCATCGATAACCCGGCCATGGTACAGTTTCGTCAGCGCATTATTGCCCAATGCCATCTCGAGCCGTTGACCGTCGATGAGGTTCAAGCTTATGTGGAGTTCCGCCTGCGCCGGGTTGGCTGGCAGGGCTTTCCCGAGTTCGATGCCACTATCTGGCCGACCATTCATCGTCACACCAACGGTATTCCACGCCGTCTCAATCTGTTCTGTGATCGCTTGCTATTGCTCGGTTATCTGGAGGAGCGCTCTCGCCTTGATGCAGCCTCGGCCGAGGCCGTCGCCCAGGATATGGATCCGCCGCCACCACCGCGGCGTGACGCAACTCGTCTGCGCACGGCCACCGCTGTCCCCGCGCCAGTGACAGGGGCTCCTGAGGGCGCCATCCATCTGTTTTCGCCGGAGGCAGTGCGCAATCAGCAACTGCCCCAGCCCTGGCCGGGATTGCTCCAGGCGGTTCACTATATGGACCGCGCGATCGAGGAGAAAATTAGATTACTCAGCTACCTGGATGAGCAGATTGCCGCTCGTCAGGAGTTGCTGGCTGCACCAGAGCAGACGCACGACGACAGCGAAGGAGAAAACAGCAATGTCGCCCAGCCGCTGTTGCGCCCTGTACCTTAAACCAGGCAGATAACAAAACGGCGCCCGCGGGCGCCGTTTTGTTTGGTCGTTGCCTGACCTTAGCTGTTGCGTTGAGCCAGGTACTCCTGCAGTTGGCCAATGGGCATGGGTCGGGCGTAGAGAAAACCCTGAATGCCGTCGCAGCCGATCTTGCGCAGATACTCGACTTGGGCCTCTGTTTCCACACCTTCGCAAATGGTCTCTAGCTGCAGACGCTGGGCCAGGCTGACCACCATCTCAGCAATCACGGCCTCGCCAATGGTGTCTACTATCGAAATGAAGCTGCGGTCGATCTTGACTCGGTCCACCGGCAGCTGCTGCAGATAGCCGAGTGAGGAGAAGCCGGTACCAAAATCATCGATGGCGACGCTCATGCCAGCTTCACGTAGTTTACCAAGAATGGCGATCACTACCTTAGGATCATCCATAACTACGCTTTCGGTGATCTCCAGTTCCAGTGCTCCGCTGGGCATCTGCAAGCGGCTGACGATCTGGTTAACCGTATCGAGGAAGTCCGGGCTGCGGAACTGCTGCATCGATACATTGACCGAGACTCTTAGGTCCGGGTGGCGCGGACGCAAGGCGATCAGATCGCGGCAGGACTGCTCCAGTACCCAAGCACCGATGTCGATGATCAGACCCGAGTACTCGGCAAGTGGAATGAACACTGCTGGCGATGTGAAACCGCCTTTGCCATCAGGCCAGCGCAGCAGCGCCTCCATGCCGCTGACCTTGCCCGTACGCAGGTCAATCTGGGGTTGGTACCAGACCTGCAGCTTGCGCTCGGAAAAATCCTGGCGAAGCCAGCGAATGGTCTCCAGGCGGCTGCGGGTAGAGTCCTCGAAGCGTGACTCGTAGAAGGCGAAACGCTGGCTATTGTCCTTCTTGGCCAGATTGAGGGCGATGAATACCTGTTTGAGGATATCGAGTCCACGTCGACCGCGGGCCTGTTCTTGATGACAGAGGCCAAGAGTGGCGCGTAGTTGCAGCGAATGCTCGCCAGCGATAAACGGCAGGTTGAATGCGGCCAGCAGCCGCTCAGGGGTGACCACTGCGGCATCGCCAGTTACCCCGAACACATCCGACCCGACCCGGGCAACCAGTGTCTCAGCACCCAGTGAGGCCACCAGCCGTTCGGCTACGGCACGTAGGGCAAGATTGCCAACCTCTTGCCCCAGACCGTCGTTAATGTCTGAAAAGTGGTTGATATCGACAATGGCAACTACACCATTGCTGTCCCCCTGTTCGCCAAACAGATCAAGCTGGCGAATAAAGTCGGTGCGGTTGGCAAGGTGGGTCAGCTCGTCTAGATAGGCCGCCCGTTGCAGTCGCTGAAACAGGTTGATGTTGGTATAGCCAACACCGATGTTGGTCAAAAACACTTCGAGCAGGCTGCGATCGAACTGCTCCATTGGCCTTGCCGAATCGACATAGATGGCAGCATCGTTGCCGCTACTGTTGATGTAGAGCACCGTTTCCTTGTCGGTAAACAGGTGGCTACGCTGGCTTAGACAACGGTTGACGACATCCTGGATATGGCGGTCGGGCAGGGCATCAACCGTCTGGTTGATAAAATGGGCGTAGCGTCCGGCGGCACCAAGCACATAGACACCGGGGGGGTCTTCGCCCTCTTGGCTGGGATGGCCGCGGCGAGCACAGAGCAACCCTTCGGGGCGCAGGCCGATCACTGCCGCCAGCTGGGTCAGTACCCCTTCGGCGAAGGCAGCCATTGCCTGATGTTCCATCAAGTTGGCCGAGGACTGGATGATCTTCTCGAGGCCGCGGCGGCTCTGGTCGAGCATGATCAGCTGATGGTAGCTGCGAATGGCGGTGATCACCGAGGTCACCAGACGGTTGCGGGTCAGTTCGGTCTTGGTCTTGTAGTCGTTGATATCGAACTCTTTGATCACCCGCTCTTCTGGCGCGTAACCGGGCTGGCCGGTGCGCAGGATCAGACGGATATCACTGTCACCCAGCTCGTTACGGATGAATTCGACCAGCCGCAGGCCGGCATCGTCCGTCTCCATGACCACATCAAGCAGGGCTACGGCGATGTTGCGCTCTTGACGCAGCATATCGCGGGCTTCTTCGGCGGAGTAAGCGTGCAGAAATTGCAGGCCGCGATCCAAGATCATCAGCCCGCTCAATGCTAGTTGGGTGACAGCATGGATTTCGTGATCATCATCGACGATGAGGATACGCCAAGCCTCGGCATGCTCCGTGCGGTTCTCGCCCTCGGGAGCCTCCTCGGCAAAAAAGAGCAAGTCGTCCTGATCCGGTTCCGGCCTGTTGGGGGTCATACCTTCCTGTTCCACGCACGCTGAATCGGGTCGCGGTCTGTCTCAACAGTATCGACAGAACGGAGGCTTTGACAACCGGCGTAGTCGGTGGGGCATAGGCTTTCGCTGCAAGGTGTGATTTTGCCCGCGCTCCGGTCGCTGACTGGGGCGTGACGGTGGGAAAGTGCGGGCGAAAAAAAGCCGCTTGCTTCGCAAATCCCTGGCCCTGACGAAGCAAGCGGCAACCCTGGAGAACGTACACCACCGTCTGACCCAGTGGAGTACCAACGGATTATTAGCAGCTTTCATGCCAGCCTTATCACGCCGGAAAATGAGTTTGTTCTGGGATTCTGGCGGTCTGCATGAGCGCTACTGGTGCATGGCTGCACAGCAGTGAGACGCCGTCGCACCAGGCTGGCGCCGCTTAAGGCGGAAAGCGTTGGATCAATTGGTGGGGCTGATGGTCGGCACCTAGCGGCAATCTCAGATCAGCCAACGCGGGCATGACTCTCAGAGCATGGCGGGTGAGGCGCTCAAAGTGGGCGATAAAGCGAGCCAGCGCCGCTTCATCCATTCCCTGTGGCGGGTGTTGCTGGCGCAATGCTTGTTCCTGCTGGCCACGCCAACGAGCCACCCACTCAAAGCCGGGGATCTCCAGGCTGATCAGGCCGTCCAAGCGTTGCCACAGCTGGGTGTAAGGGCCGGCCAGCTGCTGATTGATGTAACGGCGCCAGCGGCCATCGCTGTCTTCTTCGGCTTCGAGGTGATTGAGTGGCTGGGCAAGGGCTAGGTCGGGTTCAGCCGGCACGCCGACGCACCAGCCTTCAAGCAGCACTAGCCGCACTGGTCCATCAATACGCCGGTCAGCACTGCGGTCGTCACGGCCCTTGTCGAAACTCGGCAGCGACAAAGGCCATAGATCGTGCTGCAGTTGGTCGATGCATTGATGGATTCTGGCAATATCGTGGCTGCCGGGCACGCCACGGCTAGCCATTAACGGATGGACACTGGCGGCCAGTTGTTGGCGTACCTGATAAGACAAGTAAAAGTCGTCTAGGGCCAGTACCAGCGCCGTGATACCGCGGCCCTTGAGCGTGTCGGCCCACAGCTTACACCGGGTGGTTTTGCCCGCCCCTTGCGCACCCTGAACCCCGATAAGCGGCAAAGATTGGTGGCTGGCACGCTGCTGCAACCAGTCGACCACCTGCAGATCACAGGGGGTGACGACTGGCTGCAGGGCCATGGCGGTTACTCTATATCGAGCGGATCGGGGGAGAGGATAATGCCGGTGGTATCGGCATACAGGTGGTCGTCCGGCAGGAAGGTGACGCCACCAAAGTTGACGGCCACGTCGCTTTCGCCACTGCCGTTGGTGTCGGCACCCACCGGAATTGAGCCCAATGCCTGGATGCCGATGTCGAGTTCTTCCAGTGCATCAACTTCGCGTACTGCACCAAACAGCACTATGCCGTCCCAGCCATTGTCGACGGCCAAGGTGGCCAGTTCGGCGTCGATCAAGGCACGGCGCAGCGAGCCGCCGCCGTCGACAAGCAGCACTCGGCCTGTGCCGTTATTGCGCAGGGTCTCGACAATCAGCCCGTTGTCCTCGAAGCACTTGACGGTGGTGATCTGTCCGCCGAAGGAGCGACGGCCGCCATAACTGGCAAAGATGGGCTCTACCACATCAATAGTGTCGAGGTAGATGTCGCACAATGCCGAGGTGTTGTATTCCATGGCGCTAACTCCCGTTGGCTGGCCTGAGGTCGTCCACAGTATATGCCGCTGCCAGCATGCCGCAATCGCCCTGACTGTCGTGACCGCCAGTGGTCAAACTGTCACCGCTTTGTCATCTGTACCTTCTAGCCTTCCGGGGTGGCTGCTGAGGAGGCAACGACATGAGGCTGATGATGTTGCAACAGGCGGATGAAGCGCTGTTCCGGATTGTATCGGGCCACGGTCGGCGCGGCTGGGTGGCACTGGCGCGCCTGCTGTCGCGTAGTGGCGACGGGCTGCTTTATCCGGTGATTGGGGTGGCTGCTTGGCTGTGGGGCGGCGAGGTGGGGGCCACCTTCCTGCTGCTGGCGCTGGCGGCCTTTGCCATCGAGCGGCCACTTTACCTGATCCTTAAAAACAGTCTGCGCCGCCATCGACCGGCTGAGCGGTTGTTGGGGGTGGCGGCGGTGGTTCAGCCGTCGGACCGCTTCAGCCTGCCTTCGGGCCATACCGCCGGTGCTTTTGTCATGGCCACCTTGCTGGCCTCCAGCTGGCCGGTCTATGCACTGCCGTTGTTTCTGTGGGCGGCCGGGGTTGGCTGGTCACGTGTGATGCTGCGCGTCCATTTTCCGGCCGATGTGCTGGTCGGTGCAGCCATCGGCACGGCCGTAGCGCTGGCGGTGGTTGAGGCCGCCGCATGAGCCCACGTATTCTCTATGGTATTCAGGGCACAGGAAATGGCCACCTCACTCGCGCCCGGGTGATGGCAGAGCGTTTGGCGGCGGCCGGTGTCAGGGCTGATTACCTGATCTCGGGGCGGCCGCGCGAAGCGCTGTTCGGCGCCGAGCCCTTTGGTGATTTTGAACTGCGCAATGGCCTCACCTTTGCCCATCGTTATGGCCGCATCGACCTGTGGCAGACCTTGCGTCAGGCCGGCTTGCGCCAGCTGTGGCAGGATGTCAGCAGTCTCAATCTGAGCCGCTACGATCTGGTCATCACCGATTTTGAGCCGGTAGTGGCTTGGGCTGCCCGACGCCATGGTGTGCCGTCGTTGGCCCTGTCCCATCAGGCCTGCTTTGGCCATTCGTCGGTACCACGTGCCGGTTTTGATCCAGCCTCCAGGTTGGTGATGGGGCTGTTTGCTCCGGCATCCCGAGCCGTTGGCCTGCATTGGCACCACTTTGACGGGCCGTTGCTGCCACCGGTGATCGACACCCAGATCAGTACCACTGGCAGTGATGAACGCACTATCGTGGTCTATCTGCCGTTTGAAGAGCCTGCAGCGATCCGTCAACTGCTGCAACCGTTCAGCGGCTGGCAGTTTCTCTGCTTCCACCCTGAATCGCGCAACCATCCGGCCATTGATGGCCCGCTGCGCTGGCTGCCGCTGTGCCGCCAGCGCTTCCCGGAGGCGATTTCCGGTTGTGGCGGCATCATCGCCAACAGCGGTTTCGAGCTGCCAAGTGAGGCCCTGCATCTGGGCAAGAAACTGCTGGTCAAGCCATTGCTCGGTCAGTTCGAGCAGACCTCCAACGCGCTGGCGCTGCAGCAGTTGGGGCTGGCATTAACCATGAATCAGCTCGATGGTGCCAGCGTCGCTCGCTTTCTGGCGCTGCCGGCAGCCGCGCCACGTCCTTGGCCAGATGTGGCCGCGACACTGGCTGGCTGGCTGGCAAATGGTGGTGATGACAATCAGCTGCCGGCGCTCGGCCAGCAGTTGTGGCAGGGGTTGCAGCCCTTGGCCAGCGCCGCCTAAGGGAGGCGGTTGGTGCTGCCCTGACGTTGCACGCCGATGTGGATGACGTAAGCTGTCGCCGTCGTGAACGATCATTGAGGCAACCATGGCCAGCCGCCGCCCCTCCTCCCATCGCCAGCAGGCATCCCGCGTCATAGCCCTTGAAATTGCGGCCATCGCCGCCCTTGAGGGCCTGCTTGATGAGCAGTTCGATCGCGTGGTCGACGCAGTGCTCGCGTCGCGCGGCAAGCTGGTGATCTGTGGCATGGGCAAGTCTGGACTGATCGGCCAGAAGATCGCGGCCACCCTGGCCAGTACCGGCACTCCCAGTTTCTTCCTTCACCCAGGTGAGGCCTGGCACGGCGATCTGGGGATGATCGGCAAGGATGATCTCTTTCTGGCCATCTCCAACAGCGGCGAGACTGAAGAGCTGATCCGGCTAGTGCCCTTCCTGCAGGCCAATGGCAATATCTGGGTGGCGATGACCGGCAAGCCGGCCTCCACCCTGGCTCGTAATGCTCACTATCATCTGTCGATCGGCATGCCGGAAGAGGCCTGCCCGCTGTCGCTTGCCCCCACCTCGTCGACCACCGCAGCGCTGGTGATGGGCGATGCGCTGGCCATCGCGGCCATGGTCGCGCGTGGCTTTCAGCCGGAAGATTTTGCCCGTTTTCATCCGGGAGGCAGCCTTGGACGCAAACTGCTGACGCGGGTGCGCGATCGCATGCGCGCCGACGATCTGCCGATTGTCAGCCCCGATGATTCGGCGGCAGCCGTCATTCAGAAAGCCACCCGCGGCAGGCTAGGGCTGGTGGTGGTGGTGGCTGGTGACGAGGTGTGTGGCCTGATCACCGATGGCGATCTGCGTCGGGCACTAGAGAAGTACGGTGACCAGTTTTTGCGGCAGAGCGCCAGCGACATCATGACCCGCTCACCACGGGTGATCGGTTCGGGGGCGTCGCTGCAGGAGGCGCAAGAGGTGATGACCCGACACGCTATTTCCGCGCTGTTGGTGATGGACGGCCGTCAGCTGGCTGGGGTTATCCAGCTTTACCAGTGCGAGCTGTGAGCGCCCGTCGGCCCAGCCAGTAGCGCAGCCGCTGCAGCGGGTGGCCCAGGCTCTGACGACGGTGGGCCAACCGCAGCCGGTAGCCGTCGATCTGGGTGGACCAGGGAGCGGCCTTGAGTGGGCCGCGACCCAGCAGGATCTTGAGCACAGCGCTGGCGGCCAGGCTGGCACAGAGTTCACAGCCCATCACCGTTGACGGGCCACGGCGGTTGGCCAAGTCGATGCGCCATGGCTCCACCAGTGCCGGCCGGTGCAAGCCAGCGGGCGCCAGCCCGAGCAGAAAGCGCAGGGCATCGCCTTGCTCATCGCCATCAAAGCAAAAGTAGTCGTCAAAACTCATCTGCCCCGGCATGAAGCACAGCAGTGCCGCGCCCATCCCCAGCGGCGCGGCTGTTACGGCCGGCAGCCCCTGCTGATGGCAGGCCATGAACAGCTGGCGGCGCAGCCCCAGCACAAAAAAATCCAGACCGTCGACGTAGAGATCGCAGCCAGCGATAAAGGCGTCGATGTTGTTTGGGGTGACGCCGTCGTGAAAGGTGCGAATGCGTAGCTCGGGGTTGATAGCCAGGGCCATGGCCACCAGCGTATCGAGTTTGGGTTGCCCGATACTGTCGATCCGGGCTCCGGCCTGGCGGTTGAAATTGGCCAGTTCGAACTGGTCAAAATCGGCCAGATGAAAACCGCCAATCCCTAGCCGGGTCAGGGTCAACAGGTGGCTGCCGCCTACCCCGCCGAGGCCGGCGATAGCCACGGTGGCCCCCTGCAGCCGTTGTTGCTCGTCCGTTGTCAGCCAGCCCAGATTGCGGCTGAAGGCCTCGTCGTAGACGAAGGCCGGGGCCTTACTGCAAGGGGCCATAGGGCACCAGTTTGAGCTGGCGGTTGAGGCTGCCGTAGATCAGCTCATAGAGCGCGGCGATCTCTGGGGCCAGATAGCGGGTCAGGCTGTCTCGTTTTAGGCTGTAGAGGGCGCGGGTTCCATGGTGCTGCAGGGGCTCACCACTCTGTTCGAACATCAGCCCGAAACGCACCAGATGGCGCTGCAGCCTGGGTTCCATCATCACGAAGGTATGGTCGTGGTGGCAGATATCAACCAGGGCAATGGAGGCCAGATAGAGACCGAGGGCGATATTGGGAAAGCTGCGCGCTTCCTCTTCAGTGAACACCCGGGCACTGGATTCGCCGTTGAGGATAAAGGGTTTGCCTGCCTCCTCGCGCCGCCGCCGGAAGCTGTTGGGCACCGCCAGACGTGAAATTTCCGAGAATGATCCACGCTCCAGCCGCTTGGGATCGACCACATGAGGCCAGATGCTGTTGTTGGCATAGGTCTCGAACGGTAAGGGCTGACCGGTGGCGTGGCTGGGCGGGATCACCAGCCGTACGGTGCCAGCAAACTGGCCGCTGGGGCGGTGCTCCAGCAGGCAGATATGGGCGTAATCATCGCAGTTATCCTGCTCCAGTTCGGCCTCGTTGACCGGCTCCCAGTGCAGCTCTTCGGCATAAACCTGATGACGGATGCGAAAGGCGAACTGCCGCAGTGCCGCCGTTTTGGCGTAGCGCACGCTGAAATAGCGGTCGAAGTTGGTGGCGATTGTGAACCTGTCCATGGAAGAGCCTGCAGCGGACCGAAGTGGTGGTTAATTTATAGTCAATGCGAGCAGCAGGCAGCGGCCCGGAAACGTGAGCCGACGCATAACTCGGCAACAGCACCACTGTGGCATGCTGTTGCTATGCTGTTTACACTCGCCCGCTTCCTTCGGGATATCACGAGGTTTCACCATGCTGATTCGTCACAAACTGGGGTTGACCACCGCCATGATGGTCGTGGGTCTTGTCGCCCTGTTGCTGGTTGCCCTGTGGGGGTTTCAGGGGATGCGGCGTGGCGCTGAACTGATCGCGGCAACGGATGAGGCCAACAGTGCGTTGGCCGAGGCGCTGTTAGGGGTGGCCCGTTTCAGCGCTGACAAAGAGCTGGTGGCGCGTGCGGAAGTCGAAGCCGCCACAGTCGCCATGACTGAGCGGCTGAAGCATCTTGAGCAGCATACCTTGGGGGAAAGTAGCCAGCAGCTGGCCGCTATCACTGATGAACTCGGGCGGTTCACCGGCGCTTTTAGTGCTTACGCCGACGGGGTGATCAAGGTGGGGTTGACCCCCGAGGATGGGCTCTATGGCAGTCTGCGCCAGGCGGTGCACAGCATTGAAAAGGCGGTCTATGCCCAGCAGGACTACCGCACTGCAGCGGCCATGCTGCAATTGCGGCGTCATGAGAAAGATTTCATGCTGCGTCTGGACCTTAAGTATCTGGCCAAATTTGATGAGGGATTGTCGGAGCTCGGCGCAGCCATTGCGGCCAGCGGTGCCTATGACGACAGTGCCAAGGGTGAACTGAATCAGTTGGCCGAGCGCTATGCTGCTGATTTCAAGGCGCTGGTCGCGGCTACTGAGGTGCTGGGGCTGGATGCAAGCAGTGGCTTGCGCGGTCAGTTGAGCCAGTCTGCAAACACCTTGCGGCAGGGCTTTCGCCAGTTTGCTGATGGGGTGCTGATTGAAGTCGGGGCGCTGCAACAAGCCACCAGTCGTAACACCGTGATCTTGGCGCTGCTGGTATTGGCAGTGGTGGTCGGGGTGGCGCTGAGCATCAACAGATCCATCGGTGTGGCGGTTGCCCAGATTGCTGGCTACGTGCGCTCGGTGGTCAGCAGCCGCGATCTGCGCCAGCGAGTAGACACCGCAGGCCGCGATGATGAACTGGCTCAGGTCGCTAATGAGGTCGGTGAGCTGACAGGCGCTTTTGCCGATCTGGTGGGCCAGGTGCAGCAGGCGGCGGTGCAGCTCAATCAGGTGACCGACGAGCTGGCGGCCAATGTTGATCGCACTCATAACGACATGCTGCGGCAGCAAAGCGAAACCGACATGGTGGCGACCGCTGTTACCGAGATGGGGGCGACCATTGACGAGATCGCCAAGAACACCGAGCAGGCGGCACGCAACGCGGCCCAGACCAACCACAGTGCGCTGGAGGGGCGCCACCAGGTGGAGGCCACCAGCCGGCGCATTCGCGCCCTGGCCGGCCGCCTCAATGATGCTAACAGCGTGGTCTCGGCGCTGGCCGAACAGAGCCAGACGGTGGGCTCGGTGCTGGATGTGATCCGTGCCATTGCTGAGCAGACCAACCTTCTCGCGCTCAATGCCGCCATTGAGGCGGCCCGTGCCGGTGAACAGGGGCGCGGCTTTGCCGTTGTTGCCGACGAGGTGCGCTCGCTGGCCATGCGCACCCAGCAGTCGACCAACGAGATTGGTGGCATCATCAGTAACCTGCAGCAGCAGACCCGGCAGATTGTTGAGCTGATCCAGAGTTGCCGCGACGAAGGTTTGGCCAGTGCCGGCCAAGCGGAACGGGCTGGTGAGCTGTTGCAGCAGATGACCGCCGATATTGGCCACATCATGGACATGAGTACCCAGATTGCGGCCGCCATTGAAGAGCAGAGCCATGTGGCCGCCGAGGTCAACCGTAACGTGGTCAATATTCGCGATATTGCCGCCTCGGCATTCACCGCCGCCGACGCCAATGCCACCACCGCCGAAGAGGTGGCCCGTCAGGCTGCGGCATTGACCAACAGCGTGGGTCGCTATCGTGTGTAAAGCAGACGGGACGCGGCCTGCGCCGCGTCGGCCGTTTTCGTGACTGCTTTCCCATAATCTGTCTAATCGCTGGTCCCGTCTCTTGCGTGGCCAGCCCTTTTGCTCCTTAATTTGTCGCCGGAGAGACGCCGCCGACCGTACGGACCGACCGAAAACAACGAGGACATCTGCCCATGAACAAAACTGATCTGATCGACAAGATTGCCGCTGGCGCCGATATCAGCAAAGCCAAAGCCAAAGACGCCCTCGAAGCCCTGCTCGATGCCGTCACTGCCAGCCTCAAAGACGGCGACGCCGTGCAGCTGGTTGGCTTCGGTACCTTCAAGGTTTCCGAGCGCGCCGCCCGCACCGGTCGCAACCCGCAGACTGGCGCCGAGATCCAGATCGCCGCTTCCAAAGTACCTTCCTTCTCCGCTGGCAAAGCACTCAAAGACGCCATCAACTGATTGCGCATCTGTTGCATAAAAAACGGGCACCATTGGAGCCCGTTTTTTATGGGTAGCTGGCTCACAGGCCGATCAGTGGTCCTTTGCCGGGGTAACTGATGCGATAGCCGAAATCGAGCTGGGCCTTGCTGCCGGGCTTGAGTTCCAGCTCCCAAGCCAGCACCCCTTTCTGATCATCGACATCGGTCTGGCTGGGCGCCTTGCTCTCCTTGAGCAGTTCCACCCGGATCTGCTCGTTCTGGGCCACTGGCAGCTGATCGAGCAGGGTCAGGGGTACCGCCTTGCTGTGGCCGCTCTCAGCGGTCACCCGGTAACGGCGTTCAAGGGTGCTGTCTTTACTGATCAGCCCAGATTCACCCTTTTCGTCGGCCAGCTGGTCGTAGCTCAGGGTCACCGCATCATCGACACCAAAGGCCAGCAGCCGTTCGGCACCGGGGCGTAGCAGCGGATCGACGCGGCTGCCGATATAGGCACCGTTGCGCGACAGTCGCCATTCACCCGGCAACAGCGGGGCCTTACCGGCGTAGCTGAGGGTGGCGTAAAGGTAGGCGTGCGGGTCGAGGCGCGGCACGGCGCGCAGACTGAGGCTGACCGGAAACTGCTGCTCGGCAAGGACAAAGCGCTGGCGGCTGTTGTTGGCCGCCACCGTTACCTTGCCGACGACCTGATACTCGGCGATGAAGTCGGCGCTCTGCAGGGCTGCCACATCAATGGCGATCTCCTCCTCCATCACCTCTTTCTTGCGTTCCATCATCAGGCTGTCGGCCATCTCCATGCTGCTGGCTACCGGTGCCGGGCTGTAGGCGGCCTTGGCGCTGCGGCCGCGGCCATCGTCCACCGGGGCGAAATCGATCCACCAGGGGCTGAGTTCCGGGGCGCTGGTGCCGGCGCTCGGGCGGGCAGTGGCCAGGATCAGGGCAACGCCCGCCCAGTCTTCACCGGTGGCCTGCTGCACATAGGCGGCAGTGGTCACCGCCAGTTGCTGCTTAGCGGTATCCAGATTGGCGTCATAGACCGGAGCCCAGCGCGCGCCGGGCAGCTGATAGTCGAGCTTGAAACTGCTGCTGCCGCCGCGCGTCTCCAGATGGATGGCGGCGGTCAGGGTGGCGCGCTGGTCGCCCGCCATCTGGTTCAGCTCGGCCTCAACAACGGCGATCCGTTCGGCCAGCTGGCGCTGTTCGGCCGCCAATTTGACCCGCTGCTCACCGATATCGCGCATCCCCTGGCCGATCGCTTGCAATGCCAGCGGCCACTGCTCGGGGCTGAGCGCTGGCAGGGCCTTGCCGTCACTCGGGGCCGGGCTGGCCACCAGCGCATTGATAAAGGCGCTCTGGCTGTCGAGGGCGATCTGGCGGGCCTGCAATCCCGCCTCTTGGTCACGCAGCTCGGTTAGCTGCTGCTGCAGCTGGCGCTGGCGTTCATTGGCGGCGGCGGTCAGGTAGACCGGGCGCAGATCAACGGCACTGATACGTACGGCGGCGGTGCCGCTGCCGCTCACCCGCAGTGACTCCTGGTTGAGGCTGACCGGCAACTGCTCGACCAGCAGGGTGTGGCTGCCGGCCGGCAGTTCCATGGTCAGGCTGCGGCTGACCTGGGCGCGATCGGGATAGACGGTGACAGCACTGATGGCAGAACCGGGGGCGGTCAGCTCGGCGGCGACGGCGCCATTGGTCAGGGCCAGCAGGGCAAGGGCAACAGGGCGCAACAACATGGACCTTCTCCGTGGTTCAGGGCAGATCCACGCTAGTCGTCGCAACCGGGGGCTGTCCAGCGGGCCGCGGTAACAACGCGTAAGCGCTAACAAAAAAGGGCTGCCTTGCGGGCAGCCCTGATGCTGACGACAGGCGTCTCGCCTAGCCGGTATTGCGCATACCGTTGGCGATACCGGCGATAGTCACCATCAGCGCCTGTTCCACCGCCTTGGGCATCTCCTCGCTGCTGCGGCTGCGCTTGAGCAGTTCGGCCTGCAGCATGTGCAGCGGGTCCATGTAGGGGTTGCGCAGCTGGATCGACTCCAGCGACCAGGGCTCGCGCTCCATCAGGTTGGCGTCGTGGGTCAGGGTCAGCACCGTCTGAATGTCGGCCTGCAACTGGTTGCGCAGACGATCACCCAGGCGGTGCAGCTCTTGGGGCACCAGCACCTGCTCGTAGTAGCGGGAGACCGACACATCGGCTTTCTGATAGACCATCTCCAGCATGTTGAGGCGCGAACGGAAGAACGGCCAGGCCTTGAACATCTCCTCCAGCGTTGCCGCCTTGCCCTGATCCAGCGCCTGCTGCAGCGCCTGACCGGCACCCAACCAAGCCGGAACGACCAGCCGGTTCTGGGCCCACGCGAAGATCCAGGGGATGGCGCGCAGGCTTTCGATACCACCGCCCACCTTGCGTTTGGTCGGGCGGCTGCCCAGCGGCAGTTTGCCCAGCTCCACCTCGGGGGTGGCGGCACGGAAGTAGGGGACGAAATCCGGCTCGCCGCGCACCACATCGCGGTAGGCGGTGCAGGAGTCGGCGGCCAGCTGGTTCATCAGCGCCCGCCAGTCATCCTTGGGCTCCGGCGGCGGGATCAGCTTGGCTTCCAGTACCGCTGCGGCATAGAGCGACAGGGTACGCACGGCTGTTTCCGGCAGGCCGAACTTGAAGCGGATCATCTCACCCTGCTCGGTGACGCGCATGCCGCCATCAATGGAGCCGGGGGGCTGCGACAGGATCGCCTTGTACACCGGGCCGCCGCCGCGGCCGATGGTGCCGCCACGGCCATGGAACAGCACCAAGCGGATGCCGGCGTTGCGGGCCAGCTCGGCCAGCTCCTCCTGAGCGCGATACTGGGCCCAGGCGGCAGCCAGCATGCCCGCGTCCTTGGCCGAGTCGCTGTAGCCGATCATCACCTCCTGGCAGCCCTGGATGTAACCGCGATACCAGTCGATGGCCAGCAGCTCGGTCATGCAGCTCTTGGCGTTATCGAGGTCGGCCAGGGTTTCAAACAGCGGGGCGATGCGCATCGGGAAGCTGACGCCCGCTTCTTTGAGCAGCAAAGCCACCGCCAGCACATCAGAGGGGGCGCCAGCCATGGAGATGACGTAGGTGCCGAGGGCTCGCGGATCCTGTTCGGCGATCACCTTGCAGGTATCGATCACCTCCTGGGTATCGGCGCTTGGCTGCCAGTGCAGCGGCAGCAGCGGGCGCTTGCCTGCCAGTTCGCGTAGCAGGAACTCCTGCTTCTCCTGCTCGCTCCAGCTAGCGTAGTCACCTAGCCCCAGATAGTTGGTCATCTCAGCAATCGCTGACTCGTGGCGGCCTGAATCCTGGCGGATATCGAGGCGCAGCAGGTTGAGGCCAAAACAATAGGCGCGACGCAGGGTGTCGAGCAGCGGACCATCGGCAATGGCGCCCATGCCGCAGGCGTGCAGCGAGTCGTAACAGCGCTGCAGCGGCTGGATCAGGTCATCGTCGCTGTTGAGCAGCGGACTGGCGTTGACAGTGTCGCCAGCGAGCTGGGCTTCAATAGCCGCGCGGCTATTGGTCAGCAGTTCACGCAGCTGTTTGAGGACCTTGCGATACGGTTCGTGACTGTCGCCGGCGACCGCACGCAGCGCCGGGCTGCAGTCGGTCATCGACAGCTCGGTGATCAGCGGCGCCAGGTCGCGCTGATAGAGGTCAACCGCCTGCCAGCGTGCCAGCAGCAGCACCCGGCGGGTGACCTTGGCGGTGACGAAGGGGTTGCCGTCGCGGTCACCGCCCATCCAGCTGGCAAACGTCACCGGGCACTTGAGTACCGCCGGTACATCGTTACCGAACTGATCGCGCACGGCGTCGGTCAGGTCTCTCAAGAAGTCAGGCACTGCCTGCCACAACGAGGCTTCGACCACGGCGAAGCCCCATTTGGCCTCATCAACCGGGGTTGGGCGCTGGTTACGGATGTCATCGGTATGCCAGGCTTGGGTGATCAACTGCTCCAGACGGTCGCGAATGCGGCGGCGATCTCGTTGGTCGAGTTGCGGATTCTCCAGCTCAGCGAGGGCGTTGGCGCCCTCGATGAACTTGTGGATCATGGTGCGGCGAGATACTTCGGTGGGGTGTGCGGTCAAAACCACTTCGATATTCAGCTGGCCAATGGCGTCGCTGACCTCGCTGGCGCTCAGCCCGTTCTCTTTGAGCCGCGTCAGCAGCTTTTCAACCGGCTGTGGGCGGTGTACATCGCCGGCGCCAGCGCGTGAGATGCCATGCTGCTGCTCGGCGGTATTGGCCAGCGCCAGAAACAGGTTAAAGGCCTTGGCGACCGGCAGCATTTCGCTGTCGGACAGGCCATTGAGCAGGGCTACCAGTTTCTCGCCATCGGCACTAGAGCCGGCGCGAGCGCCCTTTGACAGCAGGCGGATGGTTTCGATTTTGGTCAGGAACTCATCGCCCAGGTGGGAGCGCATCGCTTTGCCCACCAGCGAGCCGAGAAAGCTCACGTTGCTGCGTAGAGCTGCATATTTATCCATGGATATCCCCGTTAGCCGCGCACGAGTGAGGGCGCCTGCTGCAGGCGCATCCTGTGGTACCGCAACAGGCGGCCCGAATCCGGATGATAGTGAATAGAATCCGTGGGGGGAAGGGGGCTGGTAGCAAAGGGACGACTGTGGCTGGCCACAATGGGGCAAAGATATTCATGCACAAATGTTGAATAAAAATTTGGAGTGAATTAGCCTGAGCCCCTTCGCCGCTGCCCTGCGGCTTTCGTTGTCATGGGGCTGTCGCAATCGCGACAGACCATGGCGGTTTTGACGAGGGAAAGAACGATGGCATTGACCTGTGCGATCATCGGCGCCAGTGGCTATACCGGCGCAGAGCTGGCGGCGATGATCACCCGCCACCCGCAGCTGCAGCTGGCTGGTCTCTATGTGTCCGCTGGCAGCAGTGATGCCGGCAAGGCCTTGGCCAGCCTCCACCGCACCCTGCTTGGGGTCGTCGACGGGGTGCTGGAACCGCTGGCCGATGATGCCGTGGAGCAGGTCGCCAGCCGCGCCCAGATCGTCTTTCTCGCCACCGAACACAAGATTAGCCATGACTATGCGCCGCGCCTGCTGGCTGCTGGCGCTACCGTGTTCGATCTGTCGGCCGCTTTCCGTTTCAACGATGCCGCCCCCTACAGCGCCCACTATGGTTTTGACCACCAGTTCCCCGAGCTGTTGAATGAAGCGGTTTATGGTCTGGCAGAGTGGAACGCCGACGCCATCAAGGGGGCGCGGCTCATAGCGGTAGCTGGCTGTTACCCGACCGCCAGCCTGCTGGCGCTCAAGCCGCTGGAGGCCGCAGGCCTCATCGCCCCAGGTTTTGTGCCGGCCATTAATGCGGTCAGCGGCGTCTCGGGCGCCGGGCGCAAGGCGACCCTGACCAACAGTTTCTGCGAAGTGAGCTACAACCCCTACGGCGTGCTGGCCCATCGCCATCAGCCGGAGATCGCCCGCCATCTCGGCCGGCCGGTGGTGTTCACCCCCCATTTGGGTAACTTCCCGCGCGGTATTGTCGCCACCATCGCCGTCCAGTTGGTGGCTGGCACCACTGCTGCCCAGGTCGATGCCGCCTATGCCGCTGCCTATACCGGCAAATCCTGCGTGCGCCTGTACAACCAGCGCTGCCCGGGCAGCTGGCCGAGCATCAATGCGGTGGTCAAAACCCCGTTCTGCGATCTCGGCTGGAAGGTGGATGAAGCTTTGGGTCATGTGGTGGTGGTATCGGCCATCGACAACCTGCTCAAGGGGGCCTCAAGCCAGGCCATCCAGTGCGTAAATATGCGTTTTGGTCTGACCGATTTCCCGCTGGTGGGGGGCTGATCATGCTTGGACCTGTCGTCATCAAACTCGGCGGAGCTGTCCTCGAAGATCCGGTCGCCCTTACCAACCTGCTGCAGGCGCTCAAGCCGGTTGCTGCGCGGCGGCCACTGGTGATCGTCCATGGCGGCGGCATCATCGTCGAACAGACGCTGGCGGCCATGAACATGACCAGCGAGAAGCGCGATGGTCTGCGGGTGACGCCGCCGGAGCAGATGGCGGTGATCGCCGGGGCACTGGCGGGTACCTGTAACAAGCAGTTGACCGCGCTGGCACTGCACAGTGGCTATCGCGCCGTGGGTCTCTGTCTTGGCGATGGCCTGATGATCGACACGGCGCTGCTTGATCCGGCCCTTGGCTGCGTCGGCAAGCCGACCGGCCGTGGTGACTCCCGTTTGCTCGAGCTGCTGCTGGAGCAGGGCTTTACCCCGGTGATCAGCTCTATCGCCATTGGCCGCGATGGTGGCCTGCTCAACGTCAATGCCGATCAGGCAGCAGTAGCCGTGACCCAGCTGATGCTCGGCGCCGAGCTGCTGCTGCTGTCGGATGTCGATGGCATTCTCGATGGCAACAAGCAGCTGATCCCGGAGATGAGCAGCAGCCTGGCCGATGAGCTGATCGCCAGCGGCGTCATTCATGGCGGCATGATCGTCAAGGTCAAGGCAGCGCTGGAGGCGGCGCGCACCCTGCGTCAGCCGATCGCCGTCGCCAGCTGGAAACAGCCGGAACGTTTACAACTGCTGCTGGCCGGTGAAGCGGCTGGAACCTGGGTGCGTCACTGACGCCCCCGCGACTGGAGAAATCGATGGCATCGTTCAAACACTTTCTGACGGTTAAAGATCTGCGCCGCGAGCAGCTGCTGCGGTTGATCGACAAGGCGCGCGACATCAAGGCGCGGCCCAAGGCCTTTGCCCAGGTGCTCAACGGCAAGAGTATTGTCATGCTGTTCGAGAAGCCGTCGCTGCGGACCCGTGTCACCTTCGACATCGGCATTAACAAGCTGGGTGGCCATGCGGTCTATCTTGACCAGCAAAATGGCGCCCTCGGTGTGCGTGAGTCGGTGCGTGATTTCGGCGCCAACATCAGCCAGTGGGCCGACGGCATCGTCGCCCGCGTGTACAAGCAGAGCACCCTCAACGAGCTGGCCGCTGGCGGTACTGTGCCGGTGGTCAACGCCCTGTCGGATCTCTATCACCCCTGTCAGGCACTGGCCGATTTTATGACCCTGGCCGAAGTGGCCGGCGATCCGAGCAAGGTCAAGCTGGCTTATGTCGGTGATGGTAACAACGTTACCCATTCGCTGATGCTGTTTGCTGCCAAGTTGGGGGCGACCATGGTGGTCTGCTGTCCGCGCGGCTACTCGGTGGATGGCCAGGTGGTGGTGGAAGCCCAGCAGATCAACGCCGAATCCGGTGGCACCCTGATCGTCACTGATGATCTGGCGGCCCTTGATGGCGTCGACGCCATCTACGGCGATACCTGGGTATCCATGGGCGATACCACCCCCTATGAGCAGGTGATGGATATCTTTATGCCCTATCAGGTGAACGAAGCGCTGATGACTCGCACCGGGGCCCGTTTTTACCTGCACTGCCAGCCGGCCCATCGCGAGATGGAAGTGACCTCGGCAGTGATGGATGGCCCGCAATCAGTGATCCTGCCCCAGGCGCAAAATCGCATGTGGGCGCAGAATTCCGTACTGCTTGAACTTCTCGGTTAACTGGGTGGAACCAACAATGAGCACCGACAAGAATTTTAAACGTGTTGCCTTGGCCTACTCTGGCGGCCTCGATACTTCGGCCATCATCCCCTGGCTGAAAGAGAACTACGGCGGTTGCGAAGTGGTCGCGGTGGTGGCTGACGTCGGTCAGGAAGCCGAAGATCTGGAAGGCGTTGAAGCCAAGGCCCTGGCCTCTGGCGCCGTCGAATGCCATGTCATCGACTGCAAGGACGAGTTCGTCCGCGACTACGTCTACCCGACCCTGGCCGGTGCCGCCGTCTATGAAGGCACCTACCTGCTCGGTACCTCCATGGCCCGTCCGATCATCGCCAAGTATCAGGTCGAAGTGGCCCTCAAGACCGGCTGTGACGCTCTTGCCCACGGCTGTACCGGCAAGGGCAACGATCAGGTGCGCTTCGAATCCACCTATGCTGCCCTCGCTCCGCATCTGCCGGTGATCGCGCCCTGGCGTGAGTGGACCATGCGTAGCCGCGAAGAGCTGCTCAACTATCTGGCCGAGCGCAAGATCCCCTGCGCCGCCAGCCTCACCAAGATCTACAGCCGCGACGCCAACGCCTTCCACATCTCCACTGAAGGTGGCGAGTTGGAGAGCACCTGGAATCAGGCCGGCCCCAACTGCTGGACCTGGACCGTCAGCCCGGAAGAAGCCCCCAACACCCCTGAGCTGGTCACCGTCGGTGTCGAGCAGGGGCGGGTGGTCAGCGTCAACGGCGAAGCCCTGTCGCCGCTTGGCTGTCTGCAGGCGCTTAACGGCATTGGTGCCAAGCACGGCATCGGCCGCATCGACATCACCGAAAACCGTCTGGTTGGCATGAAGAGCCGCGGCTGCTACGAAACCCCGGGCGGCACCATCATGGTCGCGGCGCTGCGCGCCATCGATGAGCTGGTGCTCGACAAGAGTGGCCGCAAGTTCCGCGACACCCTGTCGCTGGAGCTGGCACATCTGGTCTATGACGGCCGCTGGTACACCCCGCTCAAGGAGGCGCTGTTTGCCGCCACCGAAGTGTTCGCCCGCGATTGCAGCGGCGAAGTGGTGGTCAAGCTGTACAAAGGCACGGCCACGGCGGTGCAGAAGAAGTCGGCTGCCAGCCTCTATTCTGAGGCGTTCGCCACCTTCGGTGCCGATGAGGTCTACAACCAGAGCCATGCTGAAGGCTTCATCCGCCTTTATTCGCTGGCCACCCGCATCAAAGCACTGAAGCAGGAGAGCTAACGATGGCACTTTGGGGTGGACGGTTCTCGCAGGCGGCGGATCAGCGCTTCAAGTCGTTCAACGACTCGCTGAAAGTGGATTATCGCCTGGCAGAGCAGGACATTCTGGGCTCCATCGCTTGGTCGCGGGCGTTGGTTGGCGCCAACGTGCTGACCACCGAGGAGCAGCAGCAGCTGGAAGAAGCACTGCTGACCTTGCGCGCCGAAGTGCAGGCCGATCCGGTGCAGATCCTGACCAGCAGCGCCGAGGACATCCATTCGTGGGTGGAAGGCAAACTGATCGAACGGGTCGGCGATCTGGGCAAGAAGTTGCACACCGGCCGTAGCCGTAACGATCAGGTGGCCACCGATCTCAAGCTGTGGTGCAAGGATCAGGGCGAACACCTGTACGGCCTGCTGGTACAGCTGCAGCAGACGCTGGTGGAAGTGGCCGAGCGCGAATCGGAAACGGTGATGCCGGGCTACACCCACCTGCAGCGTGCCCAGCCGATCACCTTTGGTCACTGGTGTCTGGCCTATGTCGAGATGTTCGACCGTGACATCGGCCGCCTCAAGGATGCGATCCACCGCCTCGACACCTGCCCGCTGGGTTCGGGGGCGCTGGCCGGTACCGCTTATCCGATCGATCGCGACCAGCTGGCCCATGATCTCGGCTTCCACCGCGCCACTCTTAACAGCCTCGATTCGGTATCGGATCGCGACCACGCCATTGAGCTGGTGGCCACCGCCGCTACCAGCATGATGCACCTGTCGCGCATGGCCGAAGACCTGATCTTCTTCAACACCGGCGAAGCGGGCTTCATCGAGCTGTCGGATCTGGTCACCTCCGGCTCGTCGCTGATGCCGCAGAAGAAGAACCCCGATTCGCTGGAGCTGATCCGCGGCCGTGCCGGTCGAGTGTTCGGCCACTGGACCGGGCTGATGACGGTGATGAAGGGTTTGCCGCTGGCCTACAACAAGGACATGCAGGAAGACAAAGAGGGGCTATTTGACGCCCTCGACACTTGGGGTGACTGTCTGGAGATGGCCGCCCTGACCCTGTCCGGGGTCAAGGTCAACGCCGAGCGCACGTTGCAGGCGGCCCAGCAGGGTTACGCCAACGCCACCGAGCTGGCGGACTATCTGGTGGCCAAGGGGATCCCCTTCCGTCAGGCGCACCACATTGTCGGTGAAGTGGTGGTGGCGGCTATCAGCCGCAAGCTGCCGCTGGAGGAGCTGAGCCTCGCCGACCTGCAGGCGTTCTGCCCGCAGATCGATGAGGATGTCTTCCCTCACCTGACCATCGATGCCTGTTTGGCCAAGCGTGAAGTGGTGGGTGGCACCGGCCGCCGCCGCGTCGGTGAGGCCGTGGGTGGCCGCGCCGTGCAGCTCAAGCCGGAAGATATACAGCGCGGCCAGACCTTTGGTGGCACCGCCTATCGTCAGGTCAAGAGCGCGCTGGTCGAAGCGCAGCGCCGCCTTGATGCCCAGAAGGCCGAGGTGATGCGGGTGCGCAACGCCCGTCTGTCGGACCTTGATGCCATTGACCAGATCGTGACCTACTGGGCCAAAGTGGGCGAAAACCTGCCGCGCAGCCGTGATGATCTGGTTCGTAATATTTTTGATTTCGCCGTTGCCGAACACGAAGGTAAGGTGGTCGGGTGTGCCGCGTTGTACATCTACGGCACCGGTCTGGCCGAGATCCGCTCCCTCGGGGTGGATGTTGACCAACATGGCAATGGCCAGGGTCGCGCACTGGTGCAGTACATGCTGCAACGCGCCAAGGATCTGGAGCTCAAGCGGGTGATCGTGCTGACGCGCGTACCACTGTTCTTTGAACGCTTGGGATTCTCCTACACGAGCAAGGACCGGCTGCCGGAGAAGGTGATGAAGGACTGCGACATCTGCCCGAAACGGCATGCCTGCGATGAGGTCGCCATGGAAGTTCAGCTCGGATGAGCTGAGAGGCGTTCTCTCTGGAGATAGGCGGAGAGGCAACTCTCGCCAACCACCCGTTGCCCCCGGTACCCCCGGGGGCCTTTTTTTGGGTGATGGTTAATGGCCAAAGTCTGGCGCTGACCCACTGATCTATGCTTGTTTCAGACAAAGGCGCAAGGAGAGCGGGCATGAGCAGGTGGTGGATGCTGTTGCTGTGGCTCATGCCGTCGTGGATTGTGGCTCAGCCGTTACCGCCGCTATTGTTGACCACCCACGAGATGCCGCCGTATTCCATGCGAGAGGGATTGGGCGCCACTGGGCTGGCGGCCCGTCGCGTCGATTGTGCTCTGCAGGCGATGCAGCAGCCCTTCCAGCTGCGGCTGTTGCCGTGGAAACGTGCCCAGCATGAAGTTCAACTCGGTCGGGCAGACGGCTTTTTCGCTGGTGCCCGCAATGTCGAACGCGATGGCTATGCGGTGGCCTCGGCGGTGATTGCGCCTCAGCAGTGGACCTGGTTTCAGCGAGCGGGGGCAACCGTCCATCCTGACGATCCGGATTTTCGTTTCCGCGCCATTGTGGCTAGTTTTCTCGGTGCAGCCATGTACGACCATCTCAAGCAACAGGGTTATCCCGGCTTGATGCAGGCCCGCGATATGGATCAGCTGATTGATTGGCTACTAACCGGTAAGGTAGATGCGGTGATGGCCGCCGATCTGGTGATGGCCTACCACCTGCAGCGTCGTGGTGTGGGTTCCAACCTCATCGCCACTCCTTACCGAGACAAACCTCTGGTGGTCTATTTCAGCAAAACCTTGGTGGCGGCAAACCCAGGTTTTCTGCCCCGCTTCAACGAGGCGGTAGCAAACTGTATCGCGGATGAAGCAGATCAGTCAGGCGGACCGGAGCTGCAACTGTAACAGGGCAAACGCCAGCCCCTTCGCGATCGGCCACCGCTCAGCGTAAGCGAAACCCTTTCACCAGCCGGTCAAGGGTATTAGCCAGAGCCACCAGCTGGGCGCTGATCTGGCGGTCGTGGGCGATGGTGTCGCGGCCGCTGGCGGCCAGATCGCGAATGCTGGTGATCTGCTCGCTCATTTCGGCTACTGCCGAACTTTGCTGACGAGCCGCTACTGCGACCTGAGACCCAAGATTGGCGATCAACTCAACCTCGCTGGCCATCTGCCGCAGCTCGCTGGCGATTTCGCTCATAGACTGTTCGACGCTGGCCGCCTCCTGACTGGCCTTGGCCATGCCACCGGTGGTGGCGCTGGCCCCCTGCTGTACCCGCTCAATGAGGGTGCGGATATCGCTGGTGGCGCTCTGGGTGCGGGTGGCCAGGGTGCGCACCTCGTCGGCGACCACGGCGAAACCGCGCCCCTGTTCACCAGCCCGCGCCGCTTCGATGGCGGCGTTGAGGGCCAGCAGGTTGGTTTGCTCGGCGATGGTGGCGATAGTGGTAACGATGGCGCTCATCTCGGCGGCGCGCCGGTCTAGTTCGGCCAGCCTGGCTGCGCTGCCCTGCATCTCCTGGTTGAGCGAGGTAAGGGCGATGACGGCCGCTTCGGCATGATGTTCACCCTGCTCGGTCAGGGTGCGGGCAATGGCCAAACGGCTGGCGGTTTGGTCAGCCAGACCGGCTACCTCGCCTGCGCTGGCATCCATCTCAACCATGGCGCTGGCGACGGTGGTGGTGCCGTCGGCAATCCGATTAATGGTCTGATCAGCCTGCTCGGCACTCTGCTGAACTTCCTGGGCGCACTGCTGCACTCGGCCGCTCTCTTCACCTGCGGCGCTCAATCCCTCACGACAGCGGCCCAGCAGCTGTTGCACGGCGCGGCCGGCAACCCCTAGCTCATCGTTGCTGTCTGCAACTGGCAGCGGGCGCAGGTCGGCATCGCGTGAGGCGCTGGCCAAAGCGTCGCCCAGCTGGGTCAAGGGTACGGCCACAGTGCGATTGATCCACCACCACAGGGCGAATACGCCAACAGTGAAGATGCCGGCCAATGCCAGGCCAAGGTGCCACAGACTGTCATTCATGGCGGTATCGGCAGCCGCCAGCGAGAAACTGATCCGCACAGCGCCGCCAATGTCGCCCTCTTTGCTGGTGGCATGGCAGGAGAGGCAGTTGACCTGCCCATGGTTGGCGGTCATCACCAATGGCCGCATCAGGGTCAGGTGGCGTTCGCCATTCGTTTCACTCACCAGCACCTGACGCTCGCCGGCCAGTGCTTTGCGGTCCAGTTCATCCATTGGGGCAACCTGCTGACCCGGGCCAAACATGGCGCTGATTGCCTCCCCCCGGATCACCCGCGCTTCGCTCAATCCCGCCTGCTCAACCAGTTTGTTGCGCAACATTTCGCTTTGGCTGGTGGCCCCGCCCAGCATCAAGGTATTGAGCGCCTCGAAGTAGGTTTCGGCCATGGCGGTCGCCTTGGCTTCGGCCAAGGTCAGGGTCAGGGCCTGCTGGCGCTGGTGGCTGATCAACAGCGTGGCAGCCAGCAGCAGCAGGCCAAAGGCCAGCAGCAGCAGCGCAATGCGGGTCGCGAGGCGGTGACTCATGGGCGGCATCCTGCTCGTTATGCATTCGCAGTATAGAAGAGCTGCTTTTTTTCGCTAAAACGGGAAAAACAGACGCTGGATGTTTTCTCCTGTAGCGATGCGATTTAAGCTACGCGCGGTAACTTGTTCCTCTCAAGTCGCAAGGAGCGCATCATGAGACAGGTCGTTTCACCCCCACCCGTTATTCCCTCCCCCCGTCCATCCAACCCAACTGCGTTGGAGCTGGCGATCCATCGCTTTGAACATCAGGCCAAGGTCTACCATTACGAGAAAGTCAAGTTGGCCAAAGCCACTGGTCAACCCGGTGAGATCTCCAAGGCTCGCGCCAAGCTTGACCGCGACTGGCAACATCTGCAGCGCGAGCGCATCAGGATCGCCACGCACGCACAATTAGCGCTTGATTTGGAGAATTACCGGGCGTCGGCGCAAGAAAAAACCGTGGCGATGCTCGCTGATGAGCCACATCATCCGACGAGGCAGTTGGCTCGCAATCTCACTGCAGTTGGGGAGCCTAAGCCCAGTCTCGATCACGACCCACACCACATCATAATGGGCAAGGGTCGCTTCCTCGCGCTTCGCATGATGCAAGTTCGGCTATCTCTACACCTTCACAACATGGGGATAAATGATCCCATTAACGGGGTATGGCTCCCGCGCACGAGGACGGATAAGGGGCATTGGGCGACACCCGAGGCACCAGCACACAAAGAACTCCATGGATTCAACTATGAAGCTTGGATCGTAAGACAATTCCGGGACATTAAAATGTCAAAGCAACGGTTCGTGAACCGGCTGCGCGACGTGAAAATAAAGCTGCAATTTGGCGGGCACCCGGCTGATATTGTGCAACCCAAGAATCCGAGCTGGAGTGGCGAATGATGACTTCTGCATATCAACTCAAAAGAGTCCCTGAGCGCTTTTTTGAGGGACAAACAGATCTACTCACGCTGGCCAGGCAACTTGGCGACGAAAATCTCGTTGAACGGCTTTTGATGTGTCCGCACATGAACGAGCCGATGCAGCCGTTCTGGGGGGATGTCACGGATAGCTGGCATCAACTGTCGATGACAAGCTCAGAAAAGCCGGACATCTCACTCTGGAATGCCGGCTGCCTACTCCTGGGCCAGCGGGCGCATCAGGTGTTGCGCCTTCACTTGACCGCCGATGGTGAGTTCTTGCCAATCACCGTGGACGGCGAACCCATGCACGTCTTCAACTGCCTGATGTGGGGCAAAGAGGACATGAGCCTCACGGAGAAGGCCTATCTGGATGGCTACGAGGACGGCATAGCAACCTTGGCATTTGACGAAGCTGACGTGGCTGAAAAAATGATCTTCAAGTCAAAACTTGAGGCTGGCGCCACGCTCTATGCGTCGGCAAAGTTCAAAGCACTGGTCGAGCGGTCGGGTTTGCAAGGTGTACGCTTTGATGCTGATCTGATGGACCCGTTCTGAGCCGACGATGAGGGAGCGTTCAGCTTGGGTTGCCCGCCACTCGGCCGGGCTGAAGGGCTTAGAGCGTCAATCACCTGAATGATCTTTCGCTCAACGGCCAACCTATATAGCGCCATCAGCAGACCGCCAGAGCTGTAGCAACGGCCAGTGGCGCCTGTTATGCCTTGGCTCACAGGGCTACAATGACCGGCCCAGCCAGGAGCATTTGATGTCGTTAAACCCCCAGCAGCGTGAAGCGGTGGACTATGTCACCGGCCCGTGTCTGGTGCTGGCCGGCGCCGGCAGCGGCAAGACCCGGGTGATCATCACCAAGATCGCCCATCTGGTGCAGCAGTGCGGCCTGCCGGCGCGCCAGATCGTGGCCGTCACCTTTACCAACAAGGCCGCGCGCGAGATGAAAGAGCGGGTGGCCAAGGTGCTGGGCAAGGCCGAAGCGCGCGGTTTGACCATCAGCACCTTTCATACCCTGGGCCTCAAGCTGCTGAAAAAAGAGCACAGTCTGGTCGGGCTGAAAAAGGGCTTCTCGCTGTTTGACGAGCATGACTCCGGCCAGCTGCTGCGGGCGCTGGGCGCCGACTGGTTTGGCGACGACAAGGCCCGCCATCAGGCAGCGCAGCTGGCGATCAGCAACTGGAAGAACGATCTGGTGCTGCCGGCTGAAGCCAAATCGCGCGCCAAGGATGACGAGATGCTGTTGCAGGCGCAGCTCTATGACGCCTATGTGCGCCACCTTAAGGCCTATAACGCCGTCGATTTTGACGACCTGATCCTGCTGCCCAGCCTGCTGCTCAAAGAGCACGCCATGGTGCGCGAGCGCTGGCAGCAGAAGGTGCGCTACCTGCTGGTGGATGAATATCAGGACACCAACGCCAGCCAGTATCAGCTGATCAAGCTGCTGGTCGGTTACCACCGCCGCTTTACCGTGGTCGGTGATGATGATCAGTCGATCTACAGCTGGCGCGGCGCCCGGCCGGAAAATCTGGCCGAGCTGCAGTCCGACTTCCCGGAGCTCAAAGTAATCAAGCTGGAGCACAACTACCGCTCCTGCGGCCGCATCCTGCATGCCGCCAACATCTTGATTGCCAACAACCCGCACCTGTTCGACAAGCAGCTCAAGGCCGCCAGCGGTGACTATGGCCTGCCGCTCAAGGTGTTGATGGCCAACGGCGAAGAGCATGAAGCCGAGCGGGTGGTGGCCGAGATTATCGGCCACCGCTTCGTCAACCAAGGCCAGTTCAACGACTACGCCGTGCTTTACCGAGGCAACCATCAGGCGCGGGTGGTGGAGCAGGCGCTGATCAAGAGCCGCATCCCCTACCGCATCTCCGGCGGCACCAGCTTCTTCAGCCGTGCCGAGATCAAGGATGTGATGGCCTACCTGCGGCTGGTGGTTAACCCCGATGACGACGCCGCCTTCCTGCGCGTGGTCAACGTGCCGCGCCGCGAGATCGGCCCGGCGACGCTGGAGAAGCTCGGTGAGCTGGCCCACGCCAAGGGCTGCTCACTATTTGCCGCCGCCTTTGAGCCGGAGCTGGCCAGCCAGATCAGCAGCCGCCCGGCCGCCGCGCTGGACGCCTTTGTGCGGCTGCTGGTGGAGATCGCCGATGAGTGCGAGCGCGCCGAGCCCATTGCCGCCCTGCGCCGGCTGATCCGCGATATCCACTACGACCAGTGGCTGCAGCAGGAGGCCTCGACGGTCAAGGCCGCCGAGATGCGGATGAAGAACGTCTCCGAGCTCTATCGCTGGATCACCGGCATGTTGAACGGCGACGATCTCGATGAGCCAATGACCCTGCATGAGGTGGTCAACCGGCTGATGCTGCGCGACATGCTCGAGCGCGGCAACAGCGACAAAGAGGCCGATCAGGTGCAGCTGATGACCCTGCACGCCGCCAAGGGGCTGGAGTTCCCGGTGGTGTTTATGATCGGCATGGAGGAGGGGCTGCTGCCTCACCAGAGCAGCATCGATCTCGACCAGATCGACGAAGAGCGGCGGCTGGCCTATGTCGGCATCACCCGCGCCCAGCGCGAGCTGGTGTTCACCCTGTGCCGCGAACGGCGCCAGTACGGCGAGCTGATCCGCCCGGTGCCCAGCCGCTTTTTGCAGGAGCTGCCGCAGGATGATCTCGACTACGAGGGTAAAGCCACCCAGCGCACTGAGGATGAACGGCGCACTAAAGGCGTGGCCATGGCGGGGCGGTTGTTGGCGATGCTGGATAAGAAGTAACGGGGGCAGGCGGCCCTGACCTCGCCCCTGCTGGGCGGCAGCTAGGTGCCCCTGCGGGGCGGCAGCATGCGAGGTTGCCCACCTCGTGCTGGGGCACTTGAGTGAAATGCCGCTGCGCGGGCCAAATGCGGCTGCGCCGCTGCGTGGCCCGTTCGCCCTGAGCCTGTCGAAGGGCTGTGAATGCCCTGTAGCCAACTGCGTTGGCGATGCGGCTGCGCCG
>JAFOOX010000041.1 GCA_017425245.1 Gammaproteobacteria bacterium
ACGATTACATTCACTTGGATCACAGCGGCAGCGCTGTAACTCCAACCCCGTTTGAGCAGTGCCCAGATCGCCCATCAGCCCACGCCAGCCTTGGTGCGGCTGGCAGGTCGAGGCGACAGGATGTCGGCGAGAGCGAGCTCGACACAAGGATGTGTCAAAGCCGTCCATGAACAGCCGGCGGCCTGACAGCAGCACCAGAACAGGCCACAGGCACTAATAGCACTGCTCTACCGGGCCGGCTGGTGGTGCAGGAGGAGGGTCCGGCTACCCTCCTCCTGCCCGTCGCGCGGGGGCGGCACCCCGCATCCGGGCGCCGCAGGCGCAGGCTGAGATACGAGATACGAGATACGAGATGCGAGCAGCAAGGCGAAAATTACCCGCCACGCAGTGGCATTCTCAGCAAATCCCCCCAGCCCCCCTTTGCCAAAGTGGGGTAAACAGCCATGCAGCGCGCCGGCAAGCGGCGGCCTAGCCGCATTGCGCCGCCACGCAGCGGCACCCCAAAAAAGGGGGCGCGTCCACCAGTAACTGACGCGCCCCAACGCGGGATCGTTAAGTCACAGCTCATCAGTTGGCCATGGCAGCGGGAGCAACCTCGGTCAGGGCTGGCGGTTGGCCGCCGGGGAAGGGGTTATGGCGCAGGTAGGCCAGCATCCCCTGGGCCAGATTGACCGACCAGAACTGGCCGGCACGGGTCAGCTCCACCACTCCGGCACGGGCTTCGGCCAAGCCATGGGCCTGCCAGGCGGCAAACAGCGGCTGGCAGTGGCGGAACAGGGCGGCGCCAGCGGCAAAGCAGCCGGGCTGAAGGCGGCCGCGATCGCAACCACCGACCACAGCGCTGACCAGCGACTGCTCGGGCGGCTGGCGGCTGAGCACCGCCAACGGCCAGCGGCCGGCCTCCAGATCCTGACGCCAGTGGTCAGCATCGCGGTGCTGCATGTAGCTGAAGCCGCCCAGATGGCCGCCACCGCCGGCGCCCACGGCCAGAATGTCGCCGCCGTTTTTGGCCAGGCTGTTGTAACGGCTCTGCTCGCGCGGGTTGCGGGCCCAGTGGCAACTGCTGAGCTGACGCCAGCCGTGGCGGGCAAAAAACGCTGCCCCTTGCTCAAACAGCAGCGCCCTCTCGGGGCTGGCCAAGGGCTCGGGCAGCCGCCCTTGATCCAGCGATCGCTGCATCGAGGCGCTGCCAAAGCGGATCAGCTGATAGAGATCGACACCATCGACGCCACTGGCCAGGGTGTCTTCCAGGTCCTGCTGCCAGTTGTCGCGGTTGTGGTAGGGCAGGCCGTAGAGCAGGTCGATCACCAAGGTGGCGCTGCCGCTGGCACTAAGCTGCTGCAGGCGGTTGAGCACCGCCTCGCGCTCATCCAGCCGCTTGGCGGCCCGCCGCACCTGGGTATCGAAGCTCTGCACGCCGAACGACAGGCGGTTAAAACCACCGGCCAGCG
The DNA here is from genome assembly GCA_017425245.1 of Gammaproteobacteria bacterium. Classification (GTDB taxonomy): domain Bacteria; phylum Pseudomonadota; class Gammaproteobacteria; order Enterobacterales; family Neiellaceae; genus RGIG665. Next base: position 1,452 of record JAFOOX010000041.1, read on the forward strand.
CCGCCTGATAGCGCTCGTCATCAAAGCGGTTGAGCCGCCCCTCAAGGGTGATCTCACAGTCATCCGCCAGCGGCAACTGGCCGCGAATGGCCAGCCCCAGCTCGCGGATCTGCCACGGCTGCAGATCGGTGGGGGTGCCACCGCCGACATAGACTGCATCGAACGGCGCGCTTTGCGCCCAGGGGGTGACCGCCTTGGCGGCCAGCTCCATCAGCAGCAGGGCGAAGTAGCCATCCACCAGCGGCGTGGAGGTGGCGTGCTGGAAGAAGGTGCAGAAGGTGCAGCGCACCCGGCAGAACGGAATATGGATGTAGAGCGCCCGTTGCCGGCCGCTGCCACCCTGCTGCAGCAGCTGGCCCAGCTGCTGCTGGGCCGCGTCGCCGCTCAGGGGTGGCTGGCCGCCACCGCGTCCGGCGTGAGGGCCGCTTTTGCCGCCAAAGGCATATTGCAGTGGCGACGGCGAGGCGATGCCGGTCATCTCCGGGGTGAGTAGCGGGCTCATCAGATATCCTCCGTCTCCGCTAGCTGCAGCGCTGGCGCCCCGCTGCGCGGGCGATGACCTTCACGCAGATGCTCCATGCTGTCGCCGGTCAGCGAGCGGCCGGTAAAAGCGAACGCCTTGCCAAAGCCTTTGACGAAGCGGCCGGCACTGGGCACCAGGCGGAACAGGTGAAAGTCGCTCAGCTGGCTGAGTTGGGTGATGCGCTCGCCATGGCGGGCAACCAGCAGCGCCAGGCCGCTCTGCCCTTCGGCGGTCTCCAGCGCCAGCCGCTCGGCGTTGACGCTGTATTGCACCCGCTGACGGGCAAACAGCTCGGCGGCGCTCGCTTCATCTTCGATCACCAGCACCGAGGCCTGCGGGTTGATGCGCAGATTGTTGGCATGCACGGCGATCTCGCTGAGCAGCACATAGAGGCAGTCGCCACCGGCGGCAAAGGGGGCGTAGCTGGCGTAGGGCAAACCGTCGCGGGTGATGGAGGCCAGCATCAGGCTGTGCCGCTGCTCGAGCAGGGCCAGGATCTCGGGGCCGACGCGGTTGCTGATCCGGTCACTGTTCATTGTTCACGCTCCGTGGGTTCACACTCCTGGGCGGTCAGCGGGGTTGAGACGCAGCTGACGGCATGGCGCCAGCGCTGAAAATGGGCCACCTGCTCTGGCAGCAGCTGGCGGGCCTTGTCGCGGCCGAGATAGACCTTGAACACCGGGCTGCCATTGCTGCCAAAGAAGCAGAAATGGTGGCTCTCGGTGCCGCGAAACGGCTTGCTAATGAGGGCCATGGCGGCGAAGCCATCAATCTTGAGATGGCCGTGCAGCCCCTCTCCTTTGGTGTAGAGGTTGTAGTAGCCATGGCCATATTTGCCGCGTGGAAAATCACCCTTGAATTCAAAGATGCTGCCGCCGCTGGCGACGATGGTGGTCAGCGGGCCCCACTCGGGCAGCGACTCCAGCAGCTCATCGATCAGGGTCAGCGGCATCAGCGTTGCCACCTCAGCGGGCAGCCGGCTGGCCACCTCCAGCTCGCTGCAGCCCAGACGCTGGGCCATGTCGGCCAGCATCAGTTCGGGTTCACTGGCATAAAGGGCTGCCACTGCTGCCGTCAGCGCCGATGGTTCAATGGTCATAACATCACCTCAAACACAGGGTTAACAGCGGCTGGCAGAGCAGCCGCTGGCCAAAAATCAGAAGCTGTAGCGCAGACCGAGGCGGGCATTGCGCCCCTGTTCATACAGGGTCTGCCACGCCTGACGGTAGTAACGGTCGGTCAGGTTATCGACCGCCAGATCGACCCGCAGGTCGCTCAGGCTGCCCATCGCCGGCTGCCAGCTGAGGTAGAGATCCCACAGGGCGTAGCTGTCGTAATCAGCGACAGCGTTGTCGGCCGGCACCTGATCCTGGCTGGCCACATAGGTGACGCGGGTGCCAAGGGTGAGATCCTCCTGCCACAGCCCCTGGCTGAGATCGAACACCGCCTTGGTGGCCGGAATACCATAAAGCGCGCCGCCGTCGCTGCGGTCCTCGCCCTTGGTTTTACCCAGCGCCAGGCCGACGCGGGTGGCGTTGATGCGGTAGCGGCTGTCCAGTTCAAAGCCGGTCAGACGGGCCTTGTCGACGTTGACCCAGCGGGTGTGCTGTTCAAAGCCGGGAATGCCCATCAACGGGTCATACACCTGCTGCTCGATAAACTGGTCAACATCGTTGCGGAACAGGTCCAGGGTGACCGCCAGCTCATCATCGCCAGCCAGCTGGGCAAAGCGCAGGTCCGCCTTCAGCCCCTTGTTGGCGGCCTCCTCAGCCTGCAGTTCAGCATTGGGCACGAAGGTGTTGCACATGCCGCCGGGCAGCATGCCGGGAATGGGCGGGATGCAGTAATGGCTGCCGCTGGAGTACATCTCCTCGACGCTGGGGGCGCGGAACGCTTCATCATAACGGGCACTGAGGGTCAGCCATGGGCGGGTCTGCCAGCTGGCACCCAGCGACGGTGACCAGGCGCTGTCGCTGCTCTCGGCGTTGAGGTTGTGGCTCTTGTTGCTGAAATGGTCGTAACGCAGGGCCGGTTCCAGCGCCACGCTGGCGCCCAGTGGCAGCCGCGCCAGCAGGAAGGAGCCGTAGGTGTTGGCTTCGCCATCCAGATTGGCGGGGCGCTGCCCCTCCTGGCCGCTGTCGTCGCGCACCGTCTGCACCTCGTCGCGATAGCCATCAACGCCATAGGTCAGCAGGCTGCCGGCCACGGTGCTGCGGTTCACCAGGCTAAAACCCAGGGTGTCAAAGTCGGTCTGGTCCTGCTGGCCGCGCTCAACCCGCTCTTCATCGTAGCTGGTCTGGTTCCAGTAGAGGGTGCTCTCGGCGTCCAGCCAGCTGCTGTCTGCGGGTGCCCAACGATGGCCGAGGGTCAGGTTGTTATCAGTGGTGTTGCGGCGCACCAGCGGCACCGAACGGCTGGCATTAGCCGCCGGGTTGCTGGGCACCAGCTCGTCGATGGTGCGGCTGCGGCCGGAGAGGGTGAGCTGCTGGGCGGCGGTCAGCTGCCAGTCAACTTTGGCCAAACCACCCTGAGAGCGGCTGGCGGAGTTGGTCAGCTCCTGGCCGTTGCCCAGTTCGATGTTGTCGCCGTCGCTGTAGTTACCGTTAACCAGCCACTGGGCGTCGCCGCCCTGGCCGTAAAGGGCAGCGCTGGTGCTCAGCTGCTGGCCGTTGTCGGCATAGCCGGCGCGGGCATAGCCCCCCAGCTGCTGGCCTTCTTCCAGCAGGTCAGACGCGCTTTTGGTGCGCTGGGCCACCACCCCGCCGATGGCACCACTGCCCCACAGCGAGCCGGCTGGACCCTTGAGCACTTCAATGCCCTGCACCAGTTCAGGATCGAGCAGATAGGTGCCGCGATGACCGGCACTGGTGTTCTGGCGGGCGCCATCGATGGTCTGCACCACCCGTTGGCCGCTCAGGCCGCGAATCGACACCCCCTGGGCGCTAGCGCGCGGGCCGTTGTCAGCCTCAATGTTGGCTTCATATTTGAGCGCTGCGGGCACCGATTGCGGTTGCTGGGTGGCCAGCTGCTGCTCATCCATCACCGCCACGCTACGGCTGCTGCCGGAGCTTTTTTCACTGACGCGGGTGGCGCTCACCAGTACTTCATCAAAGGTGTCAGTAGCCTTGCTGCTAGCGCTAGCGGCCAGGGCAGCAAAGGAGGAGAGAGAACAAGCCAGGGTGATGGCTACGGCCAAGGGTTTTTGGTACATCATCAGTCCGTTCCAGCTTTCAGGAAGTTAACGCAGGGCGCCTTAATCGAAGTTAATCGAAGGTAAAGCGCTGCGTTGGGGCTGGCTGCCGCACGTCGGGGGAGATACCGGTGCAGGCTGGCTAGCGGCAAAAGTAGCGTCATTGCGAATCCAGATCAAATACAAACGTATCGCATTTACAAAAATCACCAACCGCTCTAGGATGGCCATACTGACCTGCTGAGTGTGAAGGCACAGCTGTGACCGACAAGCGCTATCTGGCCATCACTCTGATCCTGGCCCTGTTGATGACCCTGGTGCTGTTAACCCCGACCACGGCCACCGCCATGCGTGCCAGCACACCGCCAGCCAGCATCAGCCTGCAACTGGCGCTGGCGCCGCCTCCCGCCCAACCACCCGCCATACCGGCGCCGGCCAAAACCAGCCAAACGCTGGCCCCAGCCAAGCCCAGCGTGGCCAAAGCCGAAACCCGACGCATTGCCCGAATTGATGCTCAAGCGCGCAAGCCCACGCCTGAACCCAAGCCCATTCCACGGCAGCCATCGCCCGCCGTAGCGGCCAGCCCTGTTGCCAGCACGGCGGTGGCCGCACCTGCCTTGCCCCTTGTGGCACCCACCCCGGCCGTTGCTGCGGCTGTAACCAAGGCACCACCGGCTGCCACTGTTCAGCCGCTCGCCGTTAACCGTCAGCCCGTTGCTCGCCCGGCACTGCCTCTGCCACCGACCCCCCACTACCCCAAACTGGCCCGCAGACGCGGCTGGCAAGGGGTGGTGTGGCTGGAGGTGGCCTTCGCCGCCGATGGCCGCCTGCTGTCATCGGATGTGGTCGACAGTTCGGGTTACCCGCTGCTCGACCAGGCCGCTGTGGATGCCCTGCGCGACTGGCGCCTGAATGGCGACGAAGCGCTGCAGCTGGCAAGCAACGGCCAATATCGAGTCCGCCTGCCTGTACGCTTTTCCCTCGATAATCTCGCCACCCCCTGACGTTAATGCCACGGAGTTAACCATGACCCTGTTTGATCTCTTGTCCGCGCGGCTAGGCAGCCTAACTTGGCCGCTGCTGCTGACACTGCTGGTTGCCCTGGTGATCATGTGCGAACGGCTGCTGGTGATGGCTCGTGAACTGCTTAGCCGCCGCCTGCCAGTAGCCGAGTTGCTGGCCCGTCACCGCCATGATCGGGCACAACTGCTGGCCGAACTGAGCAGTCAGCGCAGCCTGCAGGCCCGTGGCCTGGCGCTGCTGCTGCGTCAGGCCAACCAGACCCGAGCGGTGCGCGAAGAGGTGGCCAATCTGTGGCTGCATGAACGGCAGCGGGAGCTGCAGCGCGGCCTCAAGCTGTTGATGCTGATCGCCGTGGCCAGCCCGCTGCTGGGGCTGCTTGGGACGGTGATCGGCCTGCTGCAGATGTTTGATGGGCTGGCCACCGCCAGCGGCGGCATCACCCCGGCAGCACTGGCCGGAGGGCTGGGGCTGGCGATGAACACCACCGCCGCTGGCCTGTTGATCGCCCTGCCGGCGCTGACCGCCGCCCATCTGCTTGGCCAGTGGAGTGAACGGCGCTGCGCCCTGCTCGGCCATCTGCTCAGCCACTTCAACCTGTGGCTGGACGGCATTCACAGCCAGGAGCAACCACTGCCCGACGCTGCCGGCCATCACCCGATACTGGCGGAGCAGGCGCCATGATCCACTGCCGTAGCGCTGCTGATGGCGGGGTCCAGCTCGATCTCACCGCCCTCATTGACATCATCTTTATCGTGCTGGTGTTTTTGCTGCTGACCGCCAACAGCCCACTACTGGCCCTCAAGGTAGAGGTGCCCGATCAAGCACCGCCCGAGACCCTGCACAGCATCGCGGAGGGCAACCAGCTGGCCATCAACGTGCTGCCAACAGCGCCCCATTGGGCGGTTAACCGTCAACCGCTGGCCGATCTGGCTGCCGTCGAGCGGCAGCTGCGCCAGCAACTGGCCCAAGCGCCAGACACCGAGGTAGTGATCGCCGCTGATCGCAAGGCGCCGGTGGCGCCACTGATGGCCCTGCTGGCACTGCTACAGCAGCTGGAGATCAGCAATACCCGTGTGCTGATGGAACCCTGATCCCTTTTTGACCCAACCGCCGGAGAGCCCATGCGTCCTGTTGTTTTGCCTCTTCTCCTTGCCCTGTTGGCCACCCCGGCGGCCGCTGCCCTCAAGCTGGCCAGCGCCGGTACCGGTACCACCGAACTGCTGCTGGCCCTCGATGCCGGCCCGGCTTTGGTCGCGGTCGATGACAGCAGCCAGCTGCCCCCAGCCCAGGCCAAACTGCCGCGCCTGGGTTATCACCGCCAGCTGTCCGCCGAAGGGATCATCGCCAGCGGCGCCAAGCTGCTGGTGGGCAGCAGCGAGATGGGGCCAGAGACCAGCCTCAAGCTGGTCGCTCAGGCCGGGATCAAGGTGATCCCCCTGCCTGCCGCGACCAGTGGCGAACAGCTGCTGGCCAACATCGACCAGTTGGCCCAGTTGCTGGGGAAGTCTGAACGTGGTGCAGCGCTCACGGCTAGCGTCAAACAACGGTTGAATGCCTTGGCCAGCACCCGCCAGCAGCTGGCGGTGCGCCCGCCCAAGGTGCTGTTTGTGCTGGTGCAGGGCGATCGCCCGGCGCGGGTGGGGGGCAAAGGCAGTGCTGCCGATCTGCTGATCCAGCTGGCCGGTGCCAGCAATGCCGCCACCTTTGATGGCTACCAGAGTCTGTCCGCTGAAGGGATGCTGGCGCTGGCCCCGGATCTGCTGCTGGTCAGCGCCCGCGCGGCCAACGCTGACCATGCGCCACAGGATCTGCTCAAGCAGCTGCCGCTGCTGGCACTCACCCCGGCCGGCAAAAACAATCAGGTGGTTAGTCTGCCGCCGCAGGCGTTAATGGGCGGGCTGGGTCTGTCGGCCCTCAGTGCCAGCGAACAGCTCGCCGAGCGGCTGCTGACCATCAACCCGCAGGGCTAAGGCGATGCGCGCTGCCCTGCTCAGCCCGGATCGCCGCTGGCTGTGGCCACTGCTCGCCAGCCTCACCCTGCTGCTGGTGCTGCTGTCGCTGAGCAGCGGGCCACTGGCGATCAGCACGGGTGAGTCACTGGCCGCCGCCCTGGCGCTGATCACCGGACATGGCGAGGCTGCGGTGGCGCCCGAGGTGGCGCTGGTGGTTGGCAGTGTCCGCCTGCCCCGCACCCTGATGGCGATCGCCGTGGGCGCGCTGCTTGGTCAGTGCGGGGCAGTCATGCAGGGGCTGTTTCGCAACCCGCTGGCGGACCCCGGCATCATTGGTGTTGCCGCCGGGGCGGCGCTCGGCGCAGCGCTGTTTCTAGTGATCTGGCCCACGGCCGGGCCACTGGCGGTGCCGGTAGCGGCCTTTGGCGGCGGTCTGGCCAGCACTGCCCTGGTCTATGCCATGGCCACCCGTGATGGCCATACCTCGATCCCCACTCTGCTACTGGCCGGGGTGGCGGTGTCGGCCCTGACTGGCGCCGCCATCGGCCTGCTCACCTACATCGCCGACGATCTGGCGCTGCGCGATCTCAGCCTGTGGCAAATGGGCAGCCTGGCCGGCGCCCAGTGGCAGCAACTGGCAGTTACGGTGCCCACGGCCGTGGTGATCAGCTGGCGCTTTCAACGCGCTGCCCAGGCGCTCAATGCCCTGCTGCTGGGCGAGGCGGAAGCGCGCCATCTGGGCATCGATGTCAGCAGACTGAAACGCGAGCTGATCCTGTGGAGCGCTCTCGGTGTTGGGGTGGCTGTGGCCGCCACCGGCATCATCGGCTTTATCGGGCTGGTGGTGCCCCATCTGGTCCGCATGCTGGTTGGCCCCGACCACCGCCTGCTGCTGCCACTAAGCGCGGCCGGCGGCGCGCTGATGCTGCTGGCTGCCGATATCGGCGCGCGCACCTTGGCGGCTCCGGCCGAGATGCCGGTGGGGCTGGTCACCACCCTGATCGGCGTGCCTTTTTTTATCGTTCTGCTGCGCCGCCAGCGCCATCTTTAGGGGGTTCCGCCGATGTCCGCCCGCACCTCGCCCACCACTCTGCTGCAACTGACTCAACTGAGCTTTCACAGTGGCCGTCGTCAGCTGCTGGCGCCGCTCGATCTGCAGTTGCGGGCTGGCGAGGTGGTCGCCCTGCTTGGCCCCAACGGCGCCGGCAAAAGCACCCTGCTTAAACTGCTGGCCGGTGATCTCAGCCCCAGCGGCGGCACCATTCAGCTGCATGGGCGAGCGCTGGAGCATTGGCCACGGCTGGCGCTGGCCCGCCAACTCGGGGTGTTGCCGCAACAGGCCAGCCTCAGCTTTCCCTTTACTGCCCGCGAAGTGGTCACCCTCGGCACCTATCCCCTCAGCCTGCCGCAACGGGGCGTCGGCCTGCTGGTTGACGACTGGCTGCAACGACTGGAGCTGACGGCGCTGGCCGACCACCCCTACCCGCGACTGTCGGGCGGCGAACGGCAGCGGGTGCAGCTGGCGCGAGTGCTGGTACAGCTCAGTCAGGCCAGCGAGCCAGCCTTGCTGCTACTCGATGAACCCACCTCGGCGCTGGATCTGGGCCAGCAGCACCGGGTACTGCAACTGGCGCGCGATCTGGCCCGCGAACGGCAGATGGCGGTGGTGCTGGTGATCCACGATCTCAACCAGGCAGCCCACTACGCCGATCGCCTGCTGCTGCTTGATGGTGGTCGGTTGATTGCCGATGGCCGCCCCGAACAGGTGCTGAGCGCCGCCCAGATCGAGGCCACCTGGCACTATCGCCCCACGATCAGCCACGACAATGGCTTACGGTTACTGTTTTAGCGCAGGGACTTTCGCCACCACAGCCAGGGCAGCAGCAGGGTGACCATCACTAGCAACGCGCCACAACCCAGCAGCAGGGGCAAGGCAGCTGGATAGGCCAACAGTGGTACGGTAGGTGTGGCCATCGCCTGCAGATCCTGGACGATCCACAGCGTGATCGATCACCACCAACTCAACCTTGGCGCAGCAATTACGGTGTGCTAGGGTTTGCGTCACTCAGGATGAGACAACCCCAGAACGGACACAGCATGGGTAAACCTGCCGCCACTATCAGCCATTTCCACGTCTGCCCCAAAGTCACCGCCAAGGTGCCCCATGTTGGCGGGCCAGTCATACAGGGCTCGCCTAACGTTACTATCGGCGGCCTGCCTGCCGCCCGCGTTGGCGACACTCTCATCTGCGTCGGGCCACCAGACAAAATCAAAAAGGGCTCTTCATCCGTCTTCATCAACGGTAAGGAAGCCGCCCGTATGGGCGACAGTACCGACCACGGTGGTGTGATCGTCATGGGCAATCCGACCGTGATCATCGGCGACAGCCCTTGGCGCGGCCCCAATGAAGACACCCTGCCCAGCTACCCCAAGAGCAGGGCCGAAGTGATGCAGCGCATGGATGCGGCCACCACCAAGGTGCAACAGGCCCGCGCCAGCGGAGCGCCGCTGCCAAAATCGCCCTACACCACCGAAGACAAACTGTTTGTGACCGCCGGAGGGCTGGTCGAAAAGTTCCTGGTGCGGGTGATCAAGACCGACTACGCAAGCGTCGACGGCACCATTGGTTATCTGCCCAAAGGCGCCACATCAACTACCTACTGGACCACCACCTACACCCAAGCAGAGCATGGCGACCATGACGCCGAACTGCTCTGCCGAGGGCTGGGCATTAACTACGACCCCAAGTGCAGCTACACCCTGCTGCTGATCGACGCCGAGGCCGCCTACGAGCAGGGCGATATGGTGAGTATGATCCCGGACTACGAGAACCTGTCCGCCTTTGCCCAACAGGAGATCGCGGGCAAATTTCCGGGCCGCGAGCATCTGATCCCGGATGCCATGACCCCGGAGTACAGCCAGCACTACGAGCAGGTGAAGCAGGAAGCGGATGCTCGGGGCGTCGATATGGATGACCCTGACGATCTAAAGAATCTCTGCATGGATCTAGGGCTAAACAGCGACCAAGCCAGGAGACTTGGAGTACGCCACCAGCTCAACCAGCAGCTTGGCGCCAATGAGCACTTCCTTGGCAACGGCCTGACCAAGGATACGGCAGTGCACTACCCCGAAACGCCGTTTGGCGCCATTGACCAAAGCATCCAGTACGGCCCGGTGGAGACCTTTACCCGCGACAAAAACCCGCGCACCCTCGGCGAGCTGGAGCGCGTCGGTATCGTCACCCGCATCCCCCTGACCAGTTATTGAGCCAGTACCATGAATACCTTTGCCGAAATCGACCCCAAAACCGTTGCCACTCATCCCAATCTGATTGCCAAACTTCCGGATTACCGGAAGCCCCACAAAACATGGTATTTGCTGCTGGTTGATGACTACCTGATCATCGCGAATGCCACATTCAAGGAGCGTGACAGCAAGTGGCTCCACTACCAGATCGAGTTCCCCAAGCGCGGCCTCCTCTGGTATCTCGATACGCTGAAGGAAAAATTCTTTAACACCGCAGCTGAAGGCGGACTGCCCAAAGGGGTATTTCACGCTATTGGAGAAGTGGACGGCGAGCGGTTGTACCTCGGCCGAGCCTTTAATGCAGATGGCCATGGAGGGGGTGGCTATGCCTTTACCACCCTAGATCGAAAAGATGCATTTCTTGATATGGCAAAGGAGTACATCTTCTCCGACGCCCTGCTGTTTGAGCATGGGCTGATGGATCTGTTCGAACAGATCGCCGCCAAAATCCGCTCTGGAGAGCTGTGAGCGACTTGACCGCAAACCAGAAAGGGCGCATTGCGCCCTTTCATTTCCTGGGCAATGGCCTGACCAAGGATACGGCGGTGCACTACGCCGAAACGCCGTTTGCTACCATCAACCAGAGCATCCAGTACGGCCCGGTGGAGACCTTTACCCGCGACAAAAACCCGCGCACCCTCGGCGAGCTGGAACGAGCCGGTATCGTCACCCGTGCTGGCATCGTCAGTTTTCTGCCCGGCCAAGCAGCGCCGCGGTGCCCTCCACGCCCAGATAACCACGAGCGACAAAGCTGATTTCGCCCTGGCTGTTAACCAGCAAGGTCAGCGGTGTCGCCTTGATGCCACCGAGCGCCCGCAGCAGGGCAGCCGGCGCCTGTACCTTGTGGATCTGGTCGATACCGCTGACCAGCTGGCGCAGCCCCGGCGCATTACTGCCGATGCCGGCCGCCACCACCGGCAGCTGCTGCGCGGGTGCCAGTTGCGCCAGATCTTTGAGCTGCTTGCGGCACCAGCCGCACTCCGGCTCAAAGAAGCTGATGAGATAAGGCTGGCCCTGCAAGCTGGCCAATGGCAGGTCATCGCCGCCTGCCAGCGCTGGCAGGGTAAAGTCGGCCAGCTGCGGGGCGGCGTGAGCCACCCCGCACGCCAGCAGCCATGCCAGCAGCAGGGCCCGCATCAGAACGTCGCCTTAAGGCCGGCATAGACCTGCCGGCCATAGAGCGGGCCCCAGATGTGGGCAACATCGTAGGCCGCTTCGCCATCAGCATCCGCCCAGTAGAGCGGTGATTCACCGTCTGCCGCCTGATTGTAGTCAAACAGGTTGTTGACCCCGGCATAGAGCTGCCAGACATCATCCAGGGCTTTGCTCAGTTTCAGGTCGACAGTCACGAAGGATGGCGCATCGGTCGATTTGGGATCCTGCAGCTCGCCCACTTCGACCAAGCCGTTGTTATTGGCATCGACAAAGCGGTTGTAGCGATCGCCATAGCCGTACTTGGACAGATCGCGGCTGCCGATCCAGCTGGCACTGGCAACCAAGTCCCAACCCTGCCATTCAGCATCAAAGCCAGCCGTTACCCGTTGCTCCAACGGGGCGACCGAAAAGGTGCCCTGATACGCCTTGCTGTAATCGAAGTGCTCTATCCCACCATCAACACTGAGCCAGTCAGTCAACTGATAGCTGGCCATCAGGTCGTAAGTGGCAACGCTCACTTTTTGATCCAGATTGAGCAGCGTAGGCCGCTCAACGCCCTCAGTTTCAATCCAGGCCAGGTGATCGATCTCGGTGTAGGCAGCCGAAGCCGTTGCCACCAGCGCTTCCCCCTCAAAGCTCAGGGCATAGTTGACCGAACGCGACTCTTCCAACTCATCGATGGCGATCTGGAAGCCATCTTCGAGAATGCCGTGGTCCGACTCGAAGAAGGCCAGCGGTGCGCGATAGCCGTAACCGGCCGACAGCCGCGACGTCCACTGCTGGTTGTGCAGGTAGCGCAGATGGGCACGCGGCGACAGCAGGGTCTCAGACAGTTCATCGCCCACCTCGGTCTGATCGACAAAATCGGCGGTGATATGGTCGAAACGCAGCGCCACTTGCAGCTCCAGCGCATCATTGATGGTCCAGGTGTCTTGGACGTAGGCGCCCCAAGTCTGGTAATCAAAGCTGTCGCCGGTCAGGCTGGGATCATCCTGCTGCATGCGTACCAGCGCATCGGACTGCGAGCGCATCTCTTCATTGCGGCCATCAACACCAAAGGTGATGAGGTGGTTATCAAGGCCAGACCAGCTCAGTCGCAGATCGCCGTAGTAGATGCGGTCCTGGTTGCGATAGTCGAACCCTTCGTAAAAGGAATCCTGCCCATGGTCGACGGTGGAACCGGTGGTGGTCAGGCTCCAGTCATCCGCTAACTCGCGCAGCCAACGCAGCGTCAGTTCCTCACGTTTGCTGTCGATCGCTTCGGTGGTCTCCCACGGCTGGGCCAGATAGCGCTGGCTTACGTCACCATCTTCAAACCACTGGCCAAAGGGTGTATCGCCATTGATCAGACTGGACAGTGCCGCATCACGGCTGACGCCAAAGGGGCCCCCCATGATGTCAGAGGTAAAGCGGGCATAACGTAGTTCGGCGTTATCACGCGGACTGAAGTCATAGGTCAATTTGACGGACAGCGACTGATTGTCCATGGCGGCAGTTTCACCCACGCCATTGCCATCGCCATCAAAGCCATCGGCGGTGTAGCTCTGGGCGGTGACTAGTGCCCCGCCCTTGCCGTCCTTGGTCACCGCCGTCCCCATCACACTGGCGTTGCGATAGCCGTCCGTGCCGGTCGACAGGTCAGCCTCTACGGCGTTGCGATAGGGGGTTTTGGTAATGATGTTAATGGTGCCGCCGATCGCCTCCGGCGCGATCATCGACGCCCCCGAGCCACGGGCGATTTCGATGCTGTCGATACCGGCAGTCGAGATCGCATCCATGCCGTAATAGCTGGAGACCATCGAGTGCATCGGCACTCCATCGACCAGAATGGTGGTGTGCTCACCCTTCAGACCGTTGATCATCACCCGCTTAATGCCACACATCGAACACTCGTTGCTGACGCGAATCCCCGGAGCGGTGTCGATCGCCTCTGACAGCGTGGCCGACTGGCTGTTGAATAGTTCGGCACTACTGATCAGCTCAGTCTTTTCGATCATGTCGCCCAGCTGGCCTTTACGCTCCAGTCGCTGGCGCACCCCTTGAACCTCGATCACCTCAACCGGTTGATCGGCATCACTGGCAGTGCTCGCCCCGCTCTTGGGTTTGTCTGCGTGCACCGGCATGGCCAGGGCCAGCAGCAAAGCGGCAGCGATAGGGGTTAGCGGTAGTTGCTGCAGCCTGCAGGTGAACGATGGACGCATGGAAACCTCACTACGCAAATGAAAGTTGTTATCACACGCGAATGATGCAACAAGTACTTACATGCAACAAGATGGCATTTGCCGTTAATTGACACAAATCAAAATGCGGTGGCAAGGAGAGGCTGGCCGTGGCTCAATTGAGAGAGTTAACGGCAGGGCCAACAACGCAAAAGGGCAGCCTATGCTGCCCTTTTGCTTCGGCTTTCTGGCGATCAGTCTTCGGCGCTAACCCGCACCAGCGTGCGTCCTGTCACTTTGCCATCGAGTAGCGCATCAGCCAGTGCTGGCACCGCATCCAGCGGGATCTCCAGCGCCAGCTGCTCGTAGATCCCCTCCGGCAGGATCTCGCCCAGCCGCTGCCATGCCAGTTGCCGTCGGGGCCTAGGGCAAATCACCGAATCCACCCCCTGTAGCCGCACATTACGCAAAATAAAAGGCATCACCGAGGTCGACAGTTCGACACTGCCAGCCAAGCCACAAGCCGCTGCCACCCCGTTGTAGTTCAGTTGGCTTAGCAGCGCCGCCAAAATCGGCCCACCGACGGTATCAACCACGCCGCTATAAATCTGTTTGTCGAGCAGTCGCGGCTTGCCGTTGAAACTGTCACGGGCCAGCACGGTCTTGGCGCCAAGGCCGCGCAGGTAATCCTCGTTATCCGGACGCCCGGATACCGCCACCACCTGATAGCCAAGTTGAGCCAGCAACGCCACGGCGACGCTGCCAACACCGCCACTGGCGCCAGTCACCACCACCGGATGCGGGTTGCCGGGCATCACCCTGCCCTCCTCCAGCGCCATCACACAGAGCATGGCGGTGAGCCCAGCGGTACCAAGCGCCATGGCATGGCGATCACTCAGGCTGTCGGGCAGATGGCACAGCCAGTCGGCCTTGACCCGCGCCCGCTCGGCCATGCCGCCCCAATGGTCCTCGCCCACCCCCCAGCCGGTCAGCATCACCTCATCGCCCTCCTCAAAACGCGAGTCGGCGGAACTGAGCACGGTGCCGGCAAAGTCGATACCTGGCACCATCGGCCAGTGGCGCACGATCTTGCCGCGGCCGGTGATAGCCAGCGCATCTTTGTAGTTAAGAGCCGAATAGCGCACCTTGACCAGCACCTCGCCGGCCGGCAGATCGGCCTCATCTATATCGCGGACCGCCGCCTGGGTTTTGCCGTCAGGATCCTGGGTCAGCAACAATGCCTTAAACATGGACGCCTCGTTTGCCATCAAGCGATGTTGCTAATAGTGGCACAGGATTGGCGTTCAGCGACTTGACCCGGATCGCGGCCGACGATTGTGACGGCCAGAGCAGACGGGCACCTCTTCGCTAACTTAGCATCGGCCAACATCAACCGCAGCGCCGTAGGCTATGGCTAGCAATAACCCCCCGATCTGGAGCGCCCTGATACTGTTTGCCGTACTGACTGCGCTAGGCATCACCGCCATTCGTGATGGCTGGTGGCGACCGATGCAAGAGCAAAGCCCTGCCGCACCTCCATCAGCGGCAAAGTTACGACCGCTTGAGACTATGCAGACTAAAACCGCAGAGATGCCAGTGCCAACCAGCGCTGTCAGCACCGAATCACAGATCTGGGCCTGTGAACAGGACGGGGTGCTGGTGGTTCGTAGTCGCAGATATAACGAGCAATGCCGCCCCTACGCCAACAGCTTTGCCACCACCGGCGGGGCACCTGCAGCGCTGGCAACGCTGGCGCCCATGACCGGAAATTCTGGCTCACATCGCCAGCCAGACCGTGCTGTTCAAGCCAAACCTGCCTGCCAGTGGCTGCACCAGCGTCTTCTTGAAATCAATATGTTGCTGAATCAAGGCGGCATCCATGTGCAGCAGATGCGGATAGAGAGAAATCAGCGCCGCAGTGAATGGTTAAACGAAAGCTGTACTGGCCCCGCACCCTGAAGGCCAACGTCAAACCAACGTCAAACCAACGTCACTGCAGCAGCGGCATGCAATATGCTTTAACCGCTCGAACCTGCTGGAATGACGAGGTGCTGTCATGAACATCCAGAGCTTTAGGGCTGTTGAGCCCTCACTCTTTGCCCGTATCACTCAACCGTTGCGCGCCTTCTACCTGGATCTACCCAGCGGGGCCTGCATCGAATTCTTCGATGCCGAGGGGCGCATGGTGGCCGTGCGCGACCAGAGTTACAGCGATATGGATCTGCTGCTGGTGTCACCGGAGCTGTGCCTGCTGCAGACCAACCACTAGAGAATGGAATCCCACAAACGCCAAAAGGCCCTGCGGGGCCTTTTGTCTGACTGCTGTTCAGTCGGTCAGTTGTTTGGCAGGGGCGGAGGGATTCGAACCCCCAACCATCGGTTTTGGAGACCGCTGTTCTACCGTTGGAACTACGCCCCTCAAACAACGCTGCGCATTATACGGGGCATCCTTCAAAGGTAAAGCGGGCAAATGCGATCTGGCTCGAAACTTTACTCATCTCAAGCAGATGCGCTCATCTTTTGGGCGATCTGGTCAAGAAATGGCTCAAGGGCTGCGGCATTGGGCACGGCCAGATAGTCGGCCAGCGCATCACTGAGCTGATCCCATTCAATATCCACCACCATGCTCTGGATCTCGCGTGCTGCAACACGCCGCGCGAGCTTGAGAACCGCCACCAGATCTGCGCTGTCGGCATGCTGTGACTGATTGAACAGCTGTACCGCCTCATGCTGATGGGCAATCGCCTCAACCACAGCTTCCGGCAAATGCCAGCGTTGGGTTAGCAGGGCGCCCACGGCGGTGTGACTGGTGCCCAAACGTTGCCGCTCTTCGTCGCCAACGGTAGCCCAGCCTTCAACCTCTGCGCGGGTAAGGATGGCGTCATAGGCGGGAAACAGGCCGGCCAGCACCGGCGCACCAACCAGATGAAACAATCCGCACAGATACGCCTGATCGGCCAGATCTGGCCGTCCCAGCAGCTCTGCGGTACGCACTGCCGCCTCAGCCACCCGGGAGCCACTCTGCCAGAAGCTGTCGATACCCGGGCAATGGGCCAGAGCATTACGCAGGGCGACCGTTCGCACCAGCGAATAGACCCGGCGAAACCCCAGCGCCCGCACCGCATGGCTGATATTGCTAATTGGCACCGCCCGCCGGTAAGCCGCCGAATTGATCACATGCATCACCCCACCGGCAATGCTGATGTCTTCGGCGATGGCATCGGCAATCACCTGCAGATTGGGCTCCGGCTTTTTGGCTTCGGCCGCCACCCGCAGCAGCACATCGGGCTGCGGTGGGATCACCAGTTGATCGAGGATCCGCTGTTCGGCAGGACTGGCAACAAAGGTCATGGCATATCATCAGGTTGTGGCGGCCTGATCACTCTAGCCAAGGCACAGCCAATGGCAAAGCGACATTGATCATGCTGCTGGGGATGGTGATTGCATTTGGGCGGATGACTGGTCGAGACTAACGTCCCGAACTTGAGCAATCCGAGAACCACCATGAGACAGCGCCTGCTCTCTGCGCTGCTGGCCACGACCCTGCTTACCCAGGCTGGCTGCGGCACCCTGATCTACCCTGAGCGACGTGGCCAGACCAGCGGCAGCATTGATCCGGCCATCGCCATTCTCAATGGCGTTGGCCTGCTGCTGTTCCTCGTTCCCGGGCTCGTCGCCTTCGCTATCGACTTTGCCACTGGCGCCATCTATCTGCCCGGTGGTCGTCGCGCTCAGCTGACCGACACCCCGCAGCCGATCGATGAGCGGCTGCGCAGTGATCCTGAGGCGCTGGCCAAAGCGGTGAGCGCCGCCATCGGCAGCCCGGTGACCCTGGATGATCCGCGGCTACAGGTGCAGCCCATTCCCCAAGGGGTCAGCCCCGAGCTGGCGGTGTGGAGCGCCAACCTCGGCAATCACCCCCGATAAGAGCTCAAGCGTCGGCGCGCTGGGTGAACTCGCTGTAGCCAAGCGCCGCCACCTGGCTGACTGTTAACCTTTCGACACGTGCCGCAGGCGGGCCGTGGGCCAGCCAGCGCTCCATCGCTGCCAGCGCCTCTTCGTCGCCTTCGGCCCACAGCTCGACGTCGCCATCGCTCAGATTGCGCACCCAGCCACGCAACCCCAGCCGCTCCGCCTGCCACTGGCTGTGCCAGCGAAACCCGACCCCCTGTACCCGTCCCCTGATCCGGGCATGCAGCGCACCCTGGCTCATTGTCACCTCCTCCGGTCGCAACCATGGCAAAGCGGAGCCATGGGACTTACCATGCGCTCGTTTTAACTTACACCGGATCTGCCACCATGCCTGCCACCCTCCATCTTCAGCCGGAACGCGAAAAATCGGTGCTGCGCCGCCATCCCTGGATCTTTTCCAAGGGGATTGCGCGGGTGGAAGGCAAAGCCGCTATCGGCGAAACCGTAGCAGTGCGCGCCGCCGATGGCCGCTTTCTGGGCTGGGCCGCCTATTCGCCGGAATCGCAGATCCGGGCCCGCATCTGGAGCCTCGATGAGCAGGCGGTCATCGATCAGGCGTTTTTTGAACAGAAGCTGCGGCAGGCAGACGCCCTGCGCCAGCATCTGCTGCTACGTCAGCAGACCACCGGTTATCGGCTGGTGGCGGCTGAATCCGATGGTCTGCCGGGCATCACCATCGACCGTTACGGCCCCTATCTGGTGCTGCAGCTGCTCTCCGCCGGCGCCGAGTACCATCGCCAGACCCTGGTGGCCGCACTGCAGATGCTCTACCCGGACTGCCTGATCTACGAACGCTCCGATGCCGATGTACGCCATAAAGAGGGCCTCAAGCCGGTTAAAGGGCCACTCGTTGGCGCGGCGCCGGCCGCGCCGGTGGCCATCGATGAACTGGGGTTGAAACTGTTGGTGGATATCGAAAACGGCCACAAGACCGGCTTTTACCTCGATCAACGCGACAACCGTGCCATCGCTGCCGACTACTGCACTGGTGGCCGGGTGCTCAACTGCTTCAGCTATACCGGCGGCTTTGGCCTGGCGGCGCTGCGTGGCGGTGCCAGCGAAGTAGTCAATGTCGATGCCTCGGAAGGGGCGCTGGAGCTGGCTCGCCATTCGCTGGCCCTCAACCCGCAGCTGGATGCCAGCCGCGCCCAGTTCCTCAAGGCCGACGTGTTCAAACTGCTGCGCTGGTACCGTGAGCGCGGCGAACAGTTCGACACCATCATTCTCGATCCGCCCAAGTTTGCCGATTCCAAGGCCCAGCTGATGGGAGCCTGCCGTGGCTACAAAGACATCAACATGCTGGCAATGCAACTGCTCAAGCCCGGCGGCACTCTGCTCACCTTTTCCTGTTCGGGGCTGATGCCGTCCGACCTGTTTCAGAAGATCGTGGCCGATGCCGCCCTTGATGCCGGCCGCGATGCACAAATTTTGCGTTTTTTACGCCAATCCGAGGATCATCCAGTAGCCATCCACTACCCGGAAGGGCTATATCTGAAGGGACTGGTGCTGCGCGTGCTGTAACAGCCAGCCCAAGTGACCTTTGTAGAGTGCGCATCCGTACCCCGATCGTTAGCAGGTGACAGGCACGCGCCATTGTCGACGTCTGCGGCTTTAGCCGCAGACTACTGTTCTCTCTAACCGTACGACAGCGTCAGGACCGCCCTTCCCGCCTCTCGCGCTCATGCCTGTGCCGACCGTTTCCTATAGACAGCCTTTTAATCATGACTGTTATGGAGGGGAGCTATGCACATCGCCAAGTTTGCCATCGGTCAGATTGTCTATCACAAGCGTCACGGTTATCGCGGCGTCATTGCTGACGCCGATCCTGAGTGCTCTATGGACGAAGACTGGTACAACACCAAGACCGACGCCGTGGATGCGCGTGACAAGCCTTGGTATGAGGTGCTGATCGACGGCACGCCGATCACCATCTATGTCGCCGAAGAGGCGATCGAAGTTGAGCTGAGTCCGGTTGAAGTAGACCACCCGATGCTGGCTGACTATTTCAGCGGCTTCGTGCGTGACCACTACCAGATTGCCCATCTGCAAAGCTGATCAACCGACAAGGCCCGCATCACGCGGGCCTTGTCCTTTAGCGGCCAGCAGATGTTGTTCAGCGGTGGGTTGCCACTGCTGCAATTGGTCGTAGGCCGCCAAGGCGTTTCGCGCTTCTTGCACTTCGCGCGGCGGCGCCAGCACCACCTTGCCTTCCAGGATCGCGGTGATCTGCGCTGTACTTAGGGTATTGCCCTCAATCGCCAACGACCACTGCACGGTGCGAATACGGTTGATACGCCGTAAACGCAGCGCATTGCGACGCTCAGCAGCCACGCTCAACCGCCCCAGCTGCTCACTGATGGCCGCAATCAGCGCGATGATCGCGGCGTTCACTGAAAACGGCGGCTGATAACTTGCCTATGCCCACCCTGCTCTGTTGCTGCAACCTGTTCGCCATAGATGACAAACGGCTGCAGATCTGGATTGTGCCTTACCCCTAAACCTTAGCCCAGCCGCTTTTTCACCTCGGCGATGGCGGCCAGCAGCCGCTTCTCCGACACCTGGCCTTTGGCGCCGACGGGTTGGGCAAACAGCGATACCCGCAGCTCTTCGATCTGCCAGCGCAGCTCCTCGACGCTGTGCAGCTCGGCGCGGCGGTTGCTGGCCAGGGTGCGCAGTTCATCAAAGGCCTGCTGCACCCGCTCAATCGCCAGCTGCTGGTTGCGGTCGCGGTTGGGATCAACCGGCAGCTTGTCGAGGCGATGGTCGATGGCGCGCAGGTAGCGGTTGAGATCGCCTAAACGCGCCGCCCCCGTAGCGGCGACAAAACCCTTGAACACCAGCGCATCGAGCTGGGCCTGAATATCGGCGTGGCTACGCGCTTCACTCAGCTGAATTTTGCCCTTCTGCCGTTTGCGGATGCCGTGCACCAGCGCCAGCAGCTGCTCCACCTCGGCGGCCACCGCCAGCGAGGCGTCGTTCAGCTCGGCACGGACCAGATCACGCAGCTTGAGGAAATCGTCCCTGTTGCGCGGCAGCGGCTGGCGGGCCATCAGGCTCTCGCAGCCGCAGCCGATGATGTCGCCAATCAGCTCCGGCACCTTGCCCCAGGGGTCGTAATACATCGCCAGCTTGGCCTGGTTGCTCAGTTTGCTTTCCAGATACCTGACCGGCGATGGCACCGACAGCAGCAACAGCCGGCGCACCCCACCCTTGTGGGCCAGCTCGGCATCAATCTGGTGATCAAAGAGCACGATATCCACATGCTGGCGGCGATCCACCAGCGCCGGGTAGGCCACCACCTCGTAGCCCTGCCCTTTGCGCCGGTACTCGGCCGGCAGCTGGTTGAAGTCCCACTCGCTCAGCCCCTGCCGCTCAAGGCCCGTGGGCACCACCTGCGACAGGCTGGCCTGCACCGCGTCTTTTAAGCGGTATTGCAGATCCGCCACCGAATCACCATCGGCCAGCGCCTTGCCGTCGCTATCCACCACCGCCACCCGCACCCGCAGATGGGCCGGCACCTGCGCCCAGTTCCAGGCATCCTCCGGGATCTGCACGCCGCGCTGGCGTTTGAGCTCACGGGTCAACGCCGGGATCAGCCGCTCTTTGTCGGGGTTGATGGCGGCCAGCACGCCAGCGGCGACATCCGGCGCTGGCACCAGATGCTTGCGCAGCTGCTTGGGCAAGGCGCGGATCAGCGCCGTCACCAGCTCATGGCGGTTGGCCGGAATGCCCCATTCGAAGCTGGCCGGATCGATCTGGTTGAGCACCGCCACCGGCACCACGGCGGTGACGCCATCGGCGTCGCTGCCGGGGTTAAATGCATAGCTGAGCGAGATATCAATCTGGCCGCACTGCCAGCGCTCGGGGTGAGCGGCGTCATCCACCTCGCCATCGCCAACCAGCAGCTCGTCGCGTTTAAAGCGCAGCCGTTGATCCAGCCCGCCATCGACTTTGAGTGCCGCCTGCAGGCTGACGCGGCTGGCCAAACCTTGCGGCAGCGCGTTGTCATAGAGGGCGAACTGACGAGCGTCATCGGCCAGCAGATCGCGCCGCCGCACCCGCTCCTCCAGCGCTTCAATCTCATGAACAAGCGCGCGGTTATGGCGCAAAAAGCCGGGTTCGAAGCCGAGCTGAGCCGGGATCAGCGCCTCGCGGATAAAGATGCGGCGGCACTCGATGGGATCGATGCGCTCGTAACTCACCCGCCGCCCGGCCACCACCGGCAGGCCATAGAGGCTGGCGCTTTCCACTGCCACCACCTGGCCGCGCTTCTGTTCCCAATGGGGCTCGGCATAGCTGCGCTTAAGCAGATCACCGGCCAGCGGCTCGACCCATTCGGGCTGAATTTCGGCCACGGTGCGGGCAAACAGGCGGCTGGTTTCCACCAGCTCGGCCGCCATCACCCAGCGCGCCTTGATGTTGCGGGTGCCACCACCGGGAAAGGGCACAAACTTGATGCCACGAGCCCCGAGATAAGTACCGTCGTTCTGGCGCTGGCCAATTAAACCCAGCAGCCCGGCCAGCACCGACTTGTGCAGCAGCTCGTAACCGCTGCCGGCGTAATCAAGGGGTTGCTGGCTGGCTTTGTAGCCCAGCTCATCGGCAATGGCCGCCAGCTGGGCGTGCAGATCCTGCCATTCGCGCACCCGCAGCCAGGCAAGAAACTCGCGCTTGCACAGGCTGCGGAACTGGTTACGCGTGACCGCATCCTGCTGCTGTTGCAGGTAGTCCCACAGCTTCAACTGGGCGACAAAATCGGAGCGTGGATCGGCAAAGCGGCGGTGCGCTTCATCTGCCGCCTGCTGCGCTTCCAGTGGCCGTTCGCGCACATCCTGAATGGTCAGCGCCGCGGCAATCACCAGGGTTTCGTTGAGCGCTCCCTGCTTGGCCCCCTCAACAATGATGCGGCTAATGCGCGGATCGAGCGGGAAGCGCGCCAGCTGACGGCCCAGCGGCGTCAGCTGATAGCGAACATCGCCACCGCGCCCCACCACCACGGCATGGATCTCCTCCAGCAGCTTGATCGCATCGCTGATCTGGCGGCTGTCAGGCGGCTGAATAAACGGAAAGCGCTCAATATCGCCGAGGCCCAACGAGAGCATCTGCAGCACCACCGCCGCCAGGTTAGTGCGCAGGATCTCCGGATCGGTGTAGGCCGGGCGGGCGGCAAAATCAGCCTCGCTGTAAAGGCGCACACAGATGCCGTCCATCACACGGCCACAACGGCCGGCACGCTGGTTGGCACTGGCCTGCGACACCGGCTCAATTGGCAAGCGCTGCACTTTGGCGCGCACGCTGTAGCGGCTGATGCGGGCAGTGCCGGGGTCGATGACAAAGCGGATGCCGGGTACCGTCAGTGAGGTTTCGGCCACGTTGGTGGCCAGCACAATGCGCCGCCCGCTGTGCGGGGCAAACACCCGCTGCTGCTCGGCGAGGGTTAAGCGGGCAAACAGCGGCACCACTTCGGTGCCCTTCAGCTTCATCCCCTCAAGGGCATCGAGGGTGTCGCGGATCTCACGTTCGCCATTCAAAAACACCAGGATATCGCCCGGCCCTTCGTGCACCAGCTCGCGCACCCCATCGCAGATCGCCTGAACCTCGTCCTGCTCTTTGGCCTTTTCATCAAACTGGTAGCGCAGCTCCACCGGATAGGTGCGTCCCTCCACCACCAGTACCGGGGCGTTGTTGAAGTGGCGCGAGAAGCGCTCGGTTTCCAGCGTTGCCGAGGTGATCACCACCTTGAGGTCGGGGCGCTTGGGCAAGATCTGGCGCAGATAGCCGAGCAGAAAATCGATGTTGAGCGAGCGCTCGTGAGCTTCGTCGATGATGATGGTGTCGTAGCGCGACAGCAGCCGGTCGTTGTGGATCTCGGCCAGCATCACCCCGTCGGTCATCAGCTTGATACAGGTCTCAGGCGAGATCTTCTCGCCAAAACGCACCTGATAACCAACGGTACTGCCGAGGCTGACCTTCATCTCCTCGGCGATGCGCTCGGCCACACTGCGCGCGGCAATACGACGCGGCTGGGTGTGGCCAATCAGGCCAGCAACGCCCCGCCCCAGCTCCAGGCAGATCTTGGGCAGCTGGGTGGTTTTGCCCGAGCCAGTCTCACCGGCCAGGATCACCACCTGATGTTTGCTAATCGCCGCCGCGATCTGCTCACGCGCACCGCTGACCGGCAGCAGCTCGGGGAAATCGAAATGACGCGGCGCCCTGGCCCGTGCCCGCACCAGCTTTAGATCCTGCTCGATGCGCCTCAATATCTGCCCCCGCCGCCGCTCGTCACTGGCGGGCAACCCGGCCAGACGGCGGGTGAAATGAGCCACCGCCGTCGCCGGCAAGCCGGTGAGATCAAAGGCCGCTTGGGCCGAAGTTGCGGGCGTTTTGTCCAGTTCTGACACGAGAATTACCACTGCTATGCGCGCGGGCCGCGAGGGCGGTCATGCTACCAGTGGTGGGGGGTTGCGGCCACTTGCGTGGCGGCATTGTGGCGCTGCCGTTGCGCGGCGGCGTTAAGACAAATCGCGTGGCGATTTGATAAGAGCGCCGACTGGCCGGCGCTGGCCAGGTGCTAGATGCCGCTGCGCGGCGGCAATACCACTGCGTGGCAGCGAGATGCGAGGCTACCCGCCTCGCGCTGGGGCAAAGGGCGGTCTCGCCACCGCCCTTTGCAATCCCGGGCGCCCCGGTAGAGCAGCGCTATAAGCACTTGTGGCCTGTTCCGGTGCTGCTGTCAGGCCGCTCGACAGTGCATCCATGCACTGAGCTCGCTCTCGGCAACGTCCTGTTGCCTCGACCTGACGGCACCACCAAGGCTGGTGCCAACTGCAATGTGGGTATTGGCGCTGCTCAAACGGGGTGGGAAATGCCGTGCTTGCGGCTGGTCGTGGAGGCGCTGTCGTCGATTACCTGGGGGCGTCATCATCAGCCTGAAACAGCTCTGGCAAGTCGCGAGCGCCGTGCAGGATACGCACGACAGTGACTGCATCGGCCAAGGCTTCGAAAAAGATGACGTAGTGCCCGTGGGCACAGGAGCGGATCCCTTCGCCAAGTTCAGGCCGCATCCGGTAACCGGCTGGGTTGAGTGCGATACGCTGGCACTGTTGGCGAAGCTCGCGCACGAACGACAGCGCCCGAGGGACATTATCAGCGGCGATGTATTTGGCGATGGACTCAAGATCCTGCTCGGCCAGCGGCGTGAACAGCAAAGGCATCAGCGGATCTGAGTGGTTAGCTTGGCTTCGATGCAGTCAAACACAGCATCGGCTGACTTGGGCTCACCACTGGCACGACCGGCCGCGATCTCGGCGCGCAGAGCCTCAAGCTCCAGCTGGCGACGCTGTTCGCTCTCCTCCAACAGGCGCAGACCGGCACGAACCACTTCACTAACGTTATTGAAGCGCCCCGTCTGCAGCTGATCGCGAATGAACCCTTCGAAGTGACTGCCTAAGGCAACGCTGGTCGGCATGTCCAAAGCTCCACTAACTACTAATAACTGTTATTCAATCCCGCACGGGGAATGGCGTCAAGCGCTGAGCTGCACGCCCAGCGCTGGTAGCGGTTGGGCGATGGTGCTGCCGCTGCGCGGCGGCGAGATGTGGCTTCATTCGTATCTCGTATCTCGTATCTCGCATCTCGCATCTCGCATCTCGCATCTCGTGTATCGTGTCTCGATACTGAGAATGCGGCTGCGCCGCAGGCAGTGAGACAAATCGCGTCGCGATTTGATAAGAGCGCCGACTGGCCGGCGCAGGCCAGGTGCTAGATGCCACTGCGTGGCAGCGAGATGCGAGGCTACCCGCCTCGCGCTGGGGCAAAGGGCGGTCTCGCCACCGCCCTTTGCAATCCCGGGCGCCCCGATAGAGCAGCGCTGTAAACGCTTGTGCCCTGTTCCGGCGCTGCTGT
The DNA here is from genome assembly GCA_017425245.1 of Gammaproteobacteria bacterium. GTDB lineage: Bacteria > Pseudomonadota > Gammaproteobacteria > Enterobacterales > Neiellaceae > RGIG665. Next base: position 26,637 of record JAFOOX010000041.1, read on the forward strand.
CAGGCCGCTCGACAGTGCATCCATGCACTGGGCTCGCTCTCGGCAACGTCCTGTTGCCTCGACCTGACAGCACCACCAAGGCTGGTGCCAACTGCAAGTTGGGTATTGGCGCTGCTCAAACGGGGTTGGGAAATGCCGTGCTTGCGGCCATGGGGCAACGGCTACATGCATTCACGCCCGTTTGAAAACAGGTTGGAGGAATCGCAATTAACCAACCAGCGCCGCAAACCTGTATTCAGATTCTGTTGCCAATGCGCAACCTTTGAATTTACCTGGATGTCATTCAGCGGGAAGCCACTTGGGGCGTTACCGATCCAATAGTGTACTTGGCATATTTTCTTTCCAGCACATGCATCTGCAACAGCAAACCGGTATACATCCTCGTTTTCAGCTTCTGAGCTATCAACGGCGACGAAGACCATCACTCCTGAACGACCTTTTATCTCATACCCCTCGCCAGCATGTGCCGCGAAAGAAAGGCAGACTGCTATTGCAGTTAAAACTACACAGAAAAATTTCATATCCGCGTTTCCTTCAGTGACCACCTGTATACCTCAGTCGCTACTTGGCCCATCACGTTTCAATAAACGGCGCCGCTTTTCTGCTCCGACGGCGGAGGCGTGAAGTAAATTCTCTTATTAAATGCAACTTATTGAGTCCAAAAATATTGATGTACCCACACCAACTAGCCAACTACCAAGGGCTAAGGCACAAATTTTTATTTTGTAAAAAAACAGAGGCTTTACGCTCTTGCTCAATTAAATCATCCAAAAAAAGTCTTCCTTTAGTGTTAATACCCTGCCAGCGTACATAAGGTGCTCTATCACCAATACCGGCTTCTCTTGATACCATACCATCAGCATAACCATCATTGATCAATTCTAAAGCAAATTTCATTTGGCTTTGATTAGGGCCATGTTGGAGGATTCCAATGTATTCATCTCTCCATGATTTCCTTCTATTGAAGATATCCATTGTTGCTGATACCCCTTTTACATTTGATGTTACATCTTGGACACCCAACAAACCAACGAAATCACCATACCCCAGCCCATGCAAGTCAGTCAGCAGTCACGCAGTAGGAAACAGGTATTTTTTGTAGCTGCTCACAGCCTGCGCAGCAATTCGAGCGCAAAGCCAGTTCCGCAGCACAGCTGCGGTAGCCCCCCCCGTTTGAGCAGTGCCCAGATCGCCCAGCAGCACACACCAACCTTGGTGCGGCTGGCAGGTCGAGGCGACAGGATGTCGGCGAGAGCGAGCCCGGTACAGGGAAGTACCGTCGAGCGGCCTGACAGCAGCGCCGGAACAGGCCTCGGGTATCAACAGCACTGCTCTAGCGGGCCGCCGGGATTGGTAAGGGCCGGGCGGGTCCGGCCCTTACCTGGCCAGCGCCGGCCAGTCGGCGCTCTTATCAAATCGCCACGCGATTTGTCTTTGAGGCTGCAGGCAGCCGCATCTACTGATCCCAGCGCGAGGCGGGTAGCCTCGCATCTCTCTGACACGCAGTGGCATCTAATGCTCACTCGCTGCAAGCGAACCAGCCTTTAGCCGTTGGCCAAAGCAATGCCGTATCCGCAGTTAGCGCATACGGCCAACACTACTGAACAGCGGTAGCAGCGTTAGCCTGCTGAGGTGCATGGCGTTGCAGCAACTGCGGCCAGGAGGCAGCGACGCTTTCGACCAGCTTTTTGAAGGCCTTCTGTTCAGTTTCACGCCGCACTTCGTCAGCGGTATCGGCGCTACCCCAAGAGGTGGAAAGGGTTGTTGCCTTTTCCGTTGCCTCATAGGCGGAATAGAGATAGCCGGTGCGCGTATCCAAAAGCAGTGCGGAGCAGGTGGTAACCGCTGTTATCTTGTTAGTGGGCGATAGCCCCAAAGTCACCACCTTCAGCGGTGTCGACAGATCATTGTCATAAAACGCCGTATCCAGAGTGTAGAGGAAGACCAAATCCGCCTGGAGCCGCGCTGCTGCTACGCGGATATCTTCATCGCTGTCGAGGGTATCGGGAAGCAGCAACCTATTAATGGATACAACCCCTTTGACTTGGGGTAACGGGCCAACCTCGGCCAGCACCGCCTCTTCATTTAGCTCCTTGGTCAGAATCACCGAGTACTGACCTGAGCCATGGCGACCACCGTTTTGCTCGAGGTAGCGATTGCTGTAGTTGGGCGCCTGAACGCGAACGGCAGCGATCGCTGCCGGAAAGGGATTGGTGGCCTTAACGGCAAATGCATCCTGAATATCCTGAGGGGCAAACTTATTCAGATCTGCCTTTTCGCCCGGCGGAATGTATGACGACGCACAACCGCTCATGACCATCAAAGCCAGAATGACAACACCAATACGCATACACATAGCCTCACATCCTGTCGGGAAGATTGCAGTTATCTAACAAAAATTGAGTTATCCCTACTCATGGTCACCGGCGTGCTGAACAATGACGTCAGGCCCTCAATTGCCGCAAACAATACCCCATTTCAGACCAAGGCGTCAGCAGCCAAACTGTCGAAATCAGTCGTTTTGACAGCCTTTCTCAGCCTCGGCAGGAGGTTAAACTGCACCGCTCGGCAGCGCGGTAGCATCCCACCCCGTTTGAGCAGTGCCCAGATCGCCCATCAGCCCACACCAGCCTTGGTGCTGCTGGCAGGTCGAGGCGGCAGGATGTCGGCGAGAGCGAGCACGGTACAAGGATGTAGCGTCGAGCGGCCTGACAGCAGCACCGTAACAGGCCACAAGCATTGATGGCACTGCACTACCGGGCCGGCTGGTGGTGCAGGAGGAGGGTCCGGCTACCCTCCTCCTGCTTGTCGCGCGGGGGCAAAACCCCGCATCCGGGCACCGCAGGCGCAACTGCCTGCGCAGCAGGCATCTCAACCACGCAGTGGCATCTGTACCGGCGTAGCTAGCCGCAAAGGCTACCGCCAGATCACAGCGCTGTGCGATTATGCCGACTACCCTGATCCAACAGGTATCGAGAGGAGCTGCGTCATGCAGAATGTCAAACAGATGGTTCATGACATCGCCGATCACCTGCCGGAGATGGCCACGATCGACGACGCCATCTACGCCCTCTACATCCGCCAAAAGCTGGAAAAAGGGCTAAGCGACCTTGATGAAGGGCGCAGCTACAGCCAAGAGGAGGTAGAGCAGCGACTGCTGGGTAAGCCCGCCTGATGAAGGTGCTCTGGTCAGAACAGGCACTGCGCGATGTCGAACACATTCGCGATTACATAGCGCAGGATTCTGCCGTCTATGCCCAAGCCTTCATCGCTCGCCTGCTGCACGCCACCCGCCATTTGCCTGACTTTCCACACAGTGGCAGGCCCATGCCGGAAGCCAATGATCCCGGCATCCGCGAACTGATCTATCAGGGTTATCGCATCATCTACCGGCTTAGGCCCGATGCCATCGAGATCGTGATCGTCGCCCATGGCAGCCGTAACCTTGGCGCCGCACCAAGCCACCCTGGCGAATAACCCCGAACAGACATAGCCGGGCATCAACGTCACAGCTAACCGCATCCTCACCCCGTTTGAGCAGTGCCCAGATCGCACATCAGCCCACACCAGCCTTGGTGCTGCTGGCAGGTCGAGGCGAGTGACATCTGCTGCGGCGCAGCCGCATCGCCAACGCAGTTGGCTACACCGGCAATCACAGCCCTTCGACAGGCTCAGGGCGAACGGGCCACGCAGCGGCGCCATCTCCGCCCTACCCCTCGATCACCACCGCCACAGCGCCAAACAACGCACGGCCAGTCGGGCGAAGGGGTTGAGCTGGCATGGATGCCAGCGAAAGCAAATCTGGGCAGGACAGCCCATATTTGCGACCCCGTAGCCCGGCAGAACGGAAAACGGTTGTCGATGGTGGTGATCATTGGGGGCCGCCGGTGGGTGCAGGGAGGCCGTGCGGAAACGGCCTTCCTGCTCGTCGTGGAGGGGGCGAAACCCCTCCATCTGCTGCCACGCAGTGGCATCTGCCGCGCCACAGGCGCATCGACACGGCATCAGCCACGCTAACTCGCTGAATCCTCCATACAACTCTGCCGCTCATGGCAATCACCGCAATTGGGTGCGGGGCAAAGATAATCGCCCCCCTGTTCGCACAGCAGGCGATAGAAGAACTTTTTCCAGCGCAGGTTATGCACGTTGTGGGCGACCAGCGCCGGAAAGTGGTGGGTCAAAAGCAGGCGCAGGGTGGGCCGGTCGGGCATGCCCAGATCCTGCCACAGGTGGCCGCTGGCCATGGCGGCGGTGGCGACCACCTTTGCCATCAGCGGGCTGTCGACATTGACTGCATAGCCCCGCAGCAGTGCTTCCAGCTCCTGGCGCTGACTGTTGCGCAGCTCAAGCAGTTGATGGCGCAGCTCATCATGCTGGTCGTTGGCGGTCAGCCCCAGCCGCAGCCACAGCAACCAGGCGACGTCCGGCTGCAACCCGAGATCGGAGGGTAGCGCCGCCCGGCCCCGACTTTGGCTGTCGAGGATCAGCCGCCACCAGTGCCAGTCACAGCTGGCCAGGGCTGATGTACCCATGGTGGGCAGCCTTAGCTGCTCGCCCATGGCCCGGAGCGGACTGTCTGATCAAACGGGGTTTGCGGGGCCAGTGAGCCCGGCGGGTTCAGTGGCAGGCCGAGGCTGTTGACGATCGCCCCCTCCACCGGACAGATGGCCGCGCACTGCGGCTGGTCATAGCTGCCGGCGCACTCGGTGCAGCTGGCGGCCAGTATGGTGAAACGGGGCGGCCGGGGGCGCACGGCGCCGGTCGGACAGACCGTCTGGCAACCGTAACAGCCGGTGCAGGCGTCGGTAATGGCAAGGGCCATGGCTAGATCCTCCTCGGCTCAGGCGCTGATGCGTGCGGGTGCAGTGGCGGCAGATGCGGCAGCGGCCACCCGCGCCAGCGCGTCATCCACGGTATGCCAGGCGAGGTCACAGTTGACCTCAACCCCGGCCTGGGCCAGCAGCTGACGCGGGCCATCGCCCACCCGGCAGGCCAGCAGCAGCTGGCAATCGCCCACTGCCGCCAGCAGCGGTGCGGCGCGCTGTTGCTCATCTACCGGCGCCTCGGCGTCGCAGCCCACCGGGCCGTCGCAGTAGGCCGGCAGTTCACGGCTGGCTTCCAGTCGCCATTTGCCATCGACCCCGCGGGCCCAGATATGGAAGGTGCGGGCATGGCCGAGGTGGCGATCCACCACCCGTCCATCGCTGCTGGCCACCGCTACTTTGAGCAGCGGCTGCGGCTGGCTGGCCACCGCAGGCACATCCAGATTTTCATTGTTACCGAGCATGCCCACCGCATCGGCGCGGCACTGCTGGCAATGCTCCATCAGCGGCATGATCGGCCGTACCGCACTCTTGATGCTGGTCATCAGCTCGGCATCGGGCTCACGCTGGTGGTTAAGGCCGAACCAAGTGCCATGTTCGGGCTTGGAGATGAGCGGCATCAGGTTATGCAGCACGGCGCCGTGCTGACGCACCATCTCAGCCACTTCCACCACTTGGCTGTCGTTGATCCCCGGGATCACCACGCTGTTGATCTTCACCTGCATGCCACTGGCCACAGCGGCACGCAGGCCGTCGAGCTGGGCGGCCAGCAGTTCACGCGCCCCCGCCAGCCCTTGCCAGCGGCGATGGCCGCGATAGACCCAAGCATAGATGCGGGCAGCGGTGGTCAGATCCAGGGTGTTGATGGTGATGGTGAGGTGGTGTACGCCTACGGCAGCAAGCGCTTCGGCATGGTCGGCCAGGGCCAGACCATTGGTGGAGACACAAAGCAGCAGCGAAGGGTCGACCTCTTTCACCCGTTTCAGGGTTTCCAGGGTGCGGGCGCCATTGGCCAGCGGATCACCAGGGCCGGCGATGCCGACCACTTTGAGATTGGGCAGACGCTGGGCGACGCTGGCCACCCGTGCTGCGGCCTGTTGTGGGGTCAGCACCATGGAGGTGACGCCGGGGCGGGATTCGTTGGAACAGTCGTAACGGCGGTTGCAGTAATTGCACTGGATGTTGCAGGCCGGCGCCACCGCCAGATGAATGCGGGCGTACTGGTGCTGACCATGGGCCGAATAGCAGGGATGCTCGCTGCTGGGGCCACTGGCCTGATGCGCCATCGATGAACAGGACATGGGCCGCTCCTTAATCGCTTCGCCCACTACCCCAAGCAGTAGGCCACCTAACTCATGTGCGAAATCCGTTCCTGATGACAACCCTTTAATTTCAACGTGTTGAAAACAGACAAGAGCGCCATGCAACGCTCGACGACTGACATTGGCGGGTTTGTGACAAAGCCAGCACACCGACCTGTCCCATGGTCCGGCACGGCCGTTACCAGCCGCGCCACACAGGGTTATTTTGTGGAGAAAGGCAACCAAGGGGGCGGGACTATGGCGGGCCACGAGCGCGCATCCCTGCGCGCATTACTTTAGCGGGGTTAGAGCTGCTTCATCTTGATGTTCATGATCTGGATGCGATAGGCGATCTGGCGTGGGGTCATGCCCAGCAGCCGGGCGGCTTTGGCTTGCACCCAACCGCTGCGCTCCAGCGCCGCGATCACCCGTTCCCGTTCATCCACCGAGTCGTCGAGGAACTCTGGCTCCGGAGCGCTGACCATGGCCGGAGGCGGGCTGATACGGCCAATGGGACGGCCGGTGGCCATCGCCAGCCCCTGTTCCAGCAGCAGCAGATCCTGATCCAGCACCCCGCTTTCGCTGAGGATGGCGGCGCGCTCCAGCAGGTTTTCCAGCTCGCGCACGTTGCCCGGCCAGCTGTAGTGCATCAGCTTGCGCAGGCCGCTGTCGGTCAGGCGCAGCTGACGCCCCTGCTGCTGGCTGATGCGGCTGAGCAGGAACTGGGTGAGATCGGGCAGATCCTCGATGCGCTCACGCAGCGGTGGCAGCTGGATCGGCATGACGTTAAGGCGGTAGTAGAGATCCTCGCGGAACTGGCCGGCGCGCACCGCTTCCTCCAGCGGCCGGTTGGTGGCGGCAATGATGCGCACATCCACCTGCAGGGTCTGGCTGCCGCCTACCCGTTCGAACTCGCCCTCCTGCAGCACGCGCAGCAGCTTGGCCTGAAACGCAGGCGAGATCTCGCCGATCTCATCGAGAAAGATGGTGCCGCGATGGGCCAGCTCGAAGCGCCCCTTGCGGTCGCGCACGGCGCCGGTGAAGGCCCCCTTCTCATGTCCGAACAGCTCCGATTCAAGCAGATTGTCGGGCAGCGCTGCGCAGTTCAGACGTACAAAGGCACCATTGGCACGCGGCGAGTTGTAGTGCACCGCGTTGGCCACCAGCTCTTTACCGGTGCCTGATTCACCGCGCACCAGTACCGTCGAATCCCATTTGGCCACCAGCCGGATCTGCTCGAATACCCGGCGCATCACTGCGGTGTGGCCGACCATGTTGTCGAGGCTATAATTGCCGCGCACCTTGCGCCGCAGCAGATCGCGCTCACTGGTCAGCTCGTTGTGGGTCTGGGCCACTTGGCGGGCCAGCCGCAGATGCTGGGAAACAAGCTGGGCCACCATCTCCAGCAGCCGCAGATGATGATGGAGGGTCGCGCTGTCAGCGCAATCCGGCTGGGCTGCCAATACCCCACAGGGCTTGCGTTCCTCGTTACGGATCGGCACCGCCACAAAGGGGCGATCACCGCGATAGAGCTCCAGCCGGTCGAGAAAACGGGGATCGTCACCGGCCCGCTGCAACACTATGGGTTCACCCTGGGCCAGCACCCGGCCCACAATCCCTTCACCACTTTTGTAACGAACCGGCGGGTTAGGCATGGGCACACCGGGCGCATGCAGGGCATCAATCACCATCAGCTCGCGCTGCTCATCCACCACCGTCAACAGTGGATGGTGGAGTCCCGCACGGCTGTGCAGTACCTCCAGCAGATTGGCCACTGATTCCTTGTAGGCCAGAGTTCGCCCCAAAACAGCACTAATCTCATAAAGAGCGGTGAGCTGCCGTTCCGCCAACGACGTCGGAATGGCGGTCATGACAGCCTCCGCAGACGGCCACTGGCCGGAAGACGCAGCTCAACCCGGCAGCCGCCGAGCGGGCTATCGCTCAGCTGGATGGTAGCGGAGTGCTCATTCACAATCTGTTGCACCAGCGACAGACCAAGGCCGCGTGCCCCCGGTTGGCTACTGGTCTTGCTGGTATAAAAAGGTTCAAACACCCGGTGGCGATCATCGGCCGCGATACCGGGGCCGCTGTCGTCGACCGTCAACCCCACTTCATCGCCCTGCTGCCAGCTGCTCAGCACCACCTGCCGATCGCGGCTGCGGTTGCGATCAATCGCCTCCAGCGCATTGGCCAGCAGCTGCTTGCAGGCCAGCCGCAGGCGGCTGGGCTGGCCGCTGATCATCGGCAGGTCAGTTTGTGGCTGCCAGCTGACCTCAATGCCCAACGCCATTGCTCGCCGTTCCTCTAGTTGCAGCACGTCATGCAGGATCTGATTGAGATTGACCGGCTGAACTGCTTCCAGCGCTCGTTCTGGCAGCGCGGCGCGCAGCCGGCTGCTAGCTTGCTCGCCCGCCTCCAGCGCCATACGCATCGGGGCCACGCCGTTGCACGGGTGGTCGTGACAGTCCATCACCGCCAGCGCGGCGCGGATCAGATTGAGCGGCTGCTGCAGCTGCATCAGCGCCGCCTGCAGCGACTCCTGCAGGGCGTGCACCAACTCGCTATGTGCGGTCAGCAGTTGCAGCTGATCGAGGCGGTGCTGATCCTGCTGGCGCAATGTTCGGGTCTGGTCGACCAAGGTCAGCACCCGGTAGGTGCGACTGCGCGGCGCAAAAAAGGCATCGGCCGCCGGCTCTACCGTTTCCAGCCGCTCCAGATGGGCCTGCAGGATGCGCTGGCCGCGTACCGTCGGCCACTCAAAAAACTGGCTTTGATTACTGCCGCTGCGATCACCAACAAGGGCCAATACTCTGGTGGCCGGCTCATCACCAATATCGGCGCGCAGCGTCTTGTAGGCCAGGTTATCCAGTACCACCGCGCCACCCGGATCAAGCAGCGCCATCGCCTGCGGAGCCGAGTTGATCACCGCTTCCAGCTGGGCGCGTTCATTGCTCAGGCGGGTAGTCAGCAGATGGGCTTCGCTGATGTCACGATGCATGCCAAGGAAGTGGCTGATGCGGCCACCCGCGTCAGTCAGCGGGGCGATGGTCACCTCAGCCAGATAGCGCTCACCGTTGGCCCGGCGGTTGAGTAACTTGCCGCGCCACACCTGGCCACCGCTGATGGTGCGCCACATCTCCTCATAAACGCTTTTGGGGGTAGCCCGAAACGAGATGAGTGAATGGTTAGCGCCTAACAGCTGTTCGCGACTGTAGCCGGTGGTATCACAAAAGCACTGGTTGACGTAAAGGATGTGGGCGTCAAGGGCGGTCATGGAGATCGCCATCGGCGCCTGCTCCACTGCCAGCTCAGTCAACATTGCCAGCGGCAATGCGGCTTGCGCCTCTCCCCATGCACTATTTCGGCTCATAGCGACTCCTGCTGCTGCTTCAAGGCTCCGCCAGCAAGGGTTGTTCCAGCCATGCAGAGCTGGCCCGCTGCAATCCTGCCAACTGCATACCCCTTTGACCTGAAGCAATAAAATCCCTTAACCGTCGTAAGCTTGCGGACAATCTGCGGCCTCTGGCCTGAACCCGGCGACCGCATAAGCCCCCCTCTGCACCACAACGACGCACCGGGGGCTGTGACAGAGCGACCGTTGCCCTGTCACAAAACCCACAACCGCACACGACAGTCACTATCAGAAAACGCTGGGCCGACAACACCGGCCAAACGGAACTTCTTTTATTAACAAACAATTAAGCAAACATTGGGGGTTTTATTAAGGAATGGCACGCAGCTGGCAACAGGGGCTTGTCTTGCCATTGCCGGAGCCTGACATGTCCACAACTCCCTTGCTGGTGCTGATCAGCACTGCCCTGGTCAACAACGTGGTGCTGGCCAAGTACCTCGGCCTTTGCCCGTTCATGGGTACCTCGGGCAACATCGGCAGCGCCATTGGCATGGGTGCTGCCACCAGCTTTGTTATCACTCTGGCCACCCTGCTCACCTGGCTGCTTGACACCGCCGTGCTGCAGCCACTGAATCTCGGCTTTATGCGCCTGATCGCCTTCATCGTGGTGATCGCAGCAGTGGTCCAGTTCACCGAGCTGTACCTGAGAAAGAGCTACCCGCCACTTTATCGCTCGCTGGGCATCTTTCTGCCACTGATCACCACCAACTGTGCAGTGTTGGGGGTGGCGCTGCTGGTGGCCAGTGAGGGGCTGGGATTGATGCTGGCCATCAGCTATGGCCTCGGCTCATCACTTGGCTTTGCATTGGTGCTTTTGATTTTCGCCGGCCTGCGCACCCGGCTGAACCTGAGCGAAGTGCCAGCACTGTTTGCCGGCAGTCCTATCGCTTTTATTACCGCTGGCTGGCTGGCGCTGGCGTTCATGGGTTTTGCCGGCATGGCCGGCTAACGAGGTCGCAATGATTGCCGTGATCTTTTTTAGCGGGCTGGGTGCCCTGCTTGGGGTGTTGCTGGTACTGGCAGAGAAGAAGTTTGCCGTTGAGGTAGACGCCACCGCCCTGCGCATTGCCGAACTCTTGCCTGGCGGCCAGTGCGGCCAATGTGGCCAGGCCGGTTGTGGCCAGGCCGCCGAGGCGATGGCACGCGGCGAGCTGGGGCCCGATTGCTGCCCGCCAGGTGGCGCCGGTGTGGCCGCCGAGATCGCATCAATCCTCGGGGTAAGCTGCGGCGCTGGCAGTGGTCCGGCTCAACTGGCAGTGATTGATGAGGACCGCTGCAACGGTTGCACCCGCTGTATGCGTGCCTGCCCGTTCGACGCCATTGTCGGCGCTAGCCGCTGCGCCCACGGGGTGCTGGCCGCGCTCTGCACCGGCTGCCGTATCTGCGTGGCCACTTGCCCCAACGATTGCCTCACCATGACCCCGCGCGTTGCCGGCCACCACTAATTCAGGAGCATGAGATGACCACTCAACCCGTCTCAGGCTTTAGCCGTCATCAAGCCGCCTTCGCCGGGGGAATCCACCCTGAAGATCACAAGGCGCTGACCAGCGAGCAGCCGATCCGCACTCTGGCGCTGCCAGAATTGTTGCTGCTGCCCTTAGCCCAGCGCTTTGGGGCGCCGCTGGAGACTTTGGTCAGCGTCGACCAAGAGGTGGCCATGGGCCAACTGCTGGCGACCAGCAGTGATCTGCGCAGCGTACCGGTACATGCGCCTGCCAGCGGCCGTATTGTCGCCATTGATGGCAAACCCGGCAGTCAGCAGATCAGCCTCAAGGCTGAGGACAACCGGCGCTGGGGCGAATCTCCGCTAACCGGTAACCCTTTCACCCTTGAGAGCGACACCATCATCCAGCGCATCCGCAGCGCCGGTATCGTCGGTCTCGGCGGTGCGGCCTTTCCCACCGCCCTAAAAGTTGCCTCGGCGCGCAGCAAGCACTGCGATCTGCTGCTGCTCAATGGTGGCGAATGCGAGCCGTACCTCACCTGTGACGACCGCCTGATGCGTGAATATGCCGCCGAGATCGTCGCTGGCGCCCGCCTGCTGGCCCGCGCCGCAGCCATCAACCAGGTGGTGATCGCGGTGGAAGACAACAAGGCGGAAGCACTGTCTGCGCTACGAGAGGCCGCCTCCGCAGCGGCCGAGGTGCGGGTGGCGATGGTGCCCTCGCTCTACCCCATGGGCTCCGAGCGCCATCTGATCCACACCGTCAGCGGCCGGCTGGTGCCGCCAGGCGGACTCAGCCTTGATGTTGGGGTGCTGGTACAGAACGTCGCTACCGCCCGTGCGGTCTATCACGCGGTGCGCTTCGGCCGGCCGCTGATCGACCGGGTGATCACCATCAGTGGCGGAGCCATCAGCCAGCCGGCCAACCTGCGGGTGCCGCTGGGAGTGCGCATATCCGAGCTGATCAGCGCCTGCGGCGGGTTGCGTGCCGACGCCGCGCGCCTCGTTAATGGCGGGCCGATGATGGGCCAGGTGATCAGTAACCCGCACCAGCCAATCAGCAAGAGCACCAGCGGCATTCTCGCCTTGACCCAGGCGGAAGTGCAGTCGGGCGACAGCGCTGCCTGCATCCGCTGCGGCCGCTGTGTTGCCGCCTGTCCGATGTCGCTGCTGCCATTGACCATGCACGCCACCGCCCGCGCCGGCGATCTGGATGGCGCCCGCGCCGCCGGCCTCGACCACTGCCTGATGTGTGGCGCCTGTGCCTATGTCTGCCCGTCACACCTGCCGTTGACCGGCGTGTTTCGCGCCGCTCGCGCCACCCACACCGCCAACCAGCAGGAGCTGAAACGGCAGGAGCGGGCCCGCCTGCAAGCGCAGATGAAAAAGGAGAGGTTGCTGCGTGAGGCGCTCGCCCGCGAGGCAGCCAAGGCGGCGGCAGCAGCCGCCAAACCTGCCCGTAGCAGTCGCCGGGGCGCCGTCGCCGCCGTCGCCGACACGGCGGAAACCGTTAGCCCGGCTTCGGCCAGTGAAGGAGAATCCTGATGATACGTTTTGACCCGATCTCAGGCCCGCACAGCCACAGCGGCCTGTCGACCCGTCAGGTGATGGTGGCCGTCATGCTGGCGCTGCTGCCCGCCACCCTCTTCGCCCTGGCGCTGTTTGGGCTGCCAGCGCTGACCACCTTCGCCGCCTGCTGTTGCGGCGCCATTTCCGCCGAACTGTTGGGATGCAAACTGCGCGGCCAATCGCTGCGCCAGGCCGGCGATGGCTCGGCCTTGCTGACCGGCTGGTTGCTGGCACTATCCTTGCCGCCAAGCTGCCCGCCGGTGATCGCCGCGCTGGGCGGCGCCTTTGGCGTGTTGTTGGCCAAACAGGTCTATGGCGGTCTTGGCCATAACCTGTTTAACCCGGCTATGGCCGCGCGAGTGATGCTGCTGATCAGCTTTCCGGTGGCCATGACCCAATGGCCGGCGCCCGACACCGCTTTCGCCCACTGGCTGCTGAGCGAAGCCCCCTATCTGACCGTTGACGGCCTTACCGGCGCCACACCGCTGGCCCATGACGCAGCCATTGCCAGCGCCCCAGCCGCCAGTCAGTGGCCCCTGCTGCTTGGCGTGCACGGCGGCAGCTTGGGGGAAACCAGCGCCCTGCTGCTGGGTCTGGGCGGTCTGTGGCTGGTGATCCGCCGTCAGATCCCGACGGATCTGCCAGTGGCCGTACTCATTGGCGCCCTGTTGCCTGCCGCCATCGCTCACCTGTTGGCACCGACCGACTACCCCTCGCCACTGTTTGAACTGGCCAGCGGCGGTCTGATGCTCTGTGCCTTTTTCATCAGCACCGATCCGGTCACCTCACCGGTCACCAGCAAAGGCCGCTGGATCTACGGCCTTGGCACCGGCCTGCTGATTTGGCTGATCCGGCGCTACGGCAACACCCCGGAAGGGGTCGCCTTTGCCGTGCTGTTGATGAATGCACTGACCCCGCTGATCGACCACTGGATGCCAATGCGCCCCTTCGGCAGCAGTGCCCTGCCCCGGCAAAAAACCTGAAGCAACTCTATCTACCCGCCTCACCGGAGTGCCGCCATGAGTTCAGCCATTCTCCGTTTGCATCAAGGCGCCAACCAGTTGCGTCAGCATGTCAGCTATCCGGCGCTGCTGCTGGCCCTGATGTCAGCGCTGTGCGCCAGTCTGCTGCATGGCACCAACATTGCGACTGCACCACTGATTGCTGCGGCCGAACGGCATGACCGGCTGACGGCCATCGCGGCCGTCATGCCCGCCGACCGCTACGACAGCGACCCACTGGCCAACTGTCAACCCGCCAGCGGGCCGAACGCCATCGAACTCTGCCCCTTGACCCTGAAAGGCCAAGCGGCCGGCTATATCGCCACCCTCAGCAACGGCGGTTATGGCGGCCCCATCCGCATGCTGCTGGGGGTTGATAGCAGCGGCACCATCACCGGGGTGCGGGTGCTCAGCCACACCGAAACGCCGGGTCTGGGCGATCTGATCGAAGCGGCCAAAAGCAGTTGGATCGACAGTTTCAAGGGGCATTCGCTGACCAACACCAGCCAACAACAGTGGGCCGTGCGCAAGGATGGCGGCGACTTTGACCAGTTTACCGGCGCCACCATCACCCCACGCGCGGTGGTTGGCGGTGTCCATCAGGCGCTGCTAACCATTCAGCAGGCCGACGCCGCCATCACCCCGGGTACAACCACCGACACACCAATCAACAACAGCAGTGCCACCGGCGCTGGGGAGCCCTGATATGAGCTGCCAAGACGAAACCCCAAAACCAGCCGCTGCCGCAGGCCCCAATCACAGCAGTTTGTGGTTGCAGGGGCTGTGGCAAAGCAATCCGATTCTGGTGCAGGGGCTGGCCCTCTGCCCGGTGGTGGCGATGTCGAGTTCGGCCACCAATGCCATGGCCCTTGGTGTGCTGACCACCGCCGTAATGCTGGCCAGTAACCTGTTGATCAGCGCCATGCGCCATCTGATCGCCGACAGCGTACGCATTCCGGTGTTCATCTTGCTGATCGCCACCCTGGTGACCATTGTCGATCTGCTGCTCAACGCTTACGCCCATGGCTTGCATCAGGTGCTGGGGCTGTTTATTCCGTTGATTGTCACCAACTGCATCATTCTCGGCCGGGCCGAAGCAGCGGCACGCAAGATGCCGGTAGCGGCAGCGGCCAGCGATGGTCTGGCTCAGGGCCTAGGCTTTACCGCCGTGATCACCGCCCTCGGCATCGCCCGCGAACTGGTGGCCACCGGCCGTATCTTCGCCGATGCCCCGCAGATGTTGGGGGTAGCTGGCGAGTGGTTGTCGATCACCCTGTTACCCGATTATCCGGGACTGCTGCTGGCCCGGCTGCCACCGGGCGGCTTTATCGCCTTGGGGCTAATGCTGGTGATCTATCGCATGCTGAAACAGGCGGCGGCCCGCCGTCAGCAACGTCAGGCTCTCAACGCGGAGGTGAGCCATGCAGGTTAGTCTGGCCTATGTCGCCCCAGGGGCGCAGGAATGGCAGGAGCTGGAGGTGGCCGAAGACGCCACCGCCATGAGCGTGATCGAGCAAAGCGGCATTCTCAGCCGCCACCCCGATATCGACCTCAGCCGCCAGAAGGTGGGCATCTACGGCCGGCTGGTGCCCCTGGCCACCGGCTTAAGCGCTGGTGACCGCGTCGAGATCTACCGGCCACTGGCCAATCTTGACGATGACGACGATGAATGAGATGCGAGATGCGAGATGCGAGATGCGAGATGCGAGATGCGAGACCAGTTTGACGTGGGCTAATCGTAATCCGTCACTCAATACCTCTTACGTCTTGCTCGCCATTCGCATCTGGTCACTCGCCACTTGTTGCTTCTTGCTCGCTACTCGCATCTCGTCACCCGTATCTGCAATCGCCTTGGCGTGAGTGCCACATCGGCTTGTCGGATCTGCCACAAGACGCCGAAGTCATTGCCTCGGATTCTTTAATTTCAATGCCTTACGCTAGAGCAATAGCGGCACAAGAGTTGCCGTAGAGCAGTGTTCCCCCCTCAAGACTGCGGAGTAAGACATGACAACCATCGGTATCTTTTTCGGTTCCGACACCGGCAGCACCCGCAAAATCGCCAAGCAGATCTCCGACCACTTCGGTGAACTGGCGGCCAAACCGGTCAACATCAACAAAGCCTCTGCCGCCGATCTGGCGGCTTACGACTATCTGATCCTCGGCACCCCCACTCTCGGTGAAGGCCAGTTGCCGGGCATGGGCGCCAACTGTGGCGGCGAAAGCTGGGAGGAGTTCATGCCCCAGTTCGAGGAACTGGATCTGGCCGGCAAAAAAGTCGCGTTGTTTGGCCTGGGTGATCAGGTCGGCTATCCCAAGCAGTTTGTGAACGCCCTAGGCGAGCTGTTCGACGCGGTGGAAGGCTGCGGCGGCGAAGTGGTCGCCCCTTGGCCCGCCACCGGCTACAGCTTTAGCGCCTCCACTGCCCTGCTCGACGACGGCCAGTTTGTTGGCCTGGTGCTGGATCAGGACAACCAGCGTGAGCTGACTGATGATCGCCTTAAAAGCTGGCTGGCCAGTGTGGCTGAGGCGTTTGAAGTGAGTGTGGCGACCGCCTGACGGTGGCAGGTCTGCCGCTGCGCGGCAGGCAGTGCGGCTGCACCGCAGCAATTCGCGGGGTTTCGCCCCCGCCCGACGAGCCAAGGGAGGGTCGCCGAACCCTCCCTTGGCGATCCCTGTCGGCCCCCAAAGATCACCACAAGGACTATCTAGTTGATGTTCTGCCGGGCTACGGGGTCGCAAATATGGGCTGTCCTGCCCAGATTTGCTTTCGCTGGCATCCCTGCCAGCTCAACCCCTACACCCGGCTGGCCGTGGGTTAGCTAACGTCGTGCGGGTGGTGATCAAGGGGTGGATACAGCGCAGCTCTTGGCCTCTACTTGCTACTTCCCACTTGCTACTTGCTACTTCCAACTTCCCACTCGTATCTCGTATCTCGTATCTCGCATCTCGCATCTCGTCTCGTTTTGGCGCAAGCACGGTGGACAATCTCAGCCATTGATCTCCATGCGATACCTGCATAGGCTTGTAAACCGTCCGCCAGTACAGCAGGACGCGGGGCCTGGCCCCAATCCGCCGCCTGCTGCTGTTATGCAGGCCCCCCGACCGCGATTGCCGCAGGGATGTATCAGTCGGCCGAGGATGATGCCTATGTCTTACCCGTTGCGGCAACAGGTGTCCGGGCAAGCGCAGATGGATGAGCAGTTTCGTCGCCAGCTTGTGACGCATGGATGTGTGGGCAATGCCCCGCTATTTCTGGCTGCTTTGCGCCAGCTTCACCGTTTTTCCAGCGCCTGTGCCCCCTTGCTGATCACCGGCGAGACTGGCACTGGTAAAGACCTGGCCGCCCGCTGTGCCCACAGCTGGGGGCCGCGCAGCCAGTGCCCCTTTGTGCCGGTGAACTGTGCCGCCCTCACCGAAAGCCTGTTTGAGGCCGAACTCTTTGGCCACAGCAAAGGGGCCTTTACCGATGCCCGCAGCGACCGTCAGGGGTTGGTAGAGCTGGCCGACGGCGGCACTCTGTTTCTCGACGAGATCGACAGCCTTAGTCTGAAATGCCAGGCCGCGCTGCTGCGTTTTATGCAGGACCGCAGCTACCGTCCGGTGGGCGGACGCCAGCAGCGTCAGGCCGATGTGGTCGTGATCGCCGCCACGAATGCTGATCTGCTGCAACGGGTCGATAGCAGCCTGTTTCGGGCCGATCTCTATTACCGGCTGGATGTCGCCCGGGTTGAACTGCCGCCATTGCGTCAACGACGCGAAGATATCCTGCCGCTGTGCCGCCATCTGCTGGCCCGCCTGCATGGCCGTTACCAGCAGGGGCCTGGCGGGGTGACTGCCGCTGCCGCTGCTTGGCTGGAGCAGCAACCCTGGCCGGGTAATATCCGCGAACTGGAAAACCGCCTGCACCGCGCCTTTTTGCTCTGCAGCCAGCCCCACATTGATTGCGGCGATCTGGGGGCCGTTACCCCTCCGCCAGCGGCCACCACACCTGACGGTTATGCCGAAGCCAAGGCCTCGGTGGTGGCCGACTTCGAGCGCAGCTATCTGTGCCAGCTGCTCACCCGCACCGGCGGCAACCTGTCGGCGGCGGCGCGGCTGGCCGGCAAAGAGCGCAAGTGCTTCAGCCGCTTGCTGCGCCGCCACGGCATCAGCCGCCAGGACTACGCCGCCGTCGGCTGACGGCGGCGCCGGCTGGCACTTATGGCGGGGTGATCAGGGCCCCGGCACAGCTCGCCCAATCGCTGTGGCTGCGGCCGAAATAGCTGAACACCCGTTTTCCGGCATCGTCGATGCGGGCGCGCAAGGTCGCCTCGTCGGGGGTGAAATTGGCCGTCTCCAGACCGGTGGTGGGCAGCTCGACCATCTGCTGGCGATAGCCGGAGGTGTGGCTGTGGCTCACCTCGCCTGCGCCCATCAGCCCAAAATCGACCACATAACGGCTGAGGAAGTCGGTAAAGCTGCGGATCGCCACCCGCCCGCTCTCGCCCAGTTTGATCCCCAGAGTGGCCGGATGGGCGCCCGGCTCCTGCAGGAAGGCGCGGATCGGCAGGTTGTTCCACAGCCCACCATCCACCCACAAGCCGGCCAGACCGCGGCTGTCGCTTAAGGGGCGCGCCGCACCACGGGTGATCGCCTGAGACTGGGCGGCGCTGATGCGCACCGGCTTGTAGATGAGCGGCAGGCTCATGGAGATGCGCACGGCATCGGCCACCGGCATCTGCGGCGTGGTATCCACCGAGAACAGCTCGCTCATCCCCGATTCGAGGTTGGTGCCGGCCAGCACCAGCTTGATGCCAAAGGCGTCAAAGTGCTCGCGAAAGGTCACATTGCCCGTGCTGCGCCCCAGCCGCGCCGCCAGCAGCTGATCAAAGAAGCGCCGCGCCCGGCAGCCGGAGAAGAAACCAAAATCCTGCCACAGATTCTGGGCGTAGTAGATCAAAGCCGTTGACCCCAACTTGTCGGTGGCGCTGGCTCTGGGGCTGATGCCGCTAACCAGGCTCTGCTGCAGCTGCTGGTTGAGCAGCGACTGGATGGTGGCTTGCAGTGCACTGCGGCTTAGGCGGGCATCGGTGCGCTGCAGCAGATCGGGCAACAGCTGATCAAGCTGGCCGGCGATAAAGTTGCTGATCGGGGTGAGCAACTGGCGCAGCAGGATGTCGTTACTGCCAGCAACGCAGCCGCTGGCCAGCGCCGGGATCTGGCGCGGCGACTGCGGCAGGTCGAAAAACTCGTTGAAATGGATCTGGCGGGTATCGCGGCGCAGGGCGTCGATGCCGGCGGCGTCATAGCCCATCGACACCATGAGCGCAGTGATCGCCCCGGCCGAAGCGCCGCTGATACCGCTGATGCGGGTGCGTTCCAGGCGGCCACCGCTAAAGCGCAGCACCCCCAGACACTCCAGCGCCCGCACCGCTCCAACATAGGCCAACCCCTTACCGCCGCCCCCCTCAAAGGCCAAAAAGCGCACCTGCTCCGGACGCAGCCGGGCAAAGCTGCCACCGCCGGTTTCGACCAGCGTCGCTTGCTCAACCGCAGTCTCATCGCTGGGCGGCAGCCAGCCATCTGCCGCCTCATCCAGCTGCTCGCGGCTGGCGGCTGGCAACGGCGAGGCGATGGTGACATCCCCCCAGCCAGCAAACAGCATCACCGGCACACGATCACGCTGCACCCGGCGGGTGGCATACCCATTGGCGCTGGCCGGCCCAAAAAAGACCACCGGCAGCCGCCACAGATCGAAGATCGGGTAGATGTAGAGCGCCCTGACCGCCGGCAGCTGCTCAGGGGGTGACAAGGTCCAGGTGATCTGCTGACTGCGGGTAAAGGAGCGGCTGAAAGTGGTGTTGCGGGTGAGTCCGCGCGTTAGTTCACGGCTATCGCTGTGGTTGATAGTGACGGTATCGGAGGTAGAGAGACTGTTATTGGTCTCGATCCCCGCCTCCACCACATTCGCAACAGTAAACCCAAGCTTGCCGGTGGAGGATTGGCTGGCCGCCACTGTACTGCTCTGCTCGCGGCTGTCGGAGCTGGTGACGCTCTGACTGTAACTCACCTCGTTGCTGTCGCTGCGGCTGAGCTCTGAGGTAATGGTAGCCTGCACCGTGACCGCGCTGCTGTCGCCACGGTTGAAGGTCTTTTCGCGCACCAGATGCCAGAAGCGGCTGCGGTGGCGAGCCTGATCATTGAACGAGATGGTCTGCACCCGGCTACCACGCGAAAACAACGGCTCTACAGCATTCACCAGATAGAACGTAATGCTGTTGCGGTTGTAGTAATAACGGCGACCTTGGTACCAGTGAAACTCAACTTCAAAACGGGTCAGCGGCTGATCAGGGTTATAAACCCCCTGCAGAATGCCGCGATTGATGCGGATACTTTTGGTCACCGCAGTTTCATAGCCAATATCTTCACTATTGCTGACTAGATAGTCAGAGCCAGCGGTCTGGCCATGGAGCGGTACGGTGCGCCAGTTGCCGTCTGCCTGCTGCTTGGACAGCCGCATCTTGAGCACGGCACGGGTCATCCGCTCGCCCCGGTTGCCGTTGCGAATGCGGATCTTGAAGGTGACATAGCCACTGGTGGGCTCGCCGCCGGTCAGCACATAGAGATGGGGGCGTCCATCGCTGCCGGTGACCAGCGTCAGCTCCTGCCAACTCATCTCGGCGATGCTGCTCAGCTGGGGGGCATGGTCAGTCTCCTGAGTGGGCGCACTGCTCGCCTCGGGCAGCAGCGCCTCACCCAGCCAGTCGAGCGCAGTGTCAGCGGATAACGGCTCAAGCTCGGCAACAATCCTGTTCATGGGGCCTCCTGATAGAGATGAGTAAGTGAGGCAGCGGCCTCAACCGCAGCGGCGGTATCGAGCAGGCCACAGCCATAACGCAGAACGCCATCCGCCGCACCGGCCCTGACCGGGCGCGCCGTGGCGCACAGCAATTGACGAATTTCATAAGCCCACAGCGGCCGCGTGGCCCGCTGCAGCATCAGGGCTACGGTGCCGGTGACATGGGGGGCCGCCATGCTGGTGCCGCTTTTGGCCACCAGCCCATGGCGCTGACGCCGCCCCTGCGCATCGATGTAACTGGAACGCGCCGCCACAATCGCCACCCCCGGTGCGGCCAGCAGCGGCACCGCGCGCAGATCGCGGGTGGGTCCAGCACTACTGAACTCCGCGATCTGGCCACTGCGCCCATCCACGGCGGCGGTGGCAATGGTCAGGCGGCCACAGCAGATGGTGCCCAGGCTGGTCCAAGGGTCGGCGTCCGCTGCGGCAAAGCGCGATTGGCTATGGGGGTGATCGCGCTCGATGTAGGCATGGGCCTCACCGCGCTGACTGTGCTGACACTGGATCTGCAGCCGCCACTGGCCGCTCGGCGCCTGCGGGTGGACAAAGAGGTTGATCAGGTTGTCGCCGTTATTGGGATCATGGCGACGGTGATAACCGCTGGCCAGCAGCCGCCCGGCGCTATCGCGGCACTGATCCGAGGCCCCCGGCGCAAGCCTGAGCATCAGCCGGCCACTACCATCCACCAGCTCGACCAGCAGCCGGTCATCGCGGCCATACCACAGCTCCAGTTCGGCGGCGGTGCGGCGCTGGCGCGGCAGCAGCCAGCACAGTTCGCTAGTGTTTCCTGAACGCAAACGCACCCGGGCATGCAAGGCCGCGCTGAAGTAATTGCCGGCGCTCATACAGATGGCGCGGTTGGGGCGGGCAGCCAGGGCGGCGTCCAGCGCCCGCTCCAGCGGTGAGCTGCCATCCTTGCTGTCACCGGTGCGCCCCAGGCTCATGTTGATCACCACCGGTCGCTCGCCAGCGCGGCGCAGAATGTAATCCACCGCCTCCAGCACCCGCACCGAATCACCGAGGGTATCGGCCGGACCGGTGTCATCGCCGCGCAGATGCACGCAGATCAGTTCGGCGGCCGGCGCCACACCGGGGGGGCTACCCGCGGCCCGGCCGCTGCCCGCAGCGATGGCTGCCACATGGGTGCCGTGGGTGCCTTCGCCACGCGGATCGATGGCGGCCGGATCGTAGCCCAGCGCCTGATAGGGATCAGGCTGACCCAGGGCACGATTGATCGCCTCCCGGCTGATCTCGCGCCCATAACCAAAAGGGCTGGGGGCCGCAGCGCTGTGGCCGCGCTGATCCCACAGCCAGGCGATACGGCTCAGGCCATTGGCGTCACAGAGATCGGCATGGCCAACGTCAAAGCCCCAGTCGATCACGCCGATATAGACCCCGGCGCCGTCACCGCCGGGGCGAGCGGTGTGAGACGGAGGGGTGGTCACCGGCTCGGTCACCACCCGCTCCACGTTGAAATTGTGGCTGGCCTTGAGGCTGGCCACAGCGGGATGCTGGCGCACACGGCGAATGGCGCCAAGGGCAATACGCCCGGTAACGATGGTGCCAAAGCTGGAGATCAGCTCCAGCTCGGGCACCACCACTCCAGCCTGATGCAGCCTGACCATCACCGGTATCCGCTGCTCCAGCCCCTCACTCTCCGCTACTGTGCCGGTCGCGTCGCCGGTGGCGCGCAGTAGCAGCTCGCGCAGTGCGGGGTCGAAGCTCAACGGGTCCTGATGGCTCACCTGCGTCCTCCCTGTCGGCCGGGGTTGCTACCGGGCTTACTGCGCCTTTTGGTTGAACTTCCTCAACCGCTCAATCCCCTCATTGCCGATCAGCGGCAAGATCGCCTGCTCGTGGCGGCCGAGGGATTCGCTGAACGACTCCTCGCCCAGCGAGCACACCACTTCAGCCAGCGCCTGCCCTTCGCTCAAACGCTTGTGCTTGGCACCAGCCACCACTGCCAGCCGTTCCCCCAGCTGCAACCGCGCCACCCGGGGAAACTTGCTCTGCAGCTCGGCCACTGGCAGTGACTCGCCCCGCGTTTGCTGGGCTTCCACCGCGTCCAGCACCTCTTCAGCCACTGCGGCTTCGGCGCTTTGCAGCTCCGCCCGTGAGCGGTTGACCTGATCATTCACCGACATCGCGGTAAACAGAGTGCGGTTGCTCATCGACAGCGGCAGCACCGCTGGCATCACCGCCTGCAGCACCTGATTGCGGTTCTCCGCCGGGGACATCATGGTGATCATCAAAGGCATCATCATCGGGTTCATCGCCTGCCCTCCTTATTTACTGCCCTGCTGGCCCATCATCATTACCATCATGAGCATCATCATGGAGTTATCGCCACCCGAGGCGCTGCCGCTACTGCTGCTGTCACCGGCCATCATCAACGGCAGCATCATCATCATCGGGTTGCTGGCGGCGGTATTGGTGACCGTACCGCTGCTGTCGTGACGATGGCTGCGCAGGCTCTGCTCAACGTTCTGCATCTGCATCATGCCGAGCAGCATGTTCATGGTGTTCTGCGACTGCTGCTGCTTGCGAAAGCGGCTCTGAGCCAGATGCAGTTTGGTCAGAGCCTGACGCTGTTTGACCTGCTGCTGGGCCAGCGCCCGGGCGTTATTGACAGTCGCGGCCAGCGCCTGGGTGGCTTTGGCCTCGGTTTTGGCCAAGTCCCCCTGGGTCTGGTTGATACGCTGGTTCAGGCTGTTGTCACGGGACTGCAAGGCAGCAATGTCACGGCGATAGGTGGCCATGGGCACCACCTCCGAGGGCAGGCGCAGCTGGGCCTGACCACGCGGTGTGGCAATGCTGGCTGAGCCCACCCCTTTGCCCGGAGTGATGCGGCTGTAGCCGCGATAGACTCGCTTTTGCCGTGACTTGGGGGCGAACAGGCTGGTCACCCCGCGTACCGCACTTCCGGCAACGGCAGATGCCACCGGCGGAATGAACATGTTCAGCAGCGATTCGTCCTCATAAGACTCGCTGCCCTCGTCGTCATAGGACTCATCCTCGAAGGATTCATCGTCAAACGACTCAAAGTCGTCATCACTTTCAAACAACATCTCGGCGCCAAGATCCTCAATCGCCAACTCTTCAGTGCCGATCGCTTCCGTTTGCATGGTGGTTTCTCCTTTCAGGGGTTAACAGGAAGTAGCGGGCTGGATGCCACTACGCTCCGGAACAAGAACAGGGGCCAGCCAGCGCCGCACCACGGCCGGATCGCCGCCATGGCTACCCGGATGGCCATGGCCACCACACAGGGGGCACGCGGGATCAAGACCAATACAGCGCTGGCAGGCGCCGAGCGCATCGGCAACCGAGGCGATGATGCGCGCCTGGCGCTGGGCCTGCAGTTTGAGTCGGCGCAACTGGCCGGGATCCGGCTGGGGCTGGGCTTCAGCGGCAGGCGTGGTCAGTGATTGCAGCAGCGGTGCCCACTGCTCGGCGTTGGGTTGCTGAGCCAGCCACTGGCTCATCAGCTGCTGCAGCTGGGGATTCATGGCTGGTACTCCAGATAGACGGGGTTGCCTTCCATCTCTCGGGTTGGCCGCCCATGGCTGGCGGGCGCGGCACTAGCAGCAGCAGGCAGTGCGCGGGTCAGGCTGCCCAGCATGTTGGCCAACGCCGGCCCATGCTGGGCCAAGGCCCCCGCCGCCTGACCACCGGCCTGCAAGGCCACCGGTAGCAGTTGCAGAATCACCGGCAGCAGCTGGGCCAACAGCGGCACCACCGCCGCAACGGCTTCGGCCTGTTCGCCGCTGCCCTCCTCATCCAGCCATTCACCACTTGGCAATGCGGGCGGGCAACGGCAAGGTGCAGGGGCCATCGCCTGCGGTGGTGCCGAGGCTGGCGCGGCAGTGGCGACCGGGACCGGTGGCGGCGCCATCACTGGCCGTGGGCTCGGCGCCGGACGGGGCGTCGGTGCTGGACGGCGTGCCGGAGTGCGGCGCCGGCTGGCGGTGGCCTGGCCAATCAGATTGACGATCGCCGGCACCGCGCTGGCAACGGCACCGATGATGGCGCCCCAGACTTCTCCCTGCTCTGGCTCGGCGTAGTCTTCACGGCTGGGCGCTGATGCGGTGCTATTGAGCGTCGCCAGTGCCTGATTCAGGGCGGTCAGCGCCGTTGCCAAGGCCTGGGGATCGGCGCTGCTGGCGGCTGCAGGGGCGATGCTCTGCTCCCCCTGCAGCCACTGAAACACCTCATCATCCGCGTAGTTGGCTTCGGGCCACAGCCCATCGTCACTCTCTTGCCAGTTCATCCTTGGCTCCTTGTTGCTCTGTCCCCGCCACCGGCGGGGTTGCGATAAACAGGTCGTGGCCACCGGGTTGCGGCTGACGCCGTACCCAGCCTTCGGACTCCAGCACCGCCAGTGCCTGGCGCACCAGCTGGCTGCCGCGCAGATAACGGCTGCGGATAAACCACCAGTCGATCAGCCCCTGCAGGGTGTCGCAGCTGCCGGGGTGCTGCTGCAGGTAATCCCGCAGGTCACTGATCACCCCGACAAGTTCTCCCTGCTGCTCCATAACCCACCCCGACCACTGCTATAACGGCGTTATCGCAAATGCTGGGCCAATATTTATCGAACTGTTTTTATGAGGATTTTTACGTGATACCGAGGATGGTGGGACGCGGCTGCCCCAGCTGGGCAGGTACATGGGGCGGATCGGGCGCCCGGACGGTGGGGCGCCGTGGCCCCAGATCTGGGTTAAAAGTGGGCGATAGATGCCGCTGCGCAGCGCGCATCAGCGGCCTTGCGAGCAGGAACCGCGTTCTACAGGCCCGCGACGGGGAAAGAGAAAGGACGTTCTCGTTTCGTTGCCACCAACAGCACCAAATACACCAAGTACGCCGACAAGGCTGCCTACACCGCAACAGCCCAGAATGGCGCGCACTGGACAAGGCTATCGCCACAAACTGATGTGAAATACCGCATGTGGTTGGCCAATGGTGGAACAGGCTCCCAAGCAGAATGGGAAGCTGCGGGCCTACCCCTTGGCGAAGTGTAGGTTGGTGTTGAGTGTTCTAATGCGGGCCGGATCATCACCAAAGACAAGATCCCGGAATCTGGCCGCCAGCTGTACGGGCAGCAGACCGGAATAAACAACCTGTCTGTCAGAGAGTGTGCCTTGAAGGCCGTCAGCGCTACGAGGCGATCGGTCGCCAACGCACTGGCACAAGGCGCAGCAAGAGGCCCAGGAGAATCGCCGCAAAGGGTTGATGGGAAAGTTAAAGACCCGGCTGAACAAGCTGAGCATTGTCGATGGTGGAGTGGGACACTTACGATTGCCTTTTCCCCTCTCACCTTTGCTGCCCCCACACACAAACGCTGGTCTAACTTGCCGCGCACCGTTTGTTAGTGTCTAGACAGGCGTTTAGGGGTAGACGAGGCTGGGTCGCCTGGCGAACGATATTGCCGTGATCGGCAGCGCAGATTTGAATGGTGCGCCCAGATTCATTTGCGCCAGATCAGTTTGACCATGACCACCCGCAAAGCCCCCAGTCAGGCTGGACTAATCTGACCAAGGCATGCAGCAAGGTCCCGGGTACTAATGAACAGTGGGCTGCTGCTGACATTGCCCTGTCAGCAAGCAACGCAGGAGGACACATGAATCGAGGCAAACTGCTTACCGTGATATTTCTTGTCACCGCCGTTCCTACCGCTGCAGTAATTGCAGCCGTAAGAAGTGAGCCAATTCAACCAATTGAACCAGCAAAAGTAGCCAATCCGGCACTAGTGGAGTTGGGCAAAAAACTCTACTTCGATCCACGACTGTCAAAATCTGGATTCATCTCCTGTAACTCCTGCCACAACCTGTCGATGGGGGGCACCGATAATATCAAAACCTCCATTGGCCATAACTGGCAGGAAGGGCCAATCAACGCCCCAACGGTTCTGAACTCCAGCATGAACCTGGCACAGTTCTGGGATGGTCGGGCTGCCGATCTGAAAGAGCAGGCCGGCGGCCCCATCGCCAACCCAGGTGAGATGGCGTTCAGCCACGTTCTGGCCGTTGATGTGATCCAGTCCATTCCAGGCTACACCGAAGAGTTCAAAAAGGCCTTTGGCAACGAAACAGTAGATATCGACAAGATGACATTGGCCATAGCCGCATTTGAAGAGACATTAGTGACCCCAAACTCACGCTTCGATCTCTGGCTAAAGGGTGATGACAAGGCGCTAACCAAGGTTGAACTGGAAGGCTACACTCTATTTAGAGACAGTGGCTGCGTCGCCTGCCACAACGGGCCTGCCGCCGGCGGGAATTCCTTCCAAAAAATGGGCCTCATTGAGCCCTACAAATCCACCAGCCCGTCAGAAGGACGCTCCGCAGTTACCGGAAAAGATGCTGACCGCTTCAATTTCAAAGTACCCACCCTGCGCAACGTTGAGCTAACTTACCCCTACTTTCATGACGGTGCAGCCAACACCTTGGGTGAAGCAGTCGACATCATGGGGCGGCTACAACTCGGCCGAAAGTTCAGTGATGAAGAAAACGCCAAAATTGTCAGCTTCCTAAAAACACTGACCGGTGACCAACCCAGTTTCCTGTTACCCATTTTGCCACCATCGGCAGATAATACTCCGCGACCCACGCCATTTGAAAAATAGCCCGAAAAAAAAACAACAGCGGCGACCTCAGGGTCGCCGTTTTTTTGAACGCATCAAACCTATACAGCAGCGGTGCCAAAGGGAACCTGGGTCCTCCTGCTAACGGTTACGCGCTGATTGAAATAACGGCTTTAGTAACAACCAGCTATAGAACGCGGCAACGATAGCAATCAGCATCAAGGCAATGTAATCGGGGGTGGTGGCGACATAGAGCAGCCTTGACTGGGTCATATAAGGAGCAAGCAATGCCGCAGCCACGCCAGCAACGATACTGACCACATACAACCAAGGTGATGGACGGTCCCTGCGCTTGCGACCTAGCAGATAGCTAAGCACCAATCCGGATAACATGGCTGCGATCAGCCACCAATAGGGGATTATGCTATACCAGACAATCACCAGGGCTCCTAAAAATGTCATAACCCCTCCTTAAACCCGCCCGTTTAGCATCGCATAATAGGCTGGCTGCAGCATTTTCTCTTTCATCACCCACACCAACCACGACTCTTCAAGGGGATCGATAAACGGAAAGCTCGGCAACAGTTTTCCCTCATAGCCAAACTCGGCAAGAATGGCTGTGCCGACAGCCGTGATCAGCGGACAGGAAGTATAACCGTTGTAGGCGGCCGGTAACGGCCGCTCTTCGAGATAGGCCAACAGATTGGCTTCAACGACTGGGGCTTGCAGTTTGACACTCGCCGCCGTTTTGCCAAACGGCGTGCCTATGACATCACCGATGCCAAAGACATTGGCGTAACGACGATGTTGCAGGCTGTATTGGTCTACCTCAAGCCAGCCTGAAAATTTACCGGACTGCCACGCCAGTGGACTATTTCTCACCACATCCGGGGCACTCATCGGCGGCACCACATGAATAAAGTCATAGTATTCTTCATGCTGGCCATCGGGGGTGGCAAACACTGCCCGTTTGTGCTCGGGAGCAATTGCCACCAGCTTGTGAGAAAAATGAGTCTTAACATCCTGCTGCTGCCAGCGTTGCAACACAAAGTCGTTATATGCCGGCACCGCAAATACGGTTTGTGGATAGGGGCTAAAGAAGTCAAATTGATAGTTCTTCCGGTTTGTTTCATCCATCACGCGACTGAGACTCGTAAAGGCAAATTTGATTGGTGCCCCCGCGCATTTTAGCGGTGTATGACAGAGGGTGAAAATTGCTCGCCCAGCACCCTTGGCGATGAGTGATGACACCATTTCATTGGTCGCAGCAGCAGCCTGGGGGCCGGCATAAACACTGCCAATTCCATGCTGCCCAATCAGCTCTGGTGCCATGCCTTCAATCTCCCCGTAATTGAGCTGACAACCCGTAGCAATCACCAACAGGTCATAGTCAACAGGAACACGGTTTTCGAGAAAGAGGCGGTTATGGTCGGGGTCAAATTCCGCTACATCCTGCTGCAGCCAATGCACTGATGGCGGCAGCCACTCTTTGGTGGATGTTTCTACCTTGCACGCGTCCCACAACCCCGATGCGACCAGGGTAAAACCGGGCTGATAGAAATGGCTCGCCTGCTTGCCGATCACGGTGATACGGGCATTGGGGAGTTCCCGGGTTAAGCGGTTGGCGACCGCTAACCCGGCCGCCCCCACTCCGACCACCACAATTTTTGCGGTTGACTGGCGGGACTCAGAATAAGAAGGCATCGGCAGCAAACCACTAACCACGCCGGCCATCCCCAATTTCAGCCATGTGCGCCTGTCAATATCGCAGTTTGAATCAGACATATCCCCCCCTTGTCCGCCGCAATCGATCAGCACGCAACAACGCCTGATTAATAACCGGCAAAGCGGCATCTGGCCTGCCACACATTAGCCACCACTAATGTTATAGGTATAGACCCACAGCGCTAAGTTGCAACGGCCAGAGAGTCAGCCATCACGAATAAGCTCTAACAATGGCTAACGCGGTGCGAAGCAGTGATAACCGTCACAGTAAAAAGAAACCACCCTCCGCAATTAAAATAACGGGCTACACCCATCAGAATGTTTAACGGCTGTATTGGCGAGTTACAGACAAAGAATAAAGGTAGCCAAATTGTGAAGACCGGTTAGCGGCTCCACATTTAATTGGCCCAGATTACAATGTCGGCCCCCACGATCACCACCATCTATTACTGGCCGATTTTCCACCGGGCTACGGAGTCGCAAATATGGGCTCTCCTGCCCAGATTTGCTTTCGCTGGCATCCCCGCCAGCTCAACCCCTACGCACGGCTGGCCGTGGGTTGGCGGGCGCTGTGCAGGTGGTGATCAAGGGGTGGGTAGAGCGCTGCCGCCGCGCAGCGACTGAATATGTCTTCGGTTCTGGCCGGTGCCACTTGCTACTTTCCACTTCCCACTCGCATCTCGCATCTCGCATCTCGCCACTTTCCCCTTGGCACTTGCTTACTGGTTTCCCATTGGCACTTGCTACTTGCCACCGTCAGACGCTCGGTCGTGACTCACTGGGCGGTTGGCCGAACAGTCGCTTATATTCCCGGCTGAACTGGGACAGGCTTTGATAGCCCACCTGGAAAGCCGCTTCGCTGACGCTGGTACCGGCCAGGGTCACCAGTTCCCGCGCCTGATGCAGCCTTAGCGTCTTGATGTATTGCAGCGGCGACGCATTGGTTACCGCTTTGAAGTGATGGTGCAGTGAACTGGGGCTCATGCTGGCCACCCCGGCCAGGCTATCGATAGCGAGCGGCTGGTTGAAATGGTCCTGAATATGTTCAATGACCCGCGCGATCCGCTGATGATGGCGCCCTTGGGTGACGAAGGCCGCCAACTGAGCGCCTTGCGGGCCACGCAAGGCATGAAACAGCAGTTCGCGAACCATCAACGGCACCAGCACCCGCGCCTTGGCCTCATCCGCTAACGCTGCCAACAGGCGGCCAACCACCTCATTCATCTCTGCCGTCAGCGGGCAGACGCACACACCTCGCGGGCTTGCCAGCGGCGGCAACAGCATCTGTTCATCCATGGCATCCAGTACCATCTTCGGCTCTATGGCGATCTTGAGTGCCAGATAGGGTTCGTCGCTACTGGCCCGGGTGACATGGCCCGCCATCGGCAAGGGCACCGACAGCGCCAGAAAATGGAGCGGATCATACTGATAGACCTCAGCCCCCAAGTAGCTGCGCTTCTGGCCCTGCACCACCAGATAGAACACCGGCTGGTAAACAATGGGCTGCAGCGCTGTGATCCCGTTACTGCGCACCAGCGCCACGCCGGGTGCCGCCGACGGGTGAATGCCCTGCTCTGGCACCAGCTGCAACATCTGCGCGACCAAGGCCTTATCTGCCATCGTCATTGTCGTCCCCTGTCACAAGTCCCCCATACCCCGAGCGCAGTGTAACCAGAGCGGCTGGCCGCCAACTGGCCAGTAGTGGCTATCTGGAGGATCAGGCAAATGATTGCCAGCTCTGTGTTACCAGCCGGCGGTTGCCAGTCACCATACTGGCGCTGCGACTTCTACTCAGCGCAGGGAGTTTTCATCATGTTACAGCGTCAATTGGGCCATCAAGGCCTCACCGTTTCCGCCATTGGACTGGGTTGCATGGGGATGTCCGATTTCTATGGCAGCAGCGATCAACACAACAATCTGCGGGTACTGGCCGAAGCGCTGGCCCTTGGCGTCAGCTTTTGGGATAGCGCCGACATGTACGGCCTCGGTAGCAATGAGGCGCTCATCGGCCAGTTCTTTGCCAGCCATCCCGGCAGCCGCCAGCGGGTTCAACTGGCGACCAAGTTTGGCATTGTGCGTGCGGCCGATGGCAGCTTCGTCGGGGTCAATGGCCGCCCGGACTACGTTAAACAGGCCTGTGATGCCAGCCTCAAACGGCTCGGGGTCGAGCAGATCGACCTCTACTACCAGCACCGCGTCGACCCGCAAGTTCCCATTGAAGAGACGGTCGGCGCCATGGCCGAGCTGGTCACCGCCGGCAAGGTCAACTACATCGGGCTGTCAGAAGCAAGCAGCGCCACCATTGAACGCGCCCACCGGGTCCATCCGCTCAGCGCCGTACAAAGCGAATACTCGCTGTGGACCCGCGATATCGAAGCACAGGTACTGCCGACCTGCCAGCGGCTCGGCATCGGGCTGGTGCCCTACAGCCCACTCGGGCGGGGCTTTTTGACCGGAGCCATCCGCCAACGCAGCGATCTGGCCGCCGATGACTGGCGACTACAGGCGCCGCGCTTCGCCGCCGAGCACTTCGACCACAACCTGCAACTGGTCGATCAGCTCACCACGATGGCGGCCAGCAAAGGCTGCACCCAGGCCCAGCTGGCCCTTGCCTGGCTGCTGGCCCAGGATGTCGCCATCGCGCCCATACCGGGCACCCGCAGCATGACCCGGCTGGCGGAGAATGCAGCCGCTGCCCACATCAGCCTGACCCCAGATGACCTAGCAGTACTGGATCAGCATCTGAAATCCAGCGACATCATCGGCGAACGCTACCCGGAAGCCGCCAGCGCCTTGCTGCTGGCCGATACCCCGGCGCTCTAACGTCACCTCCGAAGACCGGCGCAAGCCGGTCTTTTCTCATTTCGTCACGACGGCAGATGCTGGGTATCCCACACCTATCCGCCATCTGTCCTTCTGGTTGCCCGAACGTCTGATGGCTGACGTGAGCGAGGGCTATCGCTGAATGGCTCTCCATCTCGTTCGGCCTTCGCGGGCACCGGCCACCCTGATCGGTCGCCTTTCCGGCTTCTGCGCCGTTTTCCCGCAATAAGTTCAGGGTGAGACTGTCGTTCCCCCTTGCACCGCCATGCAGGGCGAACTCGGGTACTAAGGTGGGTACCATCACTCTGCAACGGCGCCCCCACTGCAGGCGCATCAGCGCCGATTTTCAGTACCAAACAGTCAGCGCAGCTACGCCAGCACTGCTCCGAAACTACGCGCAATATCCGCCTGTTTCTGGCGGGAACTGGCAGTATCCAGGTTCTCAACCATAATCGACGAATCGCTGAAAGAGGCGTCGTGTCTCGACTTGCTTGGGCCAGATCTGTACCCACTCGCTCCAGTGAGGTTCAACAGGCAACAGCCCAAGCACAACAACCGGAGAGAGCAATGGCTTCACTGCGTGCCTTGGGGTTTGTCATCATCGCCCTTTTTTGTAGTCGCGCCCTAGCCGCAACCATTAGCCACAATCTTGCCACTGAGCCCAAAGAAGCCTACGTGCTCGGTGCTCTGAAGTTGGCGCTCGCCTACAGCGGCACAGACACTTTCGTGCCGACATCGACGTTTCTGGAACAGGGTCGCCTGGTTGAAGAACTCAAGAGCGGCGCGATCTCGGTCATGTGGGCTGGCACTCAACCCCAGTACGAAGAAGAGTTGCGACCTATCCACTTTCCAGTACTCAAGGGCTTGCTCGGCTACCGCATATTCATTATTAGGGCGGGTGACCAGCATCGTTTTTCCCAGGTCAACACCTTTGACCAGCTCAAGCGCCTAACGGCAGGCCAAGGCGCCTTCTGGGCCGATACGGAGATCCTGCGCTCGGCCGGGATCCCGGTCATTACCTCGGTGAAGTATCCGGGGCTGTTCCATATGCTGGATGGTGGCCGTTTCGACTATTTTCCGCGCGGTGCGCACGAACCATGGTCAGAGCTGGTGAATAACCGCACGCTGCCGCTGGAAGTGGAGAAAGAGCTGTGCGTCTATTACCCCCTACCCATGTATTTCTTTGTCGCCAGGAACAACGAGGCTTTGGCCAAACGGATCGAAGATGGTTTGGAGCAGGCACTGACCGATGGCTCTTTCGACCGCTACTTTTTCGCCAACCCAACGATTCAGGATGTACTTAGCAAAGCCAATCTGCAGCAGCGCCGCCAGTTTCGCATCACCAATCCCAGCTTGAGCCCTCAGACGCCACTTGACCGGTCTGAGCTATGGTTCGATCCGTCCCGTATGTAGGAATACAAAAACATGAACAGAACCTTGAACGGCAAACTGATCACTGTGTTGCTGCTGTCAGGCATCTGCGGCATTGCCATCACTCTGGTAATACTCTATGCCGCCCTGAGCCAGAATCTGGAGAAGCGCTTCATTGAGGATCGCCAGAGTTTTGTCGACACCGCCACTGTGGCCTTCAGCGAACCCGTATTCACCTACGATTTTGACCAGAACGAAAAGCTGGCTCAAGCACTGCTATCGTCGCCGCTCATTTCGGCCATCAAAGTCGTCGACCATCGCGGCAAAACTCTGGCCTCAGCAGAAGAAGACGCACTTGAGCCGCAACCGCAGACCGTGGCGCTTCAATTCGATGGCAGCCCCATCGGCGAAGTCACCCTTGTATTCGATCACAGTGTGGTCTCTGCCTATCTGACTGAACAGCTCATCACCATGGCTGGCGTGATCGTGTTGCTGGTACTGCTAGTGGCAGTTGCTGTGTATATCAGCCTCAAAAAGCTGGTGGTGAACCCCATCAATACCGTCGCAGCGTCGCTGTTGGACATAGCGACTGGTGATGGAGACCTCCGCCACCGCCTGCCGATTACCCAAGACGACGAGATTGGTGCCCTCGCCGTGAATTTTAATACCTTGATGGGCAATCTGGCCCAGCTGGTTCGAGACCTGAGCCGCGTGGGTAACATTCTGGGGCAGCTGGCCGACAGCTTGCGTCAGAGCGCCGCCGCCACCGCCAGCGATACCGAGAAACAGCTCCACGAAGTACATCAGGTTGCTACCGCGCTGCAGGAAATGTCTGCTTCTGCCAACGAGGTCGCTAAAAACGCGGAAGACACGTCCAGCCGCACCGAGCTGGCGCGTGGACGCACTAATGAGGGTGTCGCCCAGGTGCAGAAAAATGGCCAGGTGATCCACCAACTTACCGGTCAGATCGGCACCACCGCCGACAAGATCGAAACCCTGCGCAGCAGCAGCGGCGCCATTGGTTCGGTCGTGGTGGTGATCCGCAATATCGCCGAGCA
Organism: Gammaproteobacteria bacterium; assembly: GCA_017425245.1. Lineage (GTDB taxonomy): Bacteria > Pseudomonadota > Gammaproteobacteria > Enterobacterales > Neiellaceae > RGIG665. The sequence goes on from JAFOOX010000041.1 coordinate 60,579, forward strand.
AACCAACCTGCTCGCGCTTAACGCCGCCATCGAAGCCGCTCGCGCTGGCGAGCAAGGACGCGGTTTTGCCGTGGTTGCCGACGAGGTGCGCTCGCTGGCGCAGAAAACCCAGGAATCGACACTAGAAATCGAGCAAATCGTCAGCCAGTTGCAAGCCGCTGCCGAATCGGCCCATGGCGCCATGACTGGCAGCCAGCAAACAACCCTCTCGGCCAATCAGGCCGCAGAGGGTATCAATCAAGCCCTGGCAGAGATCGCGGAACATATCTCAATCATCAACGATATGAACGGACAGGTTGCCACCGCTGCCCATGAACAAAGCATGGTGGCCTCCGATGTTAGCCGTCATGTCACTTCGATGAACGACCTTTCGACGTCAGTCTCTGACCACACCCGTGATGTCTCGAACCGGGCGGTCGAATTGAAACAACAAGCGGATGAACTGACCAAACAGCTGTCACGCTTCAAACTCTAGGGGCATAGGGCGTCAATTGTTGGCCAACGAAACCACGCCAATATCGCGTCGTGGCCTTACGTCACCGCTGAGATGGCACCGGTGGTGAGCTGGGTCCAGTAGTGCGGCTGACCCATGTTCGACAACTGGGCTTATCTGTGGTTGGTGTTCATCGCCAGTTTGCCGTCTGCTTCGACTGGATTGAAGTCTACGCAGACGACTACTGCCGTGCAGAGTTGCTACGAACTCTTGGGCCACCACTGGCAGACGTAACGCTCAGCGCCCTGCCCCGTCGGTGAGAAAACCGGCAAGCTGCTGTTGGGTTGGCAGAGCGGTCATAGCACCTTTGGCGGTTGTGGCGAGAGCGCCGCAAGCATTTGCCAATGCAATGGCTCTGGCCATGACCCCCAGATCCTGCCAGTTTGGGACTTTGGCCAAGGCTCCGAGCAGCCCACCGACAAAGGCGTCACCCGCACCGGTGGTATCGACCGGTTTTACCGGTTGGCTCGCAATACGCTGGCAGATCCCGTCGTGGTACCAGTCCGTTCCCCGCTCACCCAAAGTCACCAGGATATGGGCGCAATTGATGCACTGACGCAGCGCAGCTACGCCTGCGCCGGGATCATCGCACTGCCCGATGAGCATGGCTTCCTCTTCCGACAACTTGATCAGATCGGCCAACGCCATTGCTTCCAACACCACTGCCCTCCAGTCGACATCTGCGGGCCATAGCGCCAGCCTGAGGTTGGGGTCGAAGCTGATCCAACCTCCGGCAGCCCGGATCTGCCGCATCGCAGCGAAAGCTGCACCGCGCGCGGGCTCGTTAATCAAGGCGATCGAGCACAGATGAAGCCACTCGCCCGCGCTAAATGCGGGCAGATCATGCGGACACAGGAACTGATCGGCGCTGGGGTTCACCAGAAAATGGAAGCTGCGCTCACCTTCATCATTCAAATCCACCAATACAGTCGAAGTTCTGTGCAAGGGATCGAGGAGCATGTGGCGGGTATCCACCTGTTCTTCCTCCAGCACCCGTTTCATGAAGTGGCCCAGCGGATCATTACCGACACGGCCGATAAAAGCACTGGTACTCCCTAATCGGGCCACAGCAACGGCGACGTTGGCAGGCGCACCGCCCGGACATTTGAGGTAGGTATGCTGATCTTGCGGAATGAGGTCTACCACCGCATCCCCCAGTACCCAAACCTTGTTACTCATGGCTGGTTCCTCGCGAAGGGCCTGAATCAATAGTTGCTCCTTCGACCGCCTGCGGCGTCTGCCCCTGGGACGCGCCAAATCTACGCAGTTTATCCCTCACATCGCTGGCGGTTGCTGCCGCCAAACAGTCCTGCAGTAGCTCACGGCAACACTCTGCATCCAGTTCCCGTACCCGGTGTTTGATCTCGCCGACGACCGGCGCACTGACGGATAGCTCGTTCAACCCCATGCCAATCAGTAGCGGTGTGGCATCAGGATCACCGGCGAGACCACCGCACAAGCCAACCCAGATGCCATGTTCTCTACCTTCTTTTGCCGTCTGGGCCATCAGCCTTAACACCGCCGGGTGAAGCGGATCAGCGAGATAGCTGAGTCCGGCATGGCCGCGGTCAACAGCCACCACGTACTGGGTGAGATCGTTGGATCCAATTGAGAAAAAGTCAGCCTCCTGAGCCAACAGATCGGCCTGAATGGCAGCAGCAGGCACTTCGATCATGACCCCGAGTGGACATAGCGGCACGCCCAGTTCATCGGCAATAGACTGGGCAAAAGCCCTGATCATCCGGTATTCCTCCAGCGTGGAGATCATCGGCAGCATGATCTTCAAGGGCCCGCTTACACTGGCCCGGAGCAGCGCCCGCAACTGTTGGCGAAGTAGCGCCGGGCGGCGAATGCCTACGCGCACACCGCGTTCCCCAAGAAAGGGGTTATCCTCCTTGGGCAGGGGCAGATAGGAAAGTGGCTTGTCGCCGCCCACGTCCAGGGTCCTGATGATTAATGGTCGGCCCTCAAGCGCCTGCATGATTTTCAGGTAGGTCTGGTACTGCTCCTCCTCATCCGGCGCTGCCGGGCGATCCAGAAAGAGGAACTCTGAGCGCAGCAAGCCGACGCCATCTGCCCCCTGTTCCACAGCCTGAACAGCCTCGGCAGCGTTAGCGATATTGGCGGCAATCTCGATGTGAAAACCGTCGCAGGTACGAGCGCTCTCATGTGCCAACACGGCGGCTTGCGCTTTACGCTGCTGACGATCACGCAATTCCTGACTTAGTGACTCCAACCGTGCCGGCTGAGGCGCGATCTCCACCGTGCCCTCATCCGCCTGGACCAACAACAGTACACCGTTGACGATTTTTAACGCGTCCGGCCCCACCCCGAACACCGCAGGAATCCCTTTGGCGCGGGCGATGATGGCAGCATGGGAAAAGGCGCCACCTTCAGCCGCTACGACAGCCTGAACCTTCTCTGAATTTAGACCCGCGGCAAGCGACGGCACCAATTCCTTAACAACAATCACGCTCCCCTGCGGCAACGATGCCAAGTCTTGGGGCTTATCGCGCAGGATCAGCAACACCCGCTGACGAATATCGCACAGATCTGCCGCACGACCGGCAAGCAAGGCATTGTCGAGTTGGCGCAGTGTCAGGATCTGTTGTTCCATCGTATTAAAGAGCGCCTGCTCCGCATTGCTTCCCGCTGTTATCATCGCGTGGCACAGGGGCTGTAATTCAGGGTCGTCAAGCAGCCCGAGTTGGGCGCTAAAGATCTCCCCGGCCTCACCACCTTGCGTCGTAAGTTCATGCAAACCAGCCTTGGCAGCGGCAATCGCCCGGTCAAGACGCTGCTTTTCCGCTGTTGTGTCCAAGACAGGACTATCGTCCGGCTGGGTAATATCGATCAGAACCTGGGCCGCTCCCCATCCGATGCCGGGAGCGGCTTTAACCCCCTGCAGTAGGGTTTCTTGCGCTGATCTGGCTCCCAACAATGGCGGTTCTTCATCGTAGGCAAAAGCCGCTTTCGCCACTGAGTACGGATGGATGCTCTCGCCCAGTCCGTTACGAATCGCGTCCACAGCAGCGGCCAACAGCACTTCAGCCTGCTTGCCCTGAGCACCTAATTCGACGCTGTCACCGCATCGGGTGTCTAAAGCCATCAGTTGCACCACGCTGGTAGCTGAAGCGCTATGCTCGCCTTTGCGCACAGTCAGCCTTGCTTGGTACTGCCGGACCAGATTGCCCAAGGCCGAGGCTGGGCGCGCATGCCATCCCTGTGGGTTCGGGATCTGCACAATGGCACTGAACACAGCACCGAGAGCCTCTCCTTCCTGTGGTGCCTGAAGGGACTTGAACGCTAAGGTCATAACGACATCGCGACCTGCAGCGACTTCGCCCTGGCCAACATGAAGGGCTTCGATCAGTTCACGCTGAGTAATCAACATCAGCGAAATTGGACTTTCTGCCTCCCTTGCCACCGCAGCCAGATCAAAACGGATAAGCGAGTCGCCAACGCGCACTTTCTGGCCAACTTTAACCAAGGGTTCGAAGCCCTTTCCCTTCATGGCAACGGTGCCAATACCGATATGAAACAGCACCTCTGCGCCGCCGGGACCGCGCATACTCAGCGCATGGCCAGTGGCGGCCACGGTGAGAACCTCGCCCTCGCAGGGCGCAGTCAACAGGCCACTGCTGGGGCGGATAGCCACGCCCTCACCCACTAGACGGTTGGCGAATGCGGGATCGGGAACGTCCTCCAGTGGAACCAGGCTGCCGCTATACGGTGCAGAGAACGCATGTTCAGCCGCCAACGGCGCCACAAAAGGAAAAGAAGGGGTGGCCGTCTGGGCAACAGCAGCTTGGGTTTCGCCAGGACGACCAGTCAACCAGCGAATCAGCTGCATAAGGGGAGAGATTGAATCTGACATGGCAACCTTCATCAGTAGTTAGAAAAGCATCAGTTGCGGATCTGCAGTTCGCCACGTTCATTGCACTGCAGGACTTTAGGCTCAGCCAGGGAATAAGCCCGAGGATTGTCTTGATAGGCCGCTCCTTCGTCGGCTCCGGCATGCCAACTCCAAAGCGTCAGCGCACCATCGGCAGCCGGCCAAAAACGGCCGGTATAACAAGCATCGTCCGAGCCAATCAGTACCGAGTTGCCCGACGGCAGGTGGAACTCCCCATCCAGGCGATCAGCAACCAGATAACGTACGCCGGTGACCGGCTGATCATGATGATCCCGGTTGCCCCGGTGCCACTCTTGCTTGACCGCGAACAACATGTACCAACGTCCTTGGTGGCGCACGACATCAGGCACTTCCATATGGGTGTAACGTCCGGGCATAGAGGCCGGCGCCAGAATCTGCCACCTGATCAAATCCTGCGAATAGGCACGGCCAATGGCCCCGCGCGCAAGGGGATCCCCCTGATTGACGCGACAGGTGAAAAAGGCATAAAAGCCGCCTTGGCCATCGGCAACGATACAGGGATCGCGCCAAGCCAGATGCCGATCATGGGCCTCCTGCTGCGATTCGTATGGCCCTCCTTGCCAAGTCAGGACCGGATTAGCAGGGTGCCGCGTCCAATGGATTAGGTCGGTAGAGGTGGCAACACCAATTCTTTGGGTATGACCGACATAGCCGTCATCCGCCACCTCTGACTGTGACCGCGCGGTATAAAAAAGGTAGTAAAGCCCATTATTCTTCACGGTGTAACCGGTCCATAGCGATACCGAATCCCAGGCAGCGGGATCTGGGTCTTTTTCCAGAATGATGCCAAGATCACGCCATGCTCCGCCGTTGCTGCGTGTGGCCAGCGCAATAGCAGAATTGCGGTGGCGGGTGCGTGGCGTACAGGTAGCAGGTGCGGTCAGATAAAAGAGATATTCGACTCCCGCTTCTTGATACAGCCAGAAATCCCATAGATATCGGTTGTCTTCGGGTTTGAACATGAGTTAAGTCCGTCCTGTAAAAAAGGTCTCGTCCATTCACGTGGAAAAGACCTATGGATTTGAGCCATTTTCAGTTATCCGCGCCGCCAACGCGCATCAAGGCAACAGGCGTGATGGCCATGGTGGCAATACATGCGGTCACGAAAGCGATAAGCATGCCAATCACATAGGGCAGGATCGAACCTGCGGCTAGCCCAATGGCCGGAATACCAGTCAATCCGATGCCGCTGAATCCGACTTTGGTCAACACCACAAAACAGCCGCCAGCCGCACCACCGATAGCCGCCCCGATGAAAGGCCGCATCAGACGCAGGTTGACGCCAAAGATGGCCGGCTCAGTAATCCCCAGCAAACAAGTCAAAGAAGCAGGCAAGGCAATCGCCTTTAGTTTCTCATCCTTGCTACGCAAAAAGACCGCCATGGCTGCCCCCCCCTGTGCCACGTTCGCCATGGCCCAAATGGGCAACAGGAAGTTAACGGCGATGGCTGGATTAGCTAGCAATCCGGCCTCAATGGCATGGAAGCTGTGGTGAATGCCGGAAATGACGATGATTGAGTAAACGCCGCCGAATAACAGACCGGTGAGCGCACCAGCGCTGTTGTACATTGTTTGCAGGCCCAACGAGATGCCGTCGCCAAAAATACGCCCCAAAGGACCAATGACGACAAGTGCAACCAGGCCGGTAACCAAAACCGTCAGCAGCGGCGTGACTAGTAGATCAAGCGCATCAGGTACCGCTTTCCTGATTGCGCGTTCAATATACCCCATGACCCAGATGACCATGAGCACAGGCAGTACGGTGCCCTGATAGCCAATCATAGCGATATTGATGCCGAACAGGTCAATATTATTTTGAACTCCAGAGCCCATGGTCCAGGCATTCTGCAATGCAGGATGGATCATGATCCCGGCCACCACGATAGCCAACACCGGATTGGTTTTGAACTCCTTGGCAGCACCATAGGCGATTAAGATTGGGAGAAAGACGAAGGCCGTATTTGAGAACATATCCAACAAGGTTGTGACCGCCCCATCTGGCGGCAACAAGTGATAGCTTTTGGCCAACCCCAATAGTCCCATCAACAACCCCGAAGCGACGATGGCAGGAATAATGGGCACAAAAATATTGGACATGGTGCGCGCCAATCGCTGCACCAGATTCATGTTCTGCATGGCTGCAGACTTAATTTCTTCGGCGCTCGCTTCATGTAACTTATCGCCAAAGTTGTCCATGATCGCCGCATGTACTTGATTCACCTTGCCAGTACCCAGAATGATCTGAAACTGACCTTGGTGAGAAAATGCGCCGCTGACCTCCTCAAGCGCCTCGATAGCGGCCTTGTCGGCTTTGGCTTCAGCCTTGAGAACCAGGCGCAAGCGCGTCGCGCAATGTGCCATGCTCTGGATGTTTTCAACTCCGCCCACTGCGGAAACAATCTGCGTTGCAAGCTCTTGAGGATTCATGAGTTATCTCTCAGTTAGAGGAGACCACGGCGGCCCTTCTGATTACATCTGGATGGTTTGATTAAAACCAGATTTCCATCTGTGCGCCAAACAGGAACTGACCACCGTCATCGAAGTTGGTCAAGGCAAAATTATCACTATCGACCCCAAATCCATTGAGTTCATCACTCCAGTCGATATAACTGGCCAGCAGCCTGATTTCTGGACGATCAAAGAACCCCGCTTTAGTGTTCATTTTGAAAGTTGGCGCCAGCGTGAACTTGTAAAAGTCACCACTGGCCGCTTCAATCGTGTCGTCCAGGTCCATGTATTGGTAACTAGCCTCGTAAACCATCTCAAAATTTTTGGTGAGCTCATTGGCCAGGCGCAAGTTGAAGGTGGCCCACTGATATTCGTCACCTGCTTGGAAACGATCCTGACTGGTCTCGGCCATAATGGCCGGGGCAATGCGCCAGCTGTCGCTAATGCGAGTAACGCCATAAGTAAACAGGCGTACCGTTTTGGCATCTTCGGTCAAATTACCCCGTGCACCAATCAGCTTAGCCTCGGCCCCCAAACCCTGCCCAGCAATCACTCCAACTTTGGCGAAGCCCTCCTCAAAATCGGTATGGTAGGCAAGCATCACATGGCTACCGGCATCAGCCAGATTTGCGCCCTCCTGTTTATGGTCGTTGGCTTTCATGGCACTCAGCATTAGCTGCCAGTGGGGGCCAAAGTAGTTATTGACATTCACTATGTAGTTTTCGATGTCCATGGTGCTGTCATCGACAGTACCAAAATCACGGCCATAAACGGAAACATTGGTCTTCCAGTCTTTACTGATCTGGACATTGTTTATTCCAGCCCCCGCCCCGGCGAGAAAGATAACATCACTGTCGAAGAAATGAATGTCGTAATTATTACGATCAAACCTCTTACCCGCCCACAGCGATGATTGGTCAAACATCCCTGAAAAGCTGCTTAAGTTCCCTAGCTCCGCATAAACCTCTCGCACATTCAGCTTAGAATCGTCAGCGGTCCAATCGTTATTACTTTCGACGCTATCGGCAATCATGACCTTGAAACGCGACCAACTGCCATCCTCAGCTACGGCCCACCGTTCAAGTTTAATCTCAAGATAATTATCGTCTTCGAGCCCCAACCTGCCGACGGGAGCACCGAGCTGCCCTGCTGGCGTCATGTATGGGCCGGTACCTACAGCGCCATTGAAGTCCTGATCGGCCAAGATTCCGGCCCGCGCATAGGCATGGAACTCGAAGTAGGAGCTAGCTGACGCTTGCTTGTCCTCCTCCTCGCTCGTCTGAAGTTTCTTTTCCAACTCGGTGATGCGTCGCTCCAGTGCTTTGACGTCTACATCGGCATAGGCGCCAGAGGACCCCAGCAGCACGGCGGAGAGGCTAAGGTACAGGGCTGTCTTTTTCATCGTGGATGCTCTTCCAATCTGATGTATTGAAGGGGTCTGACTGGATGTCCCGTGACGACCTTGAACGCACAGTGAAGTCGCCGATCGGGAACGTTCCCGGCCATGCACACAAGTAACGGTCAGGGATGACGGTTCGTCAAATTCGGTCTGCCCATTTTTTGAACGCGATCACGATGATTATGGCTAGAACATAGACGTTACGCAGGGGCTTCAAGGGTTCTCAGTGGCGACAACGGAGTGGTAACGTTCCCATTTCTGCCGTCGATTTTTAGCCCTGCTAGTCCAACATACCCCACGACGACAGTGGCAAACGCGCTGCAGAAGCGGCTTCCGGAACGGAGCATCTCTGCCAAGTTGTGGCGGTTGTCGTGATTTACTTGCGGTCCGCGGTGTTAGCATGACGATCAGCCAATTGCAGCGCGCCAAACGGGCGGAGGAAGGGCAGACTTGCGCCCACTGCGCCGCATCCTTCCATAGCCGTTGTTGGCCGTTATCCGAGTTCAGGCATCGGCCATCAGCCGGAGTGCCGCTGGATTCACTCTTTAGGGGACAATATGCCAAGCCTCCATGATGTTGCGAGAATAGCAGGCGTTTCCAAGTCAACGGTTTCGCGAGTCATCAATAATGAAGGCAGCGTCAATTCAGGTACACGCGCCAAGGTTCTCGCAGCGATCCAACAAACAGGTTTCGTACTCAACCAAGTCGCCAAGGATCTGAAATCACAGCGCACCAACCTGGTGGGCGTCATTGTGCCCCGTATCACCTCGCATGCGGTCGCTGCAGGGGTAGAAGGCCTATCTGCGGTAGTAGAGGCCGCCGGGATGCACGTGCTGCTCGCCAATAGCCGGCTCGTTCATAATAAAGAAAGCGAGTTCATTGAACTTTTCAATCAGAAAAGAGTGGCGGGTATAATTATCTTTGCCACCCACGTCAACGAATCGCTGCTCGCGGAGATCCGGCAATCGCGAGCGCCGGTCGTCGTTGTGGGGCAGGATTTCTCCCGCTTCGGCATCCCCAGTGTGGTCCATGACGACTTTGGCGTCGGTATTGCAGCAGCACAACATCTCTATGATGCGGGCTGCCGCCAATTTGGCTTCATCGGGGTACGAGCCGATGATATCGCAGTGGATCAGCTGCGCTATGCCGGATTCGCCACCCAAACGCGGCAACTAATAGGATCAGAGCCCCTGTTCCATTCGCACGGTGATTTTTCCGTCCTTTCTGGCCGGCAACAGATGGCCGAGCAGCTCAGGATCCATCCTGAGTGCGATGGCTTGTTCTGCGCCACAGATGATTTGGCCATCGGCGCATCACAAGTGCTGCGAGAAAACGGCATAGTTGCTGGCCACCAGGTGAAATTGGTCAGTGTTGGCAACGACGATAAGGCAGCGTTGGTGACCCCCTCACTTACCTCTTTTGCCTATGCTTTCGAGGGGGCCGGACGGGAAGCAGCATCCTTGCTTCTTGATTTGTGTCATGAGCGCAAGAAGGCAATCACCAAACTGATGCTCGGGTTTTCATTGATGAGCCGGGAGAGCTGCCCCGCGCCATAACAGCAAGCGCAATCTGCGTTCACAGTGACTAAGTCAATAGCCGCGCTCTTCATCGCTCAGGGGATAATCGTCCACCAGGACCCGGTTAACGCCATAGATTCATCGTGAACATTGAGCGTCTTCCTTAACGTCGTTAGTTGTCAGTAGGGGCTTGGGTTGAGGGGCCGTCAGCTGACGAAAATGCACCTGGGTGCCGGCGACCAGCCGATCGAAGTCTGCGCGCGCCCGCGCCAGCCATTTTTCATCCCGCTCGAGAAAGCGCACCAAGCTGATGCTGATGGTCAGCAGGTGGTTGGCATCCAGCGGCAATGAATAGTTGATGGCAGTGGGCAGGCCACGGTGCGGCACATAGCAGTAGCGCACCCAGCGGGTGTTGCCGAAGGTGACTTCGGTGTAGTCATCGGGCAGCTTGGGAAGTTTCTCCGCCAGAATCTCTTTGATCTCGCTGGCATAAAACTCGACGGGATGGTGGCGGCCACTGTAGAAGTCATAGAGCCGCTTCTTAACCCGCCACGCAGGACCGCAAGTATCCTTGCCATCGCCTTCCTGCTCGAAATAGATGGCGTAATCGTCCTTCAGGTATTGAGTAAGCCGCTGCAGGTTGCCCCGCTCCATCTGAATGTTCTGCTTGGTGCGCTCAATGCGCCAGTAACCTGTTGCGCACACATAGGGTTCACCTTGGGCGGTAATGTCGAGGCGGGGAGGAAGATAGAACCACTCTCCCAGCGCCAACTTGACATAGGGGTGTAGCGTTCGTTTATCGCATAGTCGTGTCTCGTACGTCAGTGATTCCGCATGCCCCAAGTCAACACTCAAGCGTTGAATACTCGTTTCGTTGGGCCAGCATGTGCTGCGGGGGATGGCGAGTTCAATCTCGGCGCTACCGCAATCGATCACGGCATGTTCACAGTGCCGAAAATCTAACCCCCCATGGGGCAAAAACAGGTTTTTCAGCACGCTCATAGACCCAATGCCCCCGCCACATTCACCACCTTGGCCACCGCCTGCCCCACGCGGCTGCTGGCCACCTTGGCGGCGGCGTGGCCGACCGGGCCATAACCGCTGCGAAATTCGTCAATCACCAGATAGCCTTTTACTACCCCGGCACGCACATGGTTGCCGCTGGCCTTGAGCTGGTGATAGTAGGTGCGCAACCCCAAAAACGGCAGGGTATGGGGGCTGGCCAGCGGGTTGTTGCCCGCAACCAGACCAACGCACAGGAGTGATCGCGCCAAGCCACTGCCCAGCAGGCCACTACAGCCGAAAACATTGGGCACTGGATCAAAGGGATTGTTACGCACCGCCACCACCTCAATGCCGGCCAACTGGCATGCCTGGCGGAGTGAGAAAATGCTGGCGCCGCTGCCATGCACACTGACCTTATGGCACGCAAAACTGCCACCATAGATCTGGCTGGCCAGTCTCACCGCCTTGCTGAAGATGATCGCCCCCTGGCTGTGGACCACCCAGCGGGTGTGGTGGCCGCGCTGCTGGGTATCCCGCAGCACAGCGGCCAGATGGTTGACGTTGTGGCTGTAACTGCGGCGGCGGGGCAGATAACCCTTGTCCCACGCCGACTCGAAGGCATCTTCGTATAAGCCGTCGCTCGGGTTATGGAACAGGCTGTAGCTGCTGATCTGATCCTGGGCGTAGGCGACATCCACATGGGTGCATCAGCCAGGCTGCCTTGTTCAGATCGTTCTGCATGCCGTTTACGGCGGCATGAAGGGTCTCAATTCGGTGGATTGGCTGAGGTGGTTCACGTCCCCAATCCATCTTCAATTCGTCAACGATCCCCTTGTGAACGTTTGTGGTCATTCTTGCCGGGCCACTTTTGGTCACTTGGTAAAGCGCATTGCGCTCATGCCCGATACCACGCGCGCCCAGCAGTTTGTCGTCGAAGTAGATCTCGTCAACGACCACACTGCCGCCAACAACGGCGAACTTAATCAGGTAGTGGTACCCGCCAAAGGGATAGCGAGTACGTAGCAGGCGGCGCCAGCCGCGCGTACGTTCGCGGGCGATATCCGGGGCGTTGGGATCACGGCAGATCTGTACCAGTTCGTTGACCACCTGCTTGCGGTCAAAGTCGTTCAGGCTGCACAGCATCTGGCAGGCTTGATGGGTTAACTGCAGCTTGCGGTGAAGCACCTCGTGGCGCGGATCGCCATGGGCAAGCAGCTGGTGCAGTTCGGGTTTGGTGCAGGCCTGATCCCAGCTGAGCAGTTGGCTGGCAGCGGCGGTGATAGACGCCATAGACAGGGCAGCGTGAGACATCAGCGATCCTTGCTGGTCAGAGTTTAGGCAGAGGAGGCTAGCAGTGGCTGAGCTGAAACTCAAGATTCCCAACGTACACCTGCAGACAGGCCCCGGGTGATCAACACCCACGCCCGCTGCCAGTGGCTGCAGGGTTTTGTCGAGCAACTGGCGCTGGAACTGGAGTGAGGCTGACGATGCCGTGATCCCGGTCGTTGCTGACAGGATCGGGCGATTGTTATGCTGTGCGCCGTTTGCATTGTGTCTGCCATAACGCCAGGGATTGGGTGACTTCATCCGCCGTGGCATTGTCGCCGTTAGCGGAGTAGTTCATGGCCATTCTTGGAATCGATCTCGGCACCACCAACAGCGCCTGCGCCATCTGGGATGGTGACAAGGTGCAGCTGATCCCCAACCGCCTCGGCGAATTTCTCACCCCGTCGGTGGTCGGGATCGACGACAAGGGGCTGGTGACCGTGGGCAAGGTGGCCCGCGACCGCCTGATCAGCCACAGCGACCGCACCGTGGCCGTGTTCAAACGGCTGATGGGCAGCAACCATCAGGTGCAGCTGGCTCGCCAGCGCTTTACCGCCACCGAGCTGTCGGCGCTGGTGCTCAAGTCGCTGAAAGAGGATGCCGAAGCCTTTCTGGGCCAGCCGGTGACCGAAGCGGTGATCAGCGTGCCGGCCTATTTCAACGACAACCAGCGCCAAGCCACCCGCCTGGCCGGGGAACTGGCAGGCTTTAAGGTGGAGCGGCTGATCAACGAGCCGACCGCCGCCGCCATCGCCTATGGCCTCAACCAGCGGGCCGAAGGCACCTTCCTCATCCTCGATCTGGGCGGCGGCACCTTCGATGTCTCCATCCTGGAGTTCTTCGACGGGGTGATGGAGGTGCATGCCAGCGCCGGTGACAACTTCCTCGGTGGTGAAGATTTCAACAACGCCATTCAGGAGGCGCTGCTGGCCGAGCAGGGGATCACCGCCCTCGATCTGTCGCCGCAGCAGCGCGCCCAGCTGGCCACGGCGGTGGAAAGGAGCAAGCGGCGCATCGGCCTGCCCGGTGACAACCGCATCAGCCTGACCCTGGGCAAGCACCAGATCGACAAGCAGATCGACGACGACTGGTTCACCAAGCTGGCCACCCCGCTGCTGCTGCGCGCCAAGCGCCCGATCGAACGGGCACTGGACGACGCCAAGCTCAACCCGGGCGCCATCGATGAGGTGGTGCTGGTAGGTGGTTCGACCCGCATGGGGCTGTTCCGGGCCACCGTCGGCCGCATGTTCGGCCGCCTGCCCGCCTGCCATATCGATCCGGATCTGGCCATCGCCATGGGCGCCGCCATTCAGGCCGGGCTCAAGGCCAAAGACGCGGCTCTGGGCGAGATCGTACTCACCGATGTCTGCCCCTACACCCTGGGCACCGAGGTCAACGGCCCCGACAGCAAGGGCGGCGGCTACTTCATGCCGATCATCGAACGCAACAGCACGGTGCCAGTGTCGGTCGAACGCTCGGTGGTGACCGCCCATGACAACCAGCAGGTGGTGCGGGTGGCGATCTATCAGGGCGAGAGCCGCTTGGTGGCCAACAACATTCATCTCGGTGAACTGGAGCTGGCCGTGCCCCCGGGTCCGGCCGGTTCACAGCAGGTGGACATCCGCTATAGCTACGACATGAACGGCCTGCTGGCGGTGGATGTGACCGTGGCCTCCACCGGACTCAAGGTCAACAAAGTGATTGAGCAGGCCCCCGGAGCCTTAAGCACCGCCCAGAAGGCCGAAGCCCTGGCCCGCCTCGACAAGCTCAAATTTCATCCGCGCGATCAGGAGGAGAACCGAGCGCTGCTAGCGCGCGGTGAGCGTGTCTACCAGAGCAGCCTTGGCGATCAGCGCGAGTATGTGGCCAATGTGCTGGGTGAGTTCGACAAGGTGCTGGAGCGCCAGAACCCGCAGGAGATCGCCAGACTGCGCGCCAAGGTCAACGAGGTGCTGGACAAGTTTGATCGCGACAACTGGCTGTAAGGATTAACGGCATGTGGCTGGACTGGCAGCAGCTGGGCATTGAACCCACCCTCGATCAGCGGGCGATCAAACGCGCCTATGCGGTGCGCCTCAAACAGTGCCGGCCGGATGAGCAGCCAGAAGCGTTCCAACGGCTCCATGCTGCCTATAAGCAGGTGCTGGAGTGGGCCGCCTGGCAGGCCCGCCAGCAGGCTGAAGAGGAAGAGGAGGCGGCAGCCGAAGAGGTCACCGACTCGCCCGAGCCGCAACAACCCCCTGCGCAACCAGAGGCGGTGGCTGAAACCTTGGCAGCCAATGAGCAGGCGCAAGATCCAGCGCCCAGTGCCGAGATCATCCCGTTTGCTTTCACCCCATCGCTCCCCGAAGCCGAAGCCGAAACGACAACGCCGCCGCTGCTGAGCGCCAGCACAGCAACGGCTGAGCCTGAGCCTGAGCCTGAGCCAACCACGAACATCGGCCAGCCGCCTGGATGTGAGCCAGCTGAACCTGCTGCGCCGCTCGCCGCCACCAGCTCAATCGCCGATGAGACAAACACGCCGGAGGAAAGGTCGCAGCGTGATCCCTACGCAGAGGAAGGTAACCGCCTGTTGACGCTGGTTGATGACCTGCTCATCAATCCCAGGCGCGTCGTTCAACCTGCCAGTTGGCAGTTTCTTGCTGAGTCGCCGCTGATCCTCGATCTGCACTTCAACTGGCACCTCGGCGTGCGGGTGTTTGAACGGGTCGCCCGTTATAACAGCCAGCGCAGCAATGCCAGTGCCTGGCAACAGAGCGAACAGCCCCTGCCCCAAACGGTACTACAAACCCTCGACGGGCTGTTCAACTGGGAACACAACCGCAACCACCTGCAGCGCATCTTTGACGATGAGCTGGCTGAAGCCATGCTCAATCAACTGGACCAGCCCCAACCAACGACCGCTGATCTGCACTCGGGATTGCGGGGCGGCAAGGTGATCCTGGCCTCCCCAGTGCTGGATGTCGACAAGGTGGTGACCGCACCTGGCGCCAGACGGATAGGCGCAACGCTGATCGACACGCTGCTGGTGGTTTTACCCATCAACGTCATCGATGACTATCTACAACTACCTTGGCCTGATCTGGCGTCCAACATCAGCAGTAAAGGAGCAGTGATGCTAGTCGTCCTGGTCCTGTTGTTATGGCTTGGTGAAGGCAGCCGCCGTGGGGCCACCCCCGGCAAACTGATTCTGGGGTTGAAAGTGGTCAAGGCCGACTTAGGCCCCCTCGGCTTCGGCCGCAGTCTGATCCGTACCCTCACCTTTCTGGCATCCGGCCTCGGCTCCTATCTGACCCTGCTGATCAATGCCATCCTGCTGCATAAAGGTGGTCGGCTGATCCACGATCAGATCAGTCGCACCATGGTGATCGACGTGCGCAACAGCCGCTAAGGAGTCCTCATGTCCCCAAGCCTCAGCCATCGTCTGGCCCAGCTGTTTGCCGCCATGCCTCAGGTGGGTGCGGTGGCCTTGGGTGGTTCCATGGCCAGTGGCCTGAGTGACGAGACCTCGGATCTCGACCTCTATGTGTTCACCAACGGCGAGATCCCGCTCAGCGAGCGTCAGGCCCTGGTCAATGCCGCGGGCGGCGCCAGCCGGGCCGATCTGGGGCTCAACTACTGGGGACCGGGCGATCAATGGTTTGACGCCCAGTCGGGGGTCGAGGTGGATGTGGTCTATTTCGATTGTCTGTGGTTTGAAGGCCAGCTGCGCCTGCTGCTGGAGCAGCATCAGCCCTCCGCCGGCTACACCACCTGCCTGTGGCATATCGGCCGCACCCTGCGCTCGCTGCATGATCCCCAAGGCTGGCTGGGCTGGGTGCAGCAGTTCTGCCAGCAGCCCTACCCCGAGCCACTGCGCCGGGCAATCATCGACCATAACCAGCCGCTGCTCGCCACCATCATTCCGGCCTGGCGCCAACAGCTGAAGAAGGCGCTGGAGCGCCACGATCTGGTCAGCCTCAACCATCGGCTAGCGGCGCTGCTAGCCAGCTATTTCGACATTCTGTTCGCCCTCAACCGCCACACCCACCCCGGTGAAAAACGGCTGCTCAGCCACGTTCATCACCATTGCCCACTGCGGCCAGAGGGGATGGTCGAGGATCTACAACTGCTGCTGGCCCAGACCGGCAGTGGCCAACCTGAGTTGCTGGCAACCCTCGACCGGGTGCTGGCACGGCTGGATCAGCTGCTCGTCAGCCAGGGCATAGTCCGCGTAGACAGCCAGTCTTAGCCACCCGCCTCTTTCAGCGCCTGCTGCTGTTGCTGGGCGGCGTCATCCACCACACCTTGCACCGCCTTGGCCTTGTCCAGCGCATCCTGATGGCCCTGCAGCAAGTGGCCTTCGGCCACCGGCTCCTGAACCGGTTGATGAGGCGGCTTGTCGCAACCTGTTAGTAAGGTCGCCGCCACAGCGGCAATCAACCATGTGCTTTTCATCGTCAGCTCCTTTGCATTCAGCGGTTTTCAAACCTGTTGTAGTCAAGGATACCGGCGGTCAGTGGCGTCTGTTCGAGACTCCAGGCCGCCAGCGCGTCGCTCATCGGCCAGAAGCGCGGATCGGTGCGCCGCACCCCGTAACGACCCAGCAGCGCCTGATAGCTGGCTTCGTCCGTCAGCGCCGCAATCTGGCTGATGGCGGTCGCCAGCTCGCTCACCTCCAGCTGCCAGAAGGCGTTTGGATAATCCCCCACTACCCCGGCCAGCGCCGCCAGCTGATCCTCGGCCGGCAGGCGGTTGGCCGCTTCATCAAACAGGCTGGTGATATTGCTGTGGGCGCTGGTACGCAGCAGGCTGACCACCTGTACCAGCTTACCCTTATCGGTCAGCAGCAGCTGGGTCACTTCCGACATGCGGCTGGCCGCCAATCCGGGCACCGCTTTCACCTCGGCCAACGACGCCACCCATTCAGCCGGCATATCACTGGCGGCAGGCTCCAGCCGCTGATCGAGCACCGGTGCCAGCCGCTGCAGCAGCAGCTGATACAGCTCCTGCTGCGGCTGGTCGCTGTGATAGCTGATCGCCGGCGCATGGTGAAGCTGGGTCTGGGGGCCATAGAGATAACCCTTCACCGCATCGCTGGCGCCACGATACCAATAGTCACGCAGTCGCAACCGCTCGGCCGGTGGCAACAGGGCCAGGAAGTTGAACTCCCCCTCCATGCGCAGAAAATCCATGTAATGGCGGGTCACCAGTTGATGGCCGAGGTTGCCGTACACATCGAAACCCGCCACCAGCAGATAGTGGATGCGTTCAAACATCGGGTAGTCGATCAGCCAGGCGGTTTTCGGCGGGCCGCCCACCAGCCCCGGCACCACGCTGGCGCTGTCAAAATGGCGGAAGATGGTCAGCCCGGCGTCCTCATCATGGCCATCGCCATCCCACACCAGATTGAGATCCAGCGGCTGGTTCTTGAATACCAGTTCATTGAGCAGCAGTACCTTGTTGCTCAGGTACTGGGTCTGGGTGCGCGAATAGCGCACCCAGTTGCTCAGTGGCAAGGCGTTACTGGCGGCTTCTGACGGCAAGCGCAGATCATCGGCCAGCACCGCCTGCAGCCGGTTGCCATCCACCCCCAGTTCCAGATCCGGGCTGACAAAGAACACCCAGAAGTGGTCATTGATGACATTGACCGCCATCTGGCCCCGGCACACCGGACCCTTGATAAAGCCCATAACAATCTTACTGATCCCCTCATTTTTCCGCTCAAATAATACCCAGAGTTCGGGTGAATAGTCGGTGCTGTTTGAGGTAATAGGCGAATTTTTCCATGAGTGGTCGGGCTTCGCTTTCACGCATGGTCGGCAGTAATGAGTAATAA
>JAFOOX010000042.1 GCA_017425245.1 Gammaproteobacteria bacterium
TTCCAACCCCGTTTGAGCGCCAGCCCAATCACCTTGCCGCATGCCCCGCTTAGCCATCAATCACCAGCTCGCTGGAAGGCACAGCCACTGCCCTTGGTCCGAAACTGGTGATATTGGCGAGGGTCAGGTTGTGGTGGGCGGAGATCTGCGGGGCCGACAACACGCCGTTGTCCACGGTTGAATGGCCATCTGCGACCAACACGACCGGATAGCCCAACGCCAGGGCCCTGCGGGTGGTGGTATCGACGCAGAACTCGCTCTGCAGGCCGCAGATCACCAGCTTGTTAACGCCCAGAGCTTGCAGGCGTGCCTGCAGTTCGGTGTTGTGAAATGAATCCGTTGCCTGTTTGCGGATATAGATATCACCAGCTTGAACATCCAGCCCGTCCGCCAGCTGCCAGCCGGCCGAGACGTAGAGCAAAAGACCGGAGGGGGTCTCATGCTGGATGACGACCACAGGCGCACCCACTGCTCGCATCCGTCGCGCAACCGAATTGATACGTTCAATGACGCGCGTGCACTCAAAGGCTTCGTACTCGCCGGAACAGAGGGCGTGCTGAACGTCGATGATCAGAAGGGCGGTGGTCATACGATGATCCTGTGACTGCTGGTTGATGTGTTTGGCTGAACGAAAGGGCGTGGGGCCATCGCCTCAATTACCCAAAAGAGATCCACTTCCTGGCAACCAGCCCAGTCTACCCCTAGCGGTGCACCGCAGGATTGATGTCATCCAACGAACCGCCAGCGGCAGCGTCTAATCCCCTTGATCGCCACCCGCAAGGCGCTGGCTAACGCACGGCCAGTCGGGCGCAGGGGTTGAGCTGGCAGGGATGCCAGCGAAAGCAAATCTGGGCAGGACAGCCCATATTTGCGACCCCATAGCCCGGCAGAACATCAGCCCAATATGGATGGAGGTGATCTCGGGGGCCGCCGGAGAGTGCAGGGAGGCCGTGCGGCAACGGCCTCCTTGCCCGTCGTGGAGGGGGCGGAACCCCTCCATCTGCCGCCACGCAGTGGCGTTCTCGCCGCGTAGCGGCATCCAAGCTCCGGCCCGCGCCGGCCGGTCGGCGCTCTTACCCAAATCGCCACGCGATTTGTCTTATTGCCTGCCGCGCAGCGGCAAAAGCCAACAGCGGCGCAGCCGCGACAAACCAACGCCACGCCAGCGACCCTCTCCCCCTGCCCTTCTCCCATTTAGGGCGAGGGGGGCCAAAGGCCAAGGCTCCCACATGGCCAGACGCGTGCAGCTATTCTGGATTCCCGCCTACGCGGGAATGACGGGGCATGCGGGAATGACGGGGCATGCGGGAATGGCGGAGCATGCAGGAATGACGCATCAGGCATAGGCCGATGCAGGCGACAACGCATCTCCCCACCTTGATCGCCAACGAACGCGCGTCAGCCGACGTACGGCCAGACGGGCGAGTTGGGTGAGTCGCTTGGACGGCGACGAAAGCCACTATGGGCACCGGAATTCATGGATAGTCCATGGCACATTGTGGCGACCCCGAAGGGCCAACAGGGCAATAGCGTGGTCTGGAGGGTGTGATTTTAGGGCCGGCTGGCGGTGCATGGGCAAAACTCTGCGTCCGGGCGACGCTGCCGCAATCTCCGGCGGCGCGGCTGGACATCAACCACCAGCCAGCTATAGTGCGCCGCAGTGACCAGAGGGGCGGAAAATGCAGCAGAACAACGATGAATGGCAGAACGACGATGAGGATGACTACGTCTCCAAGTCCCACTTCAAGCGCGATGCCGAGGCCCGCCAGGATGTGGGGGCCGAGCTGGTCAACCTCAATGATGCCCAGCTGTCGCGGGTACCGCTGGATGATGAATTGCTGGCGGCCATCCGTCTTGCCCAGAAGCTGGCCAACAAGCGCGAAGCCAAACGCCGCCAGTTGCAGTACATCGGCAAGCTGATGCGCAGCCGCGATGTCGAACCGATGATCGCCGCCCTTGACCGCATCAAACAGCGCAGCGTCGAGGCCAACGCCCGCTTTGCCCGCATCGAACGGCTGCGTGATCGCCTGGTCAACGAGGGGGACGTTGCCCTGGCCACAGTGCTGGAGCGCTATCCGGATGCCGACCGCCAACATCTGCGCCAGCTGATCCGCCAGGGCCGCAAGGCCGATGGCAGCCCCGATACTGCCACCGCCCGTACCATCTTCCGCTACCTGCGCACCCTCGATGAGGCTCAGCTGGTCAGTGATGGCGAAACGGCCGATCTCAACGACTGGGCAGACGAAGCCAACGCCCGCCGCGAAGACGAAGAGCAGTAAGCCGCTGCGCTACTAGCAAAACGGCGCCCGCGGGCGCCGTTTGTCATTGCGACAGCAGTGATCAGACGCGGAAGCGCCCCACCAGCGCAGCAATCTGCCCCGACTTGCCCAGCACCTGTTCGGCACCACGGGCCACCTGGCGGGCGATCTCGTCGTTTTCTTCGGCCATCTGCTGAATGCGCACCACGTTCTCGCTGATCTGATCGGCCGTGGTCGACTGCTCTTCAGCCGCAGCCGCGATCTGGGTGTTCATACCGGCGACCGAATTGACCGCGGCGGTGATCTCCTCCAGCACCCGGCCCGTGCCGGCGGCGTGGTCCACCAGCCGCTGGGCTTTGGACTGGCTATCGCCCATCGCCTGCACCGCATCGCGTGACTCGCTCTGCAACCGTTCGATGATGGTGCGGATCTCCTTGGTCGAATCCTGAGTGCGCTGAGCCAAGGTACGCACTTCATCGGCGACCACGGCAAAGCCACGCCCCTGCTCACCGGCACGTGCCGCCTCAATAGCGGCGTTCAGCGCCAGCAAATTGGTCTGCTCGGCAATGCTGCTGATCACATCCATCACCTTGCCGATATCGCGGCTGCCATCCTCCACCCGCTGGATCACGGCGGCGGCCTGCTCAATGTTACGCGCCAGACCATCCACGGCAGCGATGGTTTCGCCCACCACCGACCGGCCTCGACGAACATCTTGATCGGCGCGCTGAGTGGCACTGGCCGCATCGGTAGCATTGCGCGCCACCTCTTCGACTGAGGCGGCCATCTCGGTAACCGCAGTGGCCACCTGATTGTTTTCGCCTTGCTGCTCACCGGCCGCGAGCTGACCCCGTTGGGCCAGCCCCTGCACATCGGCCAGATCCTTTTGCAGATCACGGGTGAGCTGCTGCACATCACCAATCAGGCTGCCCAAGGTGGTAGTAAAGCGGTTGAAGGTGGTAGCAACCTGGGCGGCTTCATCGTTGCCGATGACCGGCAGGCGCTGACTGAGATCGCCCTCGCCGTCGGCGATGCGCGCCATGCGGTCACGAATGGTCAGCAGGGTGCTGGAGGCGACCCCGCCCAGCCACCAGGCCAAAAACAGTGCGGCCAGAGTGCCAATGACAGCCACTAGCATCGCCTCATGACGTGACACCTCTTTGGTTGCAGCGGCTTCCGTCATGGCGACATCGATCTCTTTTTCCATCCGCTCGGTAAGCAGATCGATCTGATCACGCATGCTACTGAACGCTGCGGCCGCATCGCCATAACTCAGGTTTCTGGCCTCATCACCACTGGCGCTGACCACTCTTTGGGTCAATTGCTCCCACTGCCGGCGACCACTGTCATAGCGGCGATACAGATCAAGCGATACCTCCTCTTTGGTTAGACCTCCGAACTTGGCCATGCGCTCACGTGCCTGGGTGATGTTCTCCTGATGCTGCTCGACCATCTTGGCCCGATGCGGATCATCAGCCGCCAGGAACAGCAGCGAGCGTTCAGCCACCAGCGCCTGGTAAAGATCGCGATCGGCCTGCAGCAACAGATTCAACCGCCACACCACATCAGCACCGACCCGATCGAGGTTGGCTGCCAGCTTGTTCACCACCAGCAGGGAGCTAACGGTCACGATGATGATAACCAGTACAAACAGGGCGCTGAGTACCATCTGCTTGCCACGGGCAGAGAGTTTAAAGATCCAGTTCATGGCATGTCTCGTTGGTCACCGGGATACAACCAATATAGTAACTTGGTGCACAAACGCTGTGACCGCGTTTGCAGCGGAGAATCACAGCGGCGCAAAAACAGCAAAGCCAGACCAAAGGCGGCTGGGCACCGGGACTTCGTAGGGGTTTTCAAGCTGCCCTTCGATGGTGTCATTGCCACAGCTCATCGCCCAGTGGAAGGCGATATCGTCAGCACCGAGCAGGCTGGTGCCACTCAGATCGAAGGTGAAGCTGATCTTGCCAAGCACCTGGAACGGCTCAGGTTGCGTCGCTAACCAGATTAGCGTTGGCTGAAAGCGGGGGAATCGCTGCGCCACAAAATTAAGCCAGCGCAATCACAACGATGGCGCTGGCTTTTTACTCAGGCGTAAAGGCTCTGGACAGCGACTGTCACTCTTCGAGGTAGGTACCCCAACCGTCGTAAATCACCCCGTGTTTGGCCGCCAGTTCCAGCATCTGTTCAGTCTGGGCATCGAGCAGAGCCAGATCGAGCAGGTTCTCGGTGATCACATCGCAACAAAAGCAGCGCTGACCACGATCCATCTCCAGCTCTTCGGCGTCGGTCACCTCAAAGCCGAGGTTGAAAGCGGACACCGCCATCTTTTCCAGCCGGTCGAAGTTATCGGCGGCGAAGTGATGTTCGATGATGTGCTCAGCGTCAAGATTGGTGCCATCGGCCGTCAGGGCGGCGACAATTTCGCGGTTCTCGGCCAGCAGATCACTGCGGCTCTTGGCGTCATCCAGCATGGTTATCCCCGTCTGATGGTGGTGGATTGGCGGCGTGCGGCGCGACCTTAACGGCCACGCAGCTGTTTCTGTTCAACGCCCAGCTGGTCGTAGCACTGCTGCATCTGGTCGCGTACATCGCGTGCCAGCTGGCCCAGATCATCGCCCTCATTGACGGTGATCGCCGGCAGGTACTGGATCAGGATAGTGCCATTGTCCCAGCGGTTGAGGCGGGTGTCGGCCATCGGCCCGGTAACCACCGGAATGATCGGCACCCCGGCACGGGCGGCCAGTTTGAACGCCCCCAGCTTGAACGGCAGCATGGTCAGGCCACGACTGCGGGTACCTTCAGGGAACACCCACACGCTCATGTCGCGATCATGGATCTGGCGTGCCGCATCGCTGATGGTGTCGGCGGCGCGCGAACGGTTGGCGCGGTCGATCAGGATGTTGCCGGTCAGCCAGTACATGATGCCGAACAGCGGAATGGCCACCAGAGAGCGCTTGCCGATGGTTACGGTGCGCGGCGGTACGGCATTGGCGCACACAAAGAGGTCAAAGGTGTTTTGGTGGTTGCAGACATAGACCGCATGGCGCGGCAGCTCGGCCAATGGTGGCCGGCGCACGATGCTGCGAATGCCCATCAACGGTAGCACCCAGCCGAACGGGCGGCTGAAGATGTAGACCAGATTGGGGTGGCGCGGCCGGAACATGCCCACCAGCACACAGGCGGTGAAGTCGAGCAGCAGGGCCACGAACAGCAGCAGGGAGCGAACAGCAGCAAGCATGACAATAACCCGTAATCCAGAGGCGGGCAGTATAAAGGGGAAATGGCCACAGCCGCCATCTGGCCTCAGCGGCGTGGCCAGCGCCGCGTTGCCGCCGCCAGCTACGCCGCCTATGATGAGGGCCAACTTGGGTTGCTGGGTGTGAGTCATGATCATTGTTACCGGCGGAGCGGGCTTTATCGGCGCCAATCTGGTCAAGGCGCTTAACGCGCGGGGCCGCAACGACATCCTGATCGTCGACGACCTGACCGACGGCACCAAGTTCGTCAATCTGGTCGACCTCGACTACGCCGATTACCTCGACAAGGATGATTTTCTGGCCCGCATTAAGGCCGGCGAAGAGTTCGGCCCGATCGAAGTAGTGTTCCATCAGGGGGCCTGTTCCACCACCACTGAGTGGGACGGCAAGTTGATGATGGCCACCAACTACGAGTACTCCAAGGTGCTGCTGCACTACTGCATGCAGCGCTTTATCCCTTTCATCTACGCCTCGTCGGCGGCCACCTACGGCACCACCGACCAGTTCCGCGAAGAGCCGGCCTGCGAAGGGCCGCTCAATGTTTACGGTTACTCCAAGCTGCAGTTCGACAACTATGTGCGCCGCCTGCTGCCCAAAGCCCGCTCGCAGATCGTCGGCCTGCGCTATTTCAACGTCTATGGCCCGCGCGAACAGCACAAGGGGTCGATGGCCTCGGTCGCCTTTCACCTCAACAACCAGCTCAACAAGGGCGATAACCCCAAGCTGTTTGAGGGCTGCGACGGCTACGCCAACGGCGGTCAGCTGCGCGATTTCATCTACGTCGGCGATGTGTGTAAGGTCAACCTGTGGTGCTGGGACCACCCCGACTGCAGCGGCATCTTTAACTGCGGCACCGGCCGCGCCGAGCCGTTCCAGGCGGTGGCCGAGGCGGTGATCCGTCACCATGGCCGTGGTCAGGTCGAATATGTGCCCTTTCCTGACCATCTCAAAGGTCGTTACCAGAGCTTTACCCAGGCCGATATGAGCCGGCTGCGGGCGGCGGGCTATGATCAGCCGTTCATGGATGTGGCCGCTGGCGTGGCCACCTATCTGGCTTGGCTGAACCGCTAACGACGCGCTCAGACCTGCCGCAGCATGCTGGGCAGCAGCCCTGTCCAGCGTTTGCACGAGCGACGGAAATTGTGGCCATCGCTATAGCCCAGTTCATGAGCCAGTTGCTCGTTGGAGCAAAGGCTGGTGGCCAGCCGGTGTAACGCCAGCTGCTTGCGGAGCTCGTCGCCCAACTGCTGATAACTGGTGCCCTGACGCTGCAGGCAGCGTTTGAGGGTGGCAGTGCTGACCCCGGCGGCGGCCGCACAGTGGTCGATGGTCAGATTCTGGCGGAGATGAGGGCGCAGATGGCGTCGTTGCCAGCGCAGCGTCCACTCAAGCAGGCCAATGCTATGAGCACTGGGGCGCCATAGCTGACGGCACAACGCCAGCTGCTGCTGGTAGTCAGCCGGACAATGATCCGGCCAGCGCTGCTGCAGATGGTGTCGAGCAAGGCTAAGCCCAGTGCAAGCCGCACCAAACTCGAGGTGCTGACCAAGATGCTGCTGATGCTGCGCTAACTGGCGCGGCGCATCATAGCCTAACTGAACCTGCAGCTGCGGCGGCTGGCGTAACCCCTGACGGATCAGGGCGGCCAGTGCCGTGAGCAGACAATCCTGAATGAAGGTCGCCTCATCCCCCAGCTCAACCACGGGCAGCAGCTGCAAATGAATGCGTTCGGCGGACCACTGCACCAATATCGTCATCAGCGGCTGCCACAGCGCCCGAAAGCGGCCAAGATTAACCAGCGCCCGGCGTAGATCAGGCGAGGCGTGAAGCAGCTCGGCCAATGGCCCCCCTTGGGCGCCAACCAGGCGGTGGCCGAGCAGAAACGGCAGATCCGCCCCCTGGGCCAAGCGGCGGGCGTTGGCCACCAAGCGCAGCAATTGATCGGCGCTGATGCAATGGCCCGGTTGGCGTAGATCTTGGTCAAAGATCCCGGTGCCGCGCAGCAGCAACGGCCGTGGGGCGCCTCGCCGCTCAGCCAGCTCAATCAACAGTCGTGGCACCCCTGCCAGGGGTACGACTTTGTCCTGGCTGTCAAACCACCGCCGCCCGTTCATCAGCCCGCCTTGCGTGCGGCCCAGCGCTGCCGCTGGCGGCGCTCATCGAGCAACCGCTGACCGCGCTGCAGTAGCGAGGCGGCGCTGTCGTTATCGGCACTGACCGCCACCACCGTCGAAGCCAGCGGCTGACGCCCCAGCAAGGCAATCTGCTGGGTCAAATGCAGAGCCAGCGCCTCAGCCTCCGCAGTGCTGGTCGTGGGCAGCAGCGCCACGAAGCGGTCGCCAGCATAACGGCACAGCAAATCATCAAGCCGCAGCTGGGCCAGCAAACATTCGCTGACCTCGCGCAACAGACGATCGCCGGCGGCATCGCCATGAAGGCGGTTGTAGCCGGCAAAGTCATCCAGATCGATCACCAGCAGCGCCAACGGCGCCTGCCGTGCCTGATGCAGCCGCAGTTCACGCTGCAGCTGCGGCAGCAAGTAGTCAGCGCTGTAGAGTTTGGTCAGGTAATCAACGAGCCGGTGTTCGCGGAAGAAGCGCTCACGACGCTTGAGCTGGGAATTAACCGTGCGCTGCTCACGATGCCAGCCAACCAGACCCAGCGTCAGCAGCACCATACCGATAGGGGCCGGAATCGACTCCAAAGAGCCAACCCATTGACCGGCGCCTTCAAAGGCAAAGAACTCATCACAGAGATCGAGCCAAGTCGCGGCAAAATAAGCGGTACCACCAGCATACAGCAGGTTGGTTACCCGGCCTGCCGGACGGCTGGCCAGCACCAGCCAGATCCAGACGAAAGCCATGGCGGCCACCGCACCCTCGCCGACAACATCAAGCCAATCTACCTCAGCCCAGAACTTCGGCTCACCACCCACCGCCACCAGCAATGCCAGCGCCACAATAACAGCGAACAACACCACCACGCGCAGATGGTGATAACGAGGAATACGCATCGGTACCGCATCACAGATGACAACAAGATGACGTTAGCCTGCCGCCAGCAGATGACAGGCAGGTGACAAGCGCTCGCGGACTGAGCCGAAATGACCCGGGTCATTGCAGCTCAGCCACATCCCGAGCTGTAACCGCGCTGTAATCAAGGGTGCCGAGCATGGGCGCCTGACTGCCCCTTTGGGGTCCTGTTGTCGTTCACCCTGATGCTGTCGAGGAAAACCATGAAGCCTTTGCGCCGCCGCCCCCTGGCCCGATTGATACCAGCCCTGCTGGCCACCCCTGCCCTGTTGTTGTCAACCTGGGCCATGGCCGATGGCCGTCTGGAAGGCCAGGTCAGTGACCGCAGCGGTGCCCGTCTCGTCGGCGCCGAAGTACGCCTGAATACCGGCGTGAGCCGCACCACCGGCAGTGATGGCCGTTTTGATTTTGGCCAGCTGCCCGCCGGTAAATACACCCTGACCGTACGCTATCTGGGCGCGAACGAGCAGTTGCAGGAGATCGAACTGGCCAATGACCAGCTCTACAAAGCAGCACTGGTGCTGACCAGCGACAGCCGGGTTGAGCACATTCTGGTAGTGGGCCAGGCCGGCGCCACCAGCGCCGCTCTCAACCAGCAGAAAAACGCCGACAATATCGCCACCATCGCCGCCAGCGACGCCATTGGCCAGTTTGCCGACAACACTGCCGGTGAGTCATTGCAGCGGTTGGCCGGCATCTCGATCGAGCGCGACCAAGGCGAAGGCCGCTATGTACGCGTACGTGGCTTGGCCCCGGACCTCAACGCCGTCAGCTACTCTGGCACCCGTCTGCCAGCGCCAGAGGCCAACCGCCGTGCCGTCTCCCTTGATGCAATTCCGTCGGATCTGCTCGAATCGCTAACTGTCACCAAGACCCTGACCCCCGATATTGACGGCGATTCGCTTGGCGGCGCGGTTGAGATCAAAGGTCTGTCCGCCTTTGACCGTGATGGCGAGTTTTACAAACTGAGCACCGAAGGCAGCTATAACGAGCTGGATGAAAGCTACAGCCCCAAGCTGGCCGCCACCTGGAGCAACACCTTCGACGTCGGCGATAGCGTGGAATCACTAGGTGTGGCCATTGCCACCAGCTGGTACAAGCGTGAATTTGCCACCGACAACACCGAAACTGGCGGTGACTGGGATCTCGATGAAGATCGCCTCGAAGGGTTCGAAAACCGTGACTATCAGGTCACCCGCGAACGCTTGGGGTTGGCTGCCAACTTTGACTTCCGCCCAAGCGACGACAACCAGTGGTTCTTGCACACCCTGTACAGCCGTTACACCGATGACGAAGTGCGTAACGCGCTGGTCACCAGCTTCGAAGATGGCCAGCAGAGCGGCGACAGTGGCGCTGCTGAGATCGCCCGTGAACTGAAAGCCCGCGAAGAGGAGCAGCAGATTGCCGCCATCATCCTGGGGGGCGAACAGCGCTTCGACCGCTGGCAGCTGAACTGGCAGGGTGGCTACAGCGAAGCCCGCGAAGAGACCCCGTTCAGTATCGGAGGCGGGGAATTCAAGCAGGAGTTTGACGATGGCATCGGCTATCGCGATAACCGCAAACCGGTGGCGTTTGGCCCTGAAGCCCTCTATCTGGCTGATGGCTACGAGCTGGACAAAGTGGAGATGAGCGACAGCAAGGCCAGCGACAAGGAGACCCACGTCAAGATCGACCTGCTGCGTGATCTCGATATTGCTGGCCAGGATGCCCAGATCAAGTTTGGCGCCAAGAGCAGCCGACGCAGCAAAGAGGCGCGCGAGGATATCTGGGCCTTTGAAGACTTTGGCGACTACGGCATTGACGACGATGCCCTGAGCCTCAGTGGCTACCAGAGCGGCAACGTTGACTACAGCTTCGGTCGCTTTGGACCGGGGATCAGCAACAGCGCACTGCTCGCGCTGGTCAACAACCTGCCGCGCGATGAGTTTATCGATGATGTGGAATCGGCCATCAACGACTACGACATCGACGAGGATATCGACGCAGGTTACCTGATGGGCCGCACCGAGTTTGGCAGCGTGCGTCTGGTCGGCGGCGCCCGTTACGAGCACACCAGCACCAGCAGCCAAGGCACCGCCTATGACGCGGTCAGCGACAGTTTCACCAGCCGCAGCACCGACCGCAGCTATGGCAACTGGCTGCCATCGGCCCACTTGCGTTATGCCTTCAGTGACAAATTGATCGGCCGTGCCGCCTGGAGCAACACCTTGGTACGCCCCAGCTTCTCGCAGATCGCGCCGGGCATGTTCCTCGATGAAGACGACGGCGACCTGGAAGCAGCCTTCGGCAACCCGGATCTTGAACCCGTTACCGCCGCCAATTACGACCTGGGTATTGAATACTACGGCGGTGGCATCGGCGTGATGTCCGCCATGCTGTTCTACAAGCAGATCGATGACTTCATCTACGCCACCGATCTGGCTGGCAGCGGCGATTGGGCCGGCTACAAGCACGCTGAAACCTACGCCAACGGCGACGACGCCAAGGTCAGCGGCCTTGAGCTGAGTTACGTCAAGAGTTTCAGCGAACTGCCTGCACCTTTTGATGGACTACTGCTGTCGGCCAACGCCACCTTCACCGACTCCGAAGCGACCATCGACTGGTATGACGATGGTGAGCGCTCAAGCCGCACCATCAGTCTGCCCAGCCAGTCGGACACGAGCGCCAACTTGGCCATCGGCTACGAGACCGATCGCCTCAGCCTGCGCCTGTCAGCCGCCTATCAATCGGGCTACCTGCTGGAGATTGGCGAACTGGATGACGCCCGTTACGATGTGCAAGAAGATGACCACCTGCAGTACGATCTGATCGGCAAGTGGTTTGTTACCGAGGAAGTGCAGCTCTACGTCAAGGGTCTGAACCTGAGTGACGAGCCCTACTTCGCTTATGTCGGTGACAGCGGCCGCAACGCCCAGTACGAAAGTTACGGTCGCACCTTTATGGTTGGCGTTCAGGTCACCAACTTCTAAGCGGGAGCAGTAACCCATGATCCATACCCCATTCCGGCTGTTGCCGCTGCTGACCGCTCTGCTGGCCCTTGGTGGTTGCCAGCCGGCGGCCACCAGCACCGCGCCAGCCCTGGAATCCTGGCCGCAAGCGCCGGTGGCCAACGCCGCGCAACCGCTGGCCGTCGGCGATGAACTGTGGCTGCTGACCGCCAGCAGCGATGGTTTGATCCTCAGCGACAGCCACAACCAGCAACGTGATCGCGCTGGCGGCAGCTTTCGCCAGCTGAGTGTAGCGCCACGGGCCAGCGCCAACGGCCCGGCCTACGTGGCCGCCACCAGCGACAGCGAGCTGCAGCAGCTGGTGCTGTTTGCGGTCGAGCTGCCCAACGGTGTGCTGCAGCAAAAGGCGCGCTGGCCAATCCCGCGGCGAGCAGTGCAAACCCTGTGCTTCTATCACAGCCCACGTAACGATCAGCTCAGCCTCTACCTGCTCGATGATCGTGGCGGCGGTGAGCAGTGGCTGCTGGCCGAAGGGCCGAAGTGGCGCAGCGAACCACTGCTGTTGCGCACTCTGGCCCTGCCGGAAGGGGTGAGCAGCTGCGCCACCGACAGCGCCAGTGGTTCGCTCTATCTGGCGGAAGAGCGCATCGGCGTATGGCGTTACGGCGCCGAAGCCGAAGACAGCATGGACCGCGAGCTGGTAGCTCTGGCCGCTCCCCATGGTCCGCTGGCCAATGAGATCCGCGCCATCACCGTCGATGCGGGCGGTCAGCTGTGGGCGGCCACCGGCGGCGATCATCCGGCTCTGCACCTGATCGGCAGCCAGCAGCAGCCATTGGCGCTGACCGGCGAGATCGAGGCGCTAGGTGCTGCCAGTAACGACGTTGCGGCAACATTGACCTTGACCTTTGATGGCGAGCCGCTGCAGCGCCTGCCGTTGCCGGCACAGCAAGCGCGCCCGCTGCCGCAAACCACGCCTGAAGTGGCGCCAGCAGCCGAAACGGCGCCCGCGCCATTGATGGGCGATGCTATGGATGATCCGGCAATCTGGATCAACCGCAGCAACCCGAGCGCCAGCCGCGTCTTGGGTACCGACAAGCGGCGTGCTCTGGAGGTCTATGACCTGGCCGGCAACAAGCTGCAGGAACTGCTGGTAGGTCGCGTCAACAACGTCGACCTGCGCTACGGGCTGCAGGTGGGCGAGCAGAAGATCGACATCGCCGTCGCCAGCCAGCGCGACCGTAACGCCTTGGCGCTGTTTGCCATCGATCCGGCCAGCGGCGAGGTGCGCACCCTGGGCGAGATCAGCACGCCACTGGCTGACATCTATGGCCTGTGCCTATACCAGCCCGAAGGGCAGCAGCGCCATGAGGTATTCGTCAACGACAAGGATGGCCGGGTGCTGCAGTACCGCCTCGATGGCAGCAGCGGTTCAGTCAACGCCGAGCTGGTGCGCGAATTCCGCCTGCCCAGCCAGCCAGAGGGCTGCGTCGCCGATGACCAGCGCCACCGCCTGTTTATCGGCGAAGAGGATGCCGGCATCTGGCTGGCGGATGCCCGCGCCGAAAGCACCGCCGAGCCGCAGCTGATCATCCCGGTTGGCGACCAGCTGGTGGCCGATGTCGAAGGGCTGGCCATCGCCCAGGGCGAAAAGCCGCTGCTGCTGGCCTCCAGCCAGGGCAATGACAGCTATGTGCTCTATGACGCCGAACCACCGTTTGCCCTGCGCGGCCACTTCCGTGTCGGCGTCAACAGCCAGCTTGGCATTGATGGCGCCAGCGAAACAGACGGTCTTGAGCTGACCACCACCCCGCTGGGTGCGGCTTTCCCGGCCGGCCTGATGGTGGTGCAAGATGGCCGCAACCGCATGCCGGAAGCGGGCCAGAACTTCAAATTGATAAGCTGGTCTGAAGTGCTGGCCACCCTGCAGATAAGCCAAGATTAACTGAGCGTACAGCGGGTGACAGGCCCGCTATCCCTTGCTACCAACGGAGAAATAGTCAGATGTTGCACTTGTTTAAACGCACCAGCAGCGCGCTGCTGCTGGTTGCCCTGCTTGCCAGCGCCTCGGCAACCGCAACCGCGGTAGACAGCGCCAAACCGGCAACAGCAACCTTGCGCTTTGCGGTGCTGGGTGACGCTGAGCCGAAACCTGAGCCGAAGTTCCCTAACCTGGAAGGCGCGGTCCGCCAGGTCAACCAGCTTCACGCCAGCCAACCCTTGGACTTCGTGGTCGGCGTTGGCGATATCGCCCACAAAGGCACCCTGATCCAATATCAGCAGGCAACCCCGGTATTGCAGCAACTCACCCTGCCCTTCTACCCGATCATGGGCAACGAGGAGCACGGCAGCACCGTCGCCCGCTTTCTGGAATATGCCAACCTCTGGAACCAGGGCAAGGTGACGTTCGACGCGCCACGCTATGTGCTTGAGTTCGAACAGGTCGCGCTGATTTTTGCGTCGCCGGACCATGGCCGAGACTTCAGTGATGAGGGGATCGCCTGGTTACAGGGCGAAGTGACACGGCTGGCTGCCAAGCCGGTGATGCTGATCGTCCACGGCGCCCAACAAGGGGTCTATCCCGAGAATGCCGAGAAGGGGATCAGCCACCCAGGCTTCTTGCAGGTAGTGGCTCAACCCAATGTGGCGGCCGTGATCTCCGGCGACCTGCATATGGACATGGACCGCACCAGCCACAGCAAACAGCTGGGCCAGGTGCACTACCTGCACATACCGGCGCTGGAGCGCACCAAGATCCCGGACGAGAGCCAGCACACCCCGATGTTCCGGGTGTTCACCCTGCTCAGCGACGGCCAGGTGCAGGTCGACACCTATCAGGTGGGTGAACCCACGCCGCTTGCCCGCCATAACTACCACTTCACCCTGCCGTCGCTGGCGCAGCCATCGGGTGCAACGCCCGTGGCCAGCGCGAAAGGTGATTGACGCTCGCAGTCCCGCCCCCTAAAGTCGCAGCCCTTGCAACGGGTGTCCGGCGCTGAACCCCAGCGCCGGATGAAACGGGAAGTCGGTGCGTGTTCCAGATGAACACTAGTCCGACGCTGCCCCCGCAACGGTAAGCGAGTCAAGGCATGGCATCAGGCCACTGTGGTTATCCACGGGAAGGCGCCCTGCCGGGAGCATAGCTCCCCCTCGCAAGCCCGGAGACCGGCCCTTTGCATTCTGGTGGCGCTGCGGTGGGCGGCGGTCGCGAGCATGGCCGTTCCCCCGATCTGCCCCCTGCCCGTTCCGTTGCTATTGTCGTACGCCTTGTGTTTTCCCCGATGCGCGGGTGTGCGCAGGAGCAACAACAATGCGTTCTTCTGGTTTTACCTCCCTGTTTTCTTTCTCTCTGCTGGCGCTGGCCGTCAGCCCGGTGCAGGCCACCGACGCGGTCGAGCATATGGTGATCACCGCCAACCGTACCGCCCAGACCGTCAACGACACCCTGGCCCCGGTCACCATCATCGAACGGGCCGACATTGAACGGCTGCAGCCAGCCAACCTGCCGGAGCTGCTGCGCGGTCTGCCCGGCATCAACATCAGCAACAACGGCGGCGCCGGCAAGCAAACGTCATTGTTTCTGCGTGGCAGCAACTCCAGCCACCTGCTGGTACTGATTGATGGCGTTAAGGTGGGCTCAGCAACGCTCGGCACAGCAGCTCTTCAGAACATTCCAGTTCACCAGATCGAGCGTATCGAGATCGTGCGCGGTCCGCGCTCAGCCCTCTACGGTTCTGAAGCCATTGGCGGGGTGATCCAGATCTTTACCCGACGCGGCGATGGTGAGGTTTTTGGCGGTGACGGCGCCCTGTGGGGCGGCAGCTTTGGCACCTTTGGCGGCAGCGCCAACCTGCGCGCTGGCAACGGCCAGGGCTGGTTTAATGCCGGTGTCAGCAGCGAGCAGACCGACGGCTACAACGCCTGTGATCCCAACGTCGGCGCTGGCTGCTATGCCGACGAACCCGACAAGGACGGCAACCGTTACGTCAGCGGCCAGTTGCGCGCCGGTTACCACTTCAGCGACCGCGCCAGCCTTGAGCTCAACGCCCTGCGCACCGACAGCGATACCGATTACGACGGCACTTACACCAACGAGAGCAAAACCCGAGAGCAGACCCTGAGCCTGCTCGGTCGCTATGCCCCCAACGCCCGTTGGGACAGCAGCCTGCTGCTGGCGGAAAGTCGCGATGAAAGCGACAACTACCTGAACGGAACTTACGGCAGTAGCACCAACACTAAG
The DNA here is from genome assembly GCA_017425245.1 of Gammaproteobacteria bacterium. Taxonomy (GTDB): domain Bacteria; phylum Pseudomonadota; class Gammaproteobacteria; order Enterobacterales; family Neiellaceae; genus RGIG665. Next base: position 15,739 of record JAFOOX010000042.1, read on the forward strand.
CGCTACTTGATGAGTTGGCAGAATGACTGGCACCTGCGTGAGCAGGATCTGCTGACCCTCGGCGTCGACTGGCAGGATGACCGTATCTCGGGAAGCGCCTCATACGCCGAGAGCAGTCGGCATAACCTCGGCATCTTCAGCCAGTATCTGCTCACCCTTGGGGTTCATGATCTGCAGCTGGCGCTGCGCAACGACGATAACCAGCAGTACGGCGACCACAACACCGGCAGCATCGCCTGGGGAGCTCCTCTGGCCGATGGTCTGCGGGTGACCGCTAGCTACGGTACTGCCTTCAAAGCCCCCACATTCAACGATCTCTACTACCCCTATTCCGGCAACCCCGCTCTGCATCCCGAAGAATCCAAAACCGTCGAAGTTGGACTTAGGGGTGACCAAGTTGCGCTATGGTCTGTCAACCTCTACCAGACGGATGCCGACCAGCTGATCGACTGGCTAAGGGACGACAGTACCGGGATGTGGGCACCGGCCAACATTAGCGAAGCTCGCATGCGTGGTATCGAACTGGCAGCCACTCACCGTATCGACCGCTGGACGCTGGGCGCGTGGGGCACCTGGCTGAACGCCGAGAACCGCAGCAGCGGTTATTTCGGCAAGCAGCTACCGCGGCGGGCGGAACAATCGGCCCGTTTTGATGTCGATTATGGTACGGGTCTATGGTCGCTGGGGGCGAGCTGGCTGCTGGAGGGGGAGCGCTTTGATGACCAAGGCAACAGCATCAGCCTGCCCGGTTATGGTTTGGTCGATCTGCGTGGCAGCTATGACCTGAGTGCAGCCTGGCAGCTGCAGCTCAAGCTTGGCAACCTCTTCGACCAGCAGTATCAGACCGCCGCCTGGTACAACCAGGCCGAGCGTAACGCCACCCTGACCATCAGGTACCAGCCCTGATGGCGGGCTGGGTCCGCTGTTCAAACGGCGGACCTGGCTATCCCGGCCGATAATCGGGGGCTGGCGACAACAAATTAAAACGGTATTGCAGCAGAGATCACAGCCGATCCATCGCCAGCGGCGGTGAATCGCTCTAGGCTTTCAATCCCACGCAGGATGCATGTTTCGGCAGTAGTTGGCAGTCGCCGAGTCCCGCATCCCCTACATGATGTTGAGGGAGCAGTTCGATGGCCCATTTTCAGTCTCACGGTCTGACCTTGATGGTGCAGGGCACCAGTTCCGACGCCGGTAAATCCACCTTGGTGGCCGGCCTCTGTCGTGCCCTGATGCGCCGTGGCTGGGGGGTCGTTCCATTCAAACCTCAGAACATGGCCCTCAACAGTTTTGTCACCCCGGAAGGGGGCGAGATTGGCCGCGCCCAGGCGGTGCAGGCGGCAGCCGCTGGCATCCCCCCTCATACCGATATGAACCCGGTGCTACTTAAGCCGGTCAGCGATGTCGGCTGTCAGGTGATCATCGACGGCCATGCCATCGGCACCATGGACGCCCTCGATTATCACCAGTACAAACGCCAGGCGCGTAATGCCGTATTTGCCGCCTACCAGCGGCTGGCCGCCCAGTACGACACCGTGCTGGTGGAGGGGGCTGGCAGCCCGGCTGAGATCAACCTGCGCGACAACGACATCGCCAATATGGGCTTTGCCGAAGTGGCCGACTGCCCGGTGATCCTGGTGGCCGACATCGACCGTGGCGGCGTCTTCGCCCAGCTGGTGGGCACCCTGGCACTGCTCGGCCCCAGCGAACAGGCGCGGATCAAAGGTTTTGTCATCAACAAATTCCGCGGTGACCGCAAGCTGCTCGATCCCGGCCTGCGCTGGCTGGAGCAGCACACCGGCAAACCGGTGCTGGGGGTGTTGCCCTATCTGCACGGCCTTCATCTGGAAGCCGAAGACGCCCTGCCACGTGCCGCCAGCGGCCCGGCCGATGCCGCGCTGCGCATTGTGGTGCCGGCCCTGCCCCATATCAGCAACCACACCGACTTCGATCCGCTGCGTCTGCACCCAAAGATCAACCTGCGCTTTGTCGGCCCCGGCGAGCCGGTGCCCTCCGCCGATCTGATCATCCTGCCCGGCTCCAAGGCGGTGCGCAGCGATCTCAACTGGCTGCGCCGCCACGGCTGGGACAACGTCATCACCCGCCACCTGCGCTATGGCGGCAAGGTGCTGGGGATCTGCGGCGGCTATCAGATGCTCGGCAAGATGGTGCGTGATCCACTCGGCCTCGAAGGAGAACCGGGGGTGAGCAGCGGCCTCGGCTGGCTGGATGCAGTCACGGTACTGGAAGCCAACAAACAGCTGCGCAATGTCGAGGGGCGACTGGCGTGGAGCAATGCGCCGGTCAAAGGCTATGAGATCCACATGGGGGTCACCAGCGGGCTGGCCTGCTGCCGCCCCTTCGCCCACCTTGAACATGGTGGCGATGGCGCCATCAGCGCCGATGGCCAGGTGGCGGGCACCTACCTGCATGGCCTGTTTGAAAACAGCGACGCCTGCAACGTGATTCTTGGCTGGGCCGGCCTTGCCCGCCCTGATGTGCGCGACTACGAGAAGCTGCGCGAGCAGGGGCTCAACCAGTTGGCCGACGCCTGCGCCCGCCATCTGGATCTGGAGCGGATCATCGCTATCCTGCGCGGTGAAACCCCGGGGTGCGAACTGGCTGCGGCCAATGGCTGAGGGCGTGACGGGCTGCCACCCTGGCGGGTGTTCAGCCCGATCCGCATCAATCCCTGAACGGATTGGCCGGCGTCATGGCTGACAGCGTGATCGGGCTCGCGGGCAGTTGGCCAAGGCACTGCTATAAGCGCTATCGAACCCTGTCACTGATATCTGGAGATTCCATGATGAACGCCAATATCGGCAATGTTGATCGTCTGATCCGCCTCCTGCTCGGCGTTGCCATTCTGGCCGCCGGCTTTGCCTTTAACGCCTGGTGGGGGGTGCTCGGCATTATCCCGCTGGCCACTGCCGCCATCCGTTGGTGCCCGGCCTATGTGCCCTTCGGCTTCTCCACCTGTGCAACCACTCCTTCCCCCAAAGCCAAACACTAATGGCTAAGCACCCGGGGCTTGACGCCGCAGGTGTGGTAGCCCGCGAATGACTGTTGGCCGAAGCGCCCGTCAGGGCACAACGGTGGTAAACAGGTAGACAGCGAACAGCACCAGCATCACCACCCCCTGCAGGATGGTGGTGCGGCCGGTGCCCAGCGCGATCACCGACACGAACAGCGACAGCACCAGCAGCACCATGGAATGAACATCCAGACCCAGGGTCAGGGTCAGGCCGCTGACCAGTGACAGCAGCGCCACCGCCGGAATGGTCAGGCCGATGCTGGCCAAGGCTGAACCCAGCGCCAGATTGAGGCTGGTCTGCAGCCGGTTGTTGCGCGCAGCGCGCAAGGCGGCCAGCCCCTCGGGTAGCAATACCACGGCAGCGATGATGATCCCCACCAGCGCCTTGGGTGCGCCGGCGGCATCCACTGCATTCTCGATGGTCGGCGCCAGCACCTTGGCCAATAGCACCACCGCCGCCAGGCAGGCCAGCAGCAGTAGCGCGCTGATCAGGGTAACCTTGAGCGTGGGCGGTGCGGCGAGCATCTCCTGATGTTCGCTGCCCACCGCTGCCAGAAAATAGTCACGATGACGCACCGTCTGGATCAGCACAAAGGTGCCATAAAGCACCAGCGATACTACGGCGATAAAGGCCAGCTGGCTGTTGTTGTAGTAAGGGCCGGGTAACGACTCGACATAGTTTGGCAACACCAGGGTGAGCACAACGATCGCTGCCAGCGTCGTCAGCGCGGCCTTGACGCCATTGAGATCAAACTGCTGTTCGCCATGTTTGATGCCGCCCACCAGCAGGCACAGCCCCACCATGCCGTTGAGGATGATCATCACCGCCGCAAACACGGTATCGCGCGCCAGCGCTGCCCCATCAGGACCGCTGGCCAGCATCAGCGACAGGATCAGCGCCACCTCAATCAGGGTTACTGCCAACGCCAGCACCAGGGTGCCAAAGGGCTCACCCACCCGATGGGCCACCACCTCAGCATGGTGAACAGCGGCCAGCACGCTGGCCATCAGCGCCAGCGCCACCACCACCAGAAAGGGGCCGGCTAGTCCGGCCACAGTGCCACCAAAGCAGAGCCAGGCAATGACCGGGGCGATGATGGTCCACAGCGGTAGCAGCGACTGCTGAGGGGCGGCGGGCGAAGAGGCAACGTCGGTCATGGGATCGTCCTTAGCGGGTCGGGCAGCAGCTTTCCGGGATACTGACAGCCCCGAGCATAGCGGGCCGGAACGTCACTGCCCACTCCACAACCGCAGTTGGTTGAGGGACACTGCGCACGATATACGCCGCTCGCATCTGTTGGGTGGTTATCTTCATCACAGCGACCCGCTGCTCTGCTGCAGCATCGCACTCCGTTACCTCCATACGCTAGCGGCTGACCGGCTTCTTGGTCAACCGCCGCTGCAGGGTGCGGCGGTGCATGCCCAGCGCCCGGGCGCTGGCCGAGATGTTGCCGCCGTGGGCGGCCAGCATCTGCTGGATATGTTCCCAGGTGAGGCGGGCCACCGATGGCGGCGCCAGCGCTCCGACGCTGTGGCTGCCGGCCTGGGGCTGGTGGTCAAAGGCGGCGAGCAGGGTGGCGGCGGTCACCGGTTTGGCCAGATAGTGCACCGCCCCCAGCTTGATCGCGTCCACCGCCGTGGCCACCGCCGCATAGCCGGTGAGCAGCACCACCGGCAGATCCCCTGCCTCGGCGCGGATGCGCGCCAGCAATGCCAGCCCCGACTGCTCGCCAAGCTTGAGATCGAGCACCGCCTTGTCGATACCGCCCGCCGCCAGCAGCGCCAGCGCGCCGGCTTCATCATGGGCGCAGACCACCGGCTGACCATAGGCCTGCAGCTGGCGCGCCATCAACCGGCAAAACAGCAGATCGTCATCCACCAGCAACAGCATCGTCACCACTCCGTTGCAGATAGCCCCAAGGCAGCCACAGGCTGGCCCGCCCCCCTTGACCATTTTCCTGCTGGCCATTCACCAGTTGCAGCCGGCCGCCGCACAGCTCCATCGCCGTGCGCACCAGTGCCACCCCCAGCCCCAACCCCTGCGGCGGCTGGTCCGGTTGCTGATCAGCCAGCAGCCAGGCGGGAAAGCCCGGCCCCTGATCGGCCAGAGTCAGCAGCAGCCCCTCACCCTCGGCACTCACCTGCAGCTGCAGCGGCCCGCCAGCACGGCGGCCGTTATCCATCAGGTTCCACAGCGCGTGGTGGAGCAGGCCATCGTCCGGCCACCACAAGCGATCGGCATCGAGCCCGGGCTGCCAGTGCAGGCTGCAGCCGCAATCGGGGTTGACCAGCTGCCACTCCTCCACCAGCTGGGTCAGGCGTGCCGCCAGCGGCTGGGGTGGACTGGCCGCCTGCTGGCGTAGCGGCGCCAGGGCCTGCAGGCAACTGTGCAGCTGATGGCCCATCTCGGCCATGTCCGCCTGCCAGCCGGGCGGCAGCTCGACCGCCCCGCGCCAGTGCTCATGCAGCAGCAACAGGTTGTTGAGCGGCGTGGCCAGATGGTGGCAGGCGGCTGCGGCGCGGGCACCACTGGCGGTGAGCATGGCATGGCGTCCCTGACGCTGGTGCAGCTGCAGCAGCCGCTGCCCCTGCTGGCGCACCCGCCACGCCAGCCGGTTGATAAAGATGCCGGTGAGGCCGGCGGCCAGCATAAAGCTGCCCCACATCCCCCACAGGTGGCTGGGATCAGCGCCATGGTGGGCATGCGCCGCCAGCGGCTCGGGGGTCAGCCCCAGCAACAGCAGGGCATAGCCACCACCGGCGGCCGCCACCAGCGCCAGCCAGCCCCAGAACCCCAAAGTGGCAGCAGCAGCAGCCAGCGGCAGCAGCAGCAGGGTCAGCAACGGGTTGGCACCGCCACCATGGGCGGCAAAAAACAGCAGCAGCAGCGCCAGATCCAGCCACAGCTGTAGCTGCCACTGCGGCTGCAAGCGACGAGCGGCCAGCAGCCACAGCCCGGCCAGCAGCAACAGCGGCAGCGCTGGCCACAGCCGGCTGTGATCGAGCAGCAGCCATTCTGCCGCCACCGTCAGCAGCAGCACCAGCCACAGCAGGGCGCGCAGCAGGCGATACAGCTGGGCGATATGGCGGCCGTCAGCCGGTAGCAGCAGGGTGATCATCAGGGTTCGCGCGGCAGGCAGAGGGCGGATTGTGGCCGAAGGCCGGGGCAGCGGTCCACCCCCGGCTGGCGAGCACAGCTCACCACTGATAGCTGGCCTTGACCCAGGCGGTCAGCCCCGGCTCGTTGACCCGAGTGGTCTGGGTGAAACCGGCCACCATCATCCCGCCACGGCTGAGGTGTTCGGCGTAGCTTTTATCGAGCAGGTTATCGATGCCCGCGGTCAGCAGCAGCGCCTCATCGGGCTGCCAGCCGCCGTTGATGGAGAGCACACCAAAGCCGGCGCTCTCCCCCAGATCCTGACCGACGATATTGCCCTGATTGACTGCTACCCGTGACTGGCCCGCCACCAGCCGCCACAGCAGGCCGCCGCTCCACACCCCGCGCTGATAGTTGAGGCCGAGGCGCCCCTCCAGCGGTGGCTGCTGCGCCAGTGGCCGGTCATCGCTGAGGTTGTCGCCGTGGACATAGGCCAGGCTGCTGTCGACCGCCCAGCGCCGGGCAAACCGATAGCGCAGCGCCAGTTCGCCGCCGTAGCTTTCACTGTTGATGTTGCGGGTGACGGTGGCGGTGCTCATGCCGCGCGGCCAGTCGGACTGGATCAGGATGTAATCGTCGATACGGTTGGCAAAGAGCGCGGCGGACGCCTGCCACTGCGCCGATTCATGAACCCAGCCGAGATCGAGCTGGCGGTTGCGCTCAGGGCGGGTGTCGAAGGCGCTGATGGTGGTTTCACTGCCTTTGCCGCCGCCGATCAGCTCCCAATAATCAGGAAAGCGCTCAGCCTGCCCCAGCCCGAGATACCAGGTGCCCAGCGGTTGGGCCAGCTCATAGCGGACAAAGCCGCTGGTCAGCCACTCGTCGCGCTCGGCGTTGGCGGTAGGGTTGGGGCGCGCCCCCAGCATGCTACCGATCATCTGGCGCTGATCCTGGGCGTGCCAGTCATCCAGCCGCAGGCCGCCGATCAGGGTCTCGCGTGCCGCCAGCTGCCAGCTCAGCTCGGCAAACAGCCCCTGGCTGCGCAGCCGGGCATTGTCCACCAGCGACATCTGCTCATAGGGCATCATCAGCTGGTTCATGGTCGAACGCACCGCATGCTGGTTGTACTGATAGTCGCCACCGCCAATCAGGGTCAGGCTGTCGCTCAGCGCCAGTTCCAGCTCCAGCCGGCTGCCACGGGTGTCGCGGGTCGGATTGCTAACCGCCGGGTTGGCCATCATGGCGCTGGGGGTGAAGGTGCGCAGACTGTAGTTGTCCATCACATGGTCAATGTCGTTGCGATAGAGATCGAAACGGGCGCTGCGCAGGGTCTCGCCCCAGTTCTCCTTGCGCGCACTCAGCCCCAGATTGTCCTGACGGAACTTGACCCCATCCATCGCCCGGTCGGCGTAGGCCGCCTCGCCATCGCTGGCCAGGGCCGACAGCTCGACCAGGCTGTGCGGCTCCGGCGTCCAGCCCGCAGCGATCCGGCCATTCCAGCGCGCATAGGCAGAGTGGACCTTCTGGCCGTCGCCATCTTGATAGTCATCGGCAGCGGCCTGACCACCGCTCAGTTCGCCATAGCCGCGGCGATTGCCGGCCAGCAGCTCGGCCCGCTCATCGTGACGGCCGAAGCTGGCACCGGTCAGGGCCACTTGGCCATCAACAGCGGCGCCATCCAGATGCCGTGGCTCGCGTTCAAAGCGCACGGTGGCCGCCGTGCTAGCGCCATAGCGCACCGTCTGCGGCCCCTTGACCACCACCATGCGGTCATAGTCTTCCGGCTGGATATAGGCGGTCGGCGGGTCCATGCGGTTGCCGCAGCCCCCCAGCACCAGCTGGTCCTCGGCCAAAATGGTCAGGCGCGAACCGGCCATGCCGCGAAACAGCGGGTCACCACTGGTGCCCCCTTTGCGGATCAGGTTGAAGCCGGGAATGGTCTTGAGATAGTCACCACCATCGGCGGCCGGCAGCGGCTGGCGCGGCTGTTTCGGATCGGTCTCCACTACCAAGGGCGCCACCGGGTGCTCACCGGTGATGACAATCACCTCAACCGGCGCGCTGTCTGCATCCTTGTCCGCCTGCGGGGGTTCGGCAGCCGTTGCTGCGGCAGAAAAAAGCGCCGCCACCACCAGGCACAGTGGCGAACGGCGCAACAGCAAAACAGGGGTAACAGCAGGCATCGGTGAAAAACTCTGGCAGCAAAGGGGGCATTGTCGGCTGCCGAACGCCCGCCGGGGGATGTGACAGATTGTCGCAGCCACGCCATTACCGCGCAGCGTGGGCAGCGCATGGATATGCATCTCGATCTGGCTTCAGCCGCCGTGCGCTTATTTATGCAAGGCGGGGGCGCGCCTTTGCCGCCACTGTCATCCCCGGCCCGCAACGCGCCACTACTGGCTGAGAGAGATTCTCAGCCAGCACTGCAGGTTGCGCGCGATCATTGAATAAATCTGCTTGGCCCCATTCGCTTTTGCTCATATTTATGCAAAATTGTCTGCCCAAATATGCTGCCAAAGCAGCGTCTGGGTCGGGGCCGTGAGGCCCCGATTGTGCCTGAGGCCCGCTCACCGCAGCTTGCCCGGCAGATGCGCGGCCTTTTACCCGTCAGGAAGAGACCGCCGTTGAGACCTTTCGCTCCCTTCGGTCGTATCATGACGGGGCGATGAGAACTGAACAGGAAGATGTGGCATGACCAACTCCAACGCTGAATCGCGCAGCCTCTATCGTGAGGAGTTCGAACACGACTCCTGCGGCATCGGCTTTGTAGCCAACCTCAAGGGCGGCAAATCCCATGACGTGATCGAAAACGCCCTGACCATGCTGGCGTGCATGGAACACCGTGGCGGCACCGGTTTCGACGTGAAGAGTGGTGATGGCGCCGGCATCCTGATTCAGATCCCGCACGCCTTCCTCGCCGAAGAGTGCGCCAAACTGGGCATCAACCTGCCGCAGCCGGGTGAGTACGGCGCCGGGATGATGTTCTTCCCCCAGGATGACGCCGAAGAAGCGCGCAGCCGCGCCATCTTTGAAGCCAACATTCAGACCCTCGGCCTGAGTCTGCTCGGCTACCGCCCCGTGCCGTTCGACGCCAGCGATCTGGGCGAAGCGTCGCGCAACTCCATGCCCAAGATTGAGCAGGTGTTCGTGATCCGTCCGGCCGCCATGGATCAGCAGACCTTCGAGCGTCGCCTGTTCCTGCTGCGCAAGATGAGCAGCCACCAGATGAACCGTGAGGTGACCAAAGACAAGGACACCTTCTATATCGCGTCACTGTCCACCCGCACCATGGTGTTCAAGGGCCAGCTGACCACCGCCCAGGTGCGGCTGTTCTACCTCGATCTGCAGGATGAGCGCGTAGTCAGCCAGATGGCGATGTTTCACTCGCGCTTCTCCACCAACACCTTCCCGGCCTGGCGCCGCGCCCAGCCGTTCCGTTATCTCGCCCACAACGGCGAGATCAACACGGTCAAGGGCAACACCAACTGGATGCGCGCCCGCGAAGCGCTGTTCGAGTCAGCCCACTTCACGGCCGAAGAGATGGAGCTGCTCAAGCCGATCTGTAACCTCGACAACTCTGACTCGGCCAACCTCGACATGGCCATCGAGTTGCTGGTGCTGGCCGGCCGGCCGCTGCCGCAAGTGATGATGATGATGGTCCCCGAAGCCTGGCAAACCCAGGAAGAGATGGACCCGGTCAAACGCGCCTTCTACGAGTACTACAGCTGCGTGATGGAACCGTGGGACGGCCCGGCCTCGCTATCGTTCACCGATGGCACCATCATCGGCGCCACCCTCGACCGTAACGGCCTGCGTCCGTCGCGTTATCTGGTGACCAAAGACGGCATGCTGGTGATGGGGTCGGAAACCGGCGCCCTCTGTGTCGATCCCGCCTGTGTGGTCGAAAAGGGCCGCCTGCAGCCGGGCAAGATCTTCGTCGCCGACCTGGCCGCCGGCCGCATCATCTCCGATGAGGAGGTGAAAGCCGAGGTGTGCAGCCGTCAGCCTTACGGCGAATGGCTGGCCAAACACAAGATCGTGATCGACGACCTGCCGAGCCCGAGCGCCCAGCTGGCCCAGCCGCTGCTGTCGGATCTGCGCAAGCGCCAGAAGGCCTTCGGTTACACCACCGAAGACCTCAACGTCATCCTCAAGGAGATGGCCACCGGCAAAGAACCGCTCGGCTCGATGGGCGTCGACACCCCGCTGCCGGTGCTGTCGGATCAGCCGCAGCATCTGGCCCACTACTTCAAGCAGCTGTTCGCTCAGGTCACCAACCCGCCGATCGATCCGATCCGCGAAGAGATGGTGATGTCGCTGCGCACCTACGTGGGTCCGTCGCTCAACCTGCTGGCCGAGACCCCGCGCCACTGCCGCAAGGTCGAGATCAAGCAGCCGGTGCTCTCCAACGAGCAGCTGATGAAGATCAAGCATATCGATCACGACCACTTCCAGGCCAAGACCCTGGACTGCGTGTTCCGCGCCACCGGCAAGGATGGCGAGCTGGAAAAAGCGCTGGATCGCATCTGCCGCTACGCCAAGGACGCGGTCGAGAACGGCTATTCGATCCTGATCCTGAGTGATCGCGCCGCCGACACCGACCACGCCGCCATTCCGGCGCTGCTGGCCACCGCTGCGGTGCACCACTTCCTGATCCGCGAAGGGCTGCGCGCCAAGGCTGACATCGTGGTCGAGACCGGCGATGTGCGTGAAACCCACCACTTCGCCACCCTGCTCGGCTATGGCGCCTCGGCGGTCAACCCCTATCTGGCGCTGGAGACCCTGTTCGAGCTGCGCAACGAAGGGGTGCTGCCCAGCACCTACAGCGACAGCGCGCTGGTGGCCAAGTACACCAAGGCGGTCAACGGCGGCCTGCTCAAGATCTTCTCGAAGATGGGCATCTCCACCCTGCAGTCCTATCAAGGGGCGCAGATCTTCGAAGCGCTGGGGATCAGCGCCGAAGTGGTGGACAAGTACTTCACCGGCACCTGCACCCGTATCGGTGGCGTCGGTCTCGACGAGATCGCCCGCGAAGCCCTGACCCGTCACCGCGATGGCTTCCCGGATGAGAGCCGCATCGCTGTCACCGATCTGCTGCGCACCGGCGGCGAGTACGCCTGGCGTAAAGATGGCGAGCGCCACCTGTTCAACCCGACCACCATCCGTCTGCTGCAGCATGCCTCGGCGCAGAAGGATTACGGGCTGTTCAAGGAATACGCCGCCAACATCGACAATCAGGTGAAGGAAGCCTTCACCCTGCGTGGCCTGCTCAAGTTCAACAGCGACCGTGCGCCGGTACCGCTGGCCGAAGTCGAGCCGGTTGAAAACATCCTCAAGCGCTTCGCTACCGGTGCCATGAGCTTCGGCTCCATCAGCTGGGAAGCGCACACCACCCTGGCCCTGGCCATGAACCGCATCGGCGCCAAGAGCAACAGCGGTGAAGGGGGTGAAGATCCGATCCGCTTCCAGCCGCTGGAAAACGGCGACTCGATGATCTCCAAGATCAAGCAGGTCGCCTCCGGCCGCTTCGGTGTCAACAGCTACTATCTGGCCAACGCCGAAGAGCTGCAGATCAAGATGGCTCAGGGCGCCAAGCCCGGCGAAGGTGGCCAGCTGCCCGGCCACAAGGTCGATGCCTGGATCGGTCGTACCCGTGGTTCGACTCCGGGTGTGGGTCTGATCTCGCCGCCGCCGCATCACGACATCTACTCCATCGAAGACTTGGCCCAGCTGATCTTCGACCTCAAGAACGCCAACCGTGATGCCCGCATCAACGTCAAGCTGGTATCGGAAGCCGGTGTCGGCACCATCGCCTCGGGCGTGTGTAAAGCCTATGCCGACGTGGTGCTGATCGCCGGCCATGACGGCGGTACCGGTGCTTCGCCGCTCTCCTCGATCAAGCATGCCGGTCTGCCGTGGGAACTGGGCGTGGCCGAGACCCACCAGACGCTGGTGCGCAACAAGCTGCGCAGCCGTATCGTAGTTCAGGCCGACGGCCAGATGCGTACCCCGCGCGACCTCGCCATCGCCACCCTGTTGGGTGCCGAGGAGTGGGGCGTGGCCACCGCCGCGCTGGTGGTGGAAGGCTGCATCATGATGCGCAAGTGTCACCTCAACACCTGCCCGGTGGGCGTTGCCACCCAGGACAAAGAGCTGCGCTCGCGCTTCAAGGGCAAGGTTGACCATGTGGTCAACTTCTTCCAGATGCTGGCCGAAGGGCTGCGCGAAGTGATGGCCGAACTGGGCTTCCGCACCATCAACGAGATGGTCGGCCAAAGCCAGTACCTGACCATGCGCGACGACGTCGACCACTGGAAGTACAAGAAGCTGGATCTGGCGCCGATCCTCTACCGTGAAGCGGATCAGGAAGGCCAGACCCTCTACTGCAGCATCCCGCAGAAACACCTGATCGACGACATCCTCGACCGCAAGATGATGGTCGATGCCGCCGCCGCGCTGGCGCGTGGCGAACAGGTGAAGCTGGCCTACAACGTGGTCAACACCGACCGCAGCGTGGGCACCATGCTCTCCAACGAGATCAGCAAGAAGTACAAGGGCGACGGCCTGCCGGCCGCCACCATCCAGGTCAAGTTCGACGGATCTGCCGGCCAGAGCTTCGGCGCCTTCGCTGCGCCGGGGCTGCGCTTTGAACTGGAAGGTGACGCCAACGACTACCTCGGCAAGGGTCTGTCCGGTGCCGAGCTGGTGATCTACCCGCCCAAGGTGTCGCCGTTCAAGGCCCGCGACAACATCCTCATCGGCAACGTCGCCTTTTTCGGCGCCACTGCCGGTCGCGCCTTTATCCGCGGCATCGCCGGCGAGCGTTTCTGCGTGCGCAACTCCGGCGCCACCGCAGTGGTCGAAGGGGTGGGTGACCACGGTTGTGAATATATGACCGGCGGCAAGGCGGTGATCCTCGGCAACACCGGCCGCAACTTTGCGGCGGGGATGTCGGGCGGTGTCGCCTATGTGCTGGACGTCAACGGCGACTTCGCCAAGAAGTGCAACATGGAGATGGTCGAGCTGGAGAAACTGGAAGACGCGGCTGAAATCGCCGAACTCCAGGCCCTCATCAGCGAGCATCAGCAGTACACCGCATCCGACGTGGCCGCCGAGCTGCTGGCGGACTGGAACGGCGCCGTCGCCCGTTTCGTCAAGGTGATGCCGGTCGACTACAAACGCATGCTGCAGTTCATGGCTGAGGCGCGCGCCACCGGCAACTACCAGAGCGATTACGAAGTGGCCTCGGCCGCCTTCGACATGAGCCTGCAAGCCGTAGCCAAAAGCGCCTGAGTCGGGAAGGAGTGAGATAAATGGGTAATCCAACAGGTTTCATGAAGGTCCAGCGTCAGGTATGGACCGACCGCGACCCGGCCAAGCGCCTGGGCGACTGGCTCGAAGTGCATGAGCACATGCCGGAAGAGCAGATCAAGAAGCAGGCGTCACGCTGCATGGATTGCGGTGTGCCCTTCTGCCAGAGCGGCGACTCCAAGTACGCCCCGGCGGTTGCCGGCTGCCCGGTCAACAACATCATCCCCGAGTGGAATGATCTGATTTACCGTGGCCGCTGGAAAGAAGCGCTGCAGACCCTGCACAAGACCAACAACTTCCCGGAGTTTACCGGCCGCGTCTGCCCGGCACCGTGCGAAGGTTCGTGCGTGCTCGGCATCAACGCCGACCCGGTGGCGATCAAGCTGCATGAGTACGAGATCATCGAGCGCGGCTTCAAGGAGGGCTGGGTGCAGCCTGAGCCGCCCGCCCGCCGCACCGGCAAGAAGGTCGCCGTGATCGGCTCCGGCCCGGCTGGCCTCGCCGCCGCCGCCCAGCTTAACCGCGCGGGTCATCTGGTCACCGTTTATGAGCGTGCCGACCGCATCGGCGGCCTGCTGATGTACGGCATCCCCAACATGAAGCTGCAGAAAGAGATCGTGCAGCGCCGCGTCGATATCCTGGCCGCCGAAGGGATCACCTTCGTCACCAACACCGAGATCGGCAAGGATCTCCCGGCCGCCCAGCTCAAGGCCGAGTTCGACGCCGTGGTGATCTGCACCGGCGCCACCGTGCCGCGCGATCTGCCGGTTGAGGGGCGCAACCTCAAGGGTGTCCACTTCGCCATGGAGTTCCTCGGCAAGAACACCAAGAGCCTGCTCGACTCCGAACACGCCGACGGCAATTACATCAACGCCAAGGGCAAGAATGTGGTGATCATCGGCGGTGGCGACACCGGCACCGACTGCGTCGGTACCTCGCTGCGCCATGGCGCGGCCAGCGCCATCCAGCTCGAGATCATGCCGCGTCCGGCCGACAAGCGTCAGCCGTCCAACCCCTGGCCACAGTGGCCGAAGACCCTGCTGGTGGACTACGGCCAGCAGGAAGCGATCGCCATCCAGGGCGAGGATCCGCGCCACTATCTGGTGCAGACCACCCGCATCGAGGGCGACGAGCAGGACAACGTCAAGGCGGTGCACACCGTCAAGATCGAGTGGGTGAAGGACGACCAGGGGCGGATGATGCCCAAGGAAGTTCCAGGCACCGAGACCATCTACCCGGCCGAGCTGGTGCTGCTGGCCATGGGCTTTATGGGCCCGGAAGGCGGCGTGCTCGACCAGCTGGGGGTAGAGAAAGATCTGCGCTCCAACGCCAAGGCCGCCTACGACCAGTTCGCCACCAACGTGCCGGGAGTGTTCGCCGCCGGTGACGCCCGCCGTGGCCAGAGCCTGATCGTATGGGCCATTGACGAGGGCCGCCGTGCTGCCCGCGAGGTGGACAAGTTCCTGATGGGGGTCAGCTACCTGCCGTAATGGCGGTGGCGGCCACCTGCCCGGTGGCTTGGGTTTGAGTAACGGCGCCTGTGGGCGCCGTTGCTGTTTTTGGCGCCATGGCTGGCGGCTGGTTTGAGAAATGCCGCTGCGCGGCGGCACTGGCACCAACGGCGTTGGCGATGCGCTTAAGGCGCTGCGGCAGACTGCATCCATTCCCCCTTTGGCAAAGGGGGATACAGGGGGATTTTCTGCAGACTTTGCCGCTGCGCGGCAGGCATTCAGACAAATCGCGTCGCGATTTGATAAGAGCGCCGACTGGCCGGCGCGGGCCAGGCCTTGAATGCCGCTGCGCGGCACAGATGCGGCTGCGCCGCTGCAGAGCGAGGCTCCCCGCCTCGCGCTGGGGCAGAGGGGCGTATCGCCACGCCCCTCTGCACACCCGGGCGCCCCCGAGATCACCACCATCTATTACTGACGAAGGTCCTGCCGGGCTACGGGGTCGCAAATATGGGCTGTCCTGCCCAGATTTGCTTGTGCTGGCGTCCCTGCCAGCGCAACCCCTACGCCCGACTGGCCGTGGGTTGGCTGGCGTGAGTGCCGGTGGTGATCAAGGGGTGGGAAAGCAGCGCGAGTGCGGATGTTGGGGTGAGAGCCGATTGCACGAACGGTGAGCCAACTAATGGCGACAACCGTTTCCAAAATGGAAATAGTTCAGAAAGCGAGCTACCGACACAAGATGCGCCAGCTTGATCATTGCAGATTCAGTTCGAGAGAGTGTCCTCGATCGTCTTGCAGTTGCTAGGACCAACCGTGCAAAATCTGCGTTGTTGTGCGCGTCAGCCAAATGGCTTTCCACAAGCACCAGGCTGAGTAAAGGAGCCGCCTTATGACAATGGAACAGCGCGTTGCTGGCTGGATCACCAGCATGGTGCTCAGGTCCTATATTGCCGGTGCTATGGTCGCCGCGCTGCTATGGGTATTGCTAAACATGGCTAACGGCCACGTCCCGGATTTAGCCAGCATGACCACCATCAAGTGGCTGTTATGGAGCGGCGGCTACGTTCTTTCTCTTTATCTGGTCTATTCACTGGCGAGCAAAAGTAGGAATTCGCGGCTGGCGATCTGGCTATTCTCCATACTCTTCCACCTTAGCCTTCTCTTCTATATCGCCATCATTCTGGATGCCGGAATATTAGTTCTGCTAATCGGCTTACCTGAAGCCATCATCACCATCCTCAGCGCTATTGGCCTTACCTCTTGCATCAGATCACAACCGATGCGTTCCAGTTAAGCGCCATCGATCGCATCATGCGGTATCTCTTTATTCGGTTGTCGTACGGAAGCGGTCAGAATCTCTCGTCGTTTTCAGGTGAATCGACGAGGTTCCGCCGCGAGCAGCGGAGAATTAAAGCCGGAGGCTGCCAATGAAGTTAGGAATGATTGTGGCGATGATCTTGGCAATGGTGGTCGCGGTTACGGTTACTGCCATCGGCATCGATCACAACGCCATGGGCGAATTCTGCGTGGATGACATCAGCACCACTTGCGAGCTGGATCTGACTTACACCTTTTGGATTTTCATAACCTGGTTCTGTGCCGCCCTTATCCCGCTACTCGCCATCTGCTGCGGTGTAGTTTGGCTATGGCGAACGCGCAACGGGCCGTCACAATAAAATGCGGAACGGTGCCTTAAAAGCGCTACGACCATTGCGCATGGTCATCACGCAGTGATGACTTCTGGCCGCTCAGCCGTCACTCAAAGCGGGTTATTGCCACGGTAGTGGCAGCGGGCTGCTGATCGACGATAGCGTAGGTACTGTTCGTCAGGGGATCAGAGGATCGCGTATAGCCCGCTTCAGCCATCTGCCCATCAACCGCGCTCAGCGACCACTTCGTTGCACAGCGCACCGCCACATACCCAGCCTTAGCGCCATCACCCGCGCTGTACTGATAATGCCGTGCACCACAATCAATCTGATCCGCAACCCGATCCACCGCCGCCGCCCCGACTAAATAATAAGCCAGTGAATTACGCTCAAAATCAAGGTTCTCAGCAAACCAGATCTGAGCCAGATAAACCAGCGACAGACCAAACGCTGCAATAGCGCAGCAGCCTATCAGCGCAGTACTAAATTTCATTTTTGGCTCTTACAAAATCGGGCGGATGTCGCATGGAATGCCATGAAATGAAATATATTCCCCTTGAAACCCCAATCCCTACGCACGGCTAGCAGTGGATTGGCCAACGCGCCGTGGTAATCAAGGAGGGATGAGCTGTTGTCGAACATGGGCAGGGTGTTCCGTGAAGATTATTTGAGCTTATTCAGGAGGCTGTTTTTAATCGGCCCCGAATGAACGACACGAACGGCCAGATCCAATTCATGGTGTTCATGGATGCTGTGAGAAGGTGGGCTCTCGTCTAATGTTATCTTGGCAAAATGTTTCCTCGTGTGTTTTTGTGCCCATAACCAGTACATTCCTACTGTCTATTTGGGCTTTAACGATCGCAAGAAATCCATATACAACACCAAGCCCGCCTAGTGATGCGAGAATGAAATAGATGCCACTAGCAATTGCTGCGAGGCCCGCGAAAAGTCCGTAATTAAAGGCCCCAAACCCCGCAAGAACCGTGAATGTTCCCATTATACATCCGATAGCTGCCGCTATTTTAGCGACGACTAGGACAAGATTGTAAAAAGGGGGGAGCTCCATGTATTGCGGCATTGCCATTAGTTCCTCCATATTGTTTGTAATGTAGGTGACCCAAGTGGGTCTAACGTTGCGCTCTTAAGGAATTTTGGAACGCCATCAGGTAAATATCCCCTTGCGGTGCCTAGTTCAATCGCTACGACACAGCTCCAACCAAGCCTACCTTATAAGCCGCGCAGCAAAATGTGAACAGGCGCCAACTCCGATCTGCAACTCAATCTCCCAACCCCGATTGAGCAGCGCCAAGATCACCCAGCAGGCAGCCACGGCATCGGGGCTGGTGGTGGGTCGAGGTGACAGGAGGTCACCGAGAGCGAGCCCGACACAGGTAAGTGCCAAAACAGTCCATGAACAGCCGGCGGCCCACCAGCAGCACCGGAACAGGCCACAGCTCAGGATAGCGCTCTACCGGGCCGCCGGTGGGTGCAGGGAGGCCGGGCGGGTCCGGTCTTCCTGCCCGTCGTGGAGGGGGCGGAACCCCTCCATCTGCTGCCACGCAGTAGCATCTGCCGCGCTGCGGGCGCATGTCGCCGGCCCTTGCCCGGCCCGCGCCGGTCCCCAAATCCTCTCGGCCACCACCAGCCATGCGGCAAGCCTCAGCCCAACTAATCCCGGCAGCACGCCATCTGCCGATCCCCGAAATAGATGCAGTCGCCATCCCAGCCCGTCAAATCACCCAAAGGCTGACGCAAGATTGCTTCGCTGTACAACCGGCCACTGAACAAGGGCTGACCATCGTGCTCGGCATATACCCCCGCTTCAATCTCGCGCTCACCAACACTACGCACCTGGATATAGACCCCGCCATCAGCACCGCCAACCAAGCCAGCCGCATCAGGCACGGACGATGGCCGCGCACCGCTTGGCCCGGCCTGCTCAGCCTGCAAGCAGCCTATCAGCATCAACGACAAGGCCAGCTGTACAGAAGGTGTCAACATCATGCTGCCTCCAGCGTCAGCCCCGGCTTGGTCGGTCGTGACGTCCTCAGGCTGAGCCGATTATCAGAATGTGGCCAACAAGTTTCTTTCAAATCGTAGCCCCATCAAGCCGTTCTCTTCACAAACCCGCTTAAAATGTTCGGTGGCGTAAAGCGCTATGCCGTTGAGTTTAGACTTGAACAATAACCGGCTTTCAATATCCTGTTCATAAAATGCTAACGTTTCGTAGCCATCATCCAGACCATTGAGATATTTTTTAATGCAAAGGCTCTCATCCTCCCTGCCGTAGTCGCGACAGTTGAAGATATACATTTGCTGGCCATCAACGGTGATCGGTAAAAACTCTCCTGCGCTGGCCAACATTGGATGCAGCAGCGTATGCGCTCTTTCACTTAACACCAAGTACACCCTCAGCCAGAGAAAAACATCTGCAACTGGCGTATCCTCGCCTAGTACATCTCTGGTGGTACAGGATACCTTATTATGCCAAAACGGTAACAGCGGCACATTCGTACTCGGTTGCTTGCGAATAGCCTCAAAGTTAATCCCATCTAGCTGAGCGGCCAGTGACATAACATTCAAGCTCAAAGTCCTGAACTCGTGAGGGCGCTCCATCAGCTGATAAATATCGGTCATGCTTCACCGCTCCAGATCGTGTTTTTCTTGGCCATGATATTAGCCGGGTGCGATCCGGTTCTTAATCGCCTTTTCACATCCATCAGGCGATTGATAAATACAGCCTCTGGCAATGTGTCCAACATGAATCTTGAAATAATCCAAGTCTCATAGTTGTAGCGATGTATTTCACGATGGCCTGGAGAATTTGGCGACTCCCAGTTTTGCTCTTTGTTCTTCTTATAATTAGTTAGCCACGCCCCATTCAATGGATCATTAATCCCAATGCCGTAGGCATGTAGATTTAAACGTACGTTCATGATTTCGTCTTGGCGATAGCGCCCTTTGCCGGGAATAATATGATGAGCTTCATGTTCAGGAGTCGGTTTTGGCTCACCTGCTGCGGAAAGGTGTTTTGCGAGTCGTTCTGTAGGATGATGCTCTTCTACGTACAACTCCTCAATCATCTTGTTTTTGGCAGCCGCTCTGTATGCCGCCAAGCTCTGCTGCTGTGTCACATGTCCAACAATCTGGCGACGCATAACCTTCAGGTGCTGCCAATCTCTGATTGCTTGGTCAATCCACGCTTCCGCCTTTTTACTATCTTGAGGAAGGCAGGCATAACGCTTGTTGTGGAACTTTGCGCACTCCACCTCATATCTGTGGATAGCTAGCTCTAGCGCACTAGGGTTAGATGGCCGAGGGCCCGGCTTTAGTGTGGGTAAGACTTTGGTCATAGTCGTCATCCGTAACGAGCAAGTTGGGCCATGAGGCTAGCCTAAGGCCAGCGCCAACATCAAGGGATAATCAGCCGTTCAAAGCCACCACTCCTACAGTTGCGGGACATCTCGCCCGCCACCGTCAGCAGCGCAGCATCCCCTCCCCCGTTTGAGCAGCGCCAAGATCACGCAGCAGCCAACCACGGCATCGGGGCTGGTGGTAGGTCGAGGTGACAGGAAGTCACCGAGAGCGAGCCCGGCACATGGATGTGCCGTCGAGCGGCCCGCCAGCAGCGCCGGAACAGGCCACAGATCCAGATTGCGCTGCTCTACCGGGCCGCCGGTGGGTGCAGGGAGGCCGGGCGGGTCCGGCCTTCCTGCCCGTCGCGCGGGGGCGGCACCCCGCATCCGGGCGGCGCAGCCGCAATCTGGCCGCGCAGCGGCAACCCCGCACCGCAGGCACAACCGCCGCGTAGCGACAAAAAACATCGCCAACGCAGTTGGCACACCATCACCACCAACCTTGTACAACCAGCACTTTTTGCAGATACTCGCCGCGACTCTTGTCGGAGTGCCGGTCCTCGTTGACCGGCTGAGATCGCGCAAGCGGGATCCGTTGAACCTGATCAGGCTAGTACCTGCGAAGGGAACAAGAGGCGAAAACCGCTGTTGCCGGTCTCCGGCTGTTGTCTCGGCTGTTCGCCCCGGGTCCCCCTTGTTTCTGTGGAAACCAAGGGGACGATGATGACCACTGTTGCTACCCATCCCGATTACTCCAACGCCGCCCTGCAAAGCGGGCTGCTGCCACCACGCCCTGAACTGCCCAGCAGCCGCCGCATCTATCTGCCGGTGGCCGGGGTCCCTGACCTTAACGTTGCCCTGCGCGAAGTGACGCTGGGGGGTGACGAGCCTCCGCTGCGCCTGTACGACACTGCCGGCCCCTGGGGCGATCCAGAGCTGCAGCTTGACCCCCGCCATGGCCTGCCGCCGCTGCGCCAGCCGTGGATCGCGGCCCGTGGCGACTGCCAGCAGCTGGTGTTCAGCCAGCAGCCCAGCGCCTGCCAGTCGCTGCATGAGCCGCCACCGCAACTGGCCGGGCCGGCACCGCGCCGGGTGGCCCGCGCCGGGCGGCGGCTGACCCAGCTCGATTACGCCCGCGCCGGCATCGTCACCGCCGAGATGGCCTATGTGGCGGCGCGCGAGAGCCTGGGCGGCACAGCCTTTAGCGGTGAACAGGTGCGCGCCGAGGTGGCCGCCGGACGGGCGATCATCCCGGCCAACATCAACCACCCGGAGAGCGAGCCGATGGTGATCGGCCGCGCCTTCAAGGTGAAGGTCAACGCCAATATCGGCACCTCAGCCCTCAGTTCGACCGTGGCCGGCGAGGTGGACAAGCTGGTGTGGGCGCTGCACTGGGGGGCCGACACGGTGATGGATCTCTCCACTGGCCGCCATATCGCCACCACCCGCGACTGGATTTTGCGCAACAGCCCGGTGCCCATTGGCACTGTGCCGATCTATGAGGCGCTGGAGCGCGCGGGCGGCCGGGCCGAGGCGCTCAACTGGCCACTGTTTCGCGAGGTACTGATCGCCCAGGCGGAACAGGGGGTGGATTACATGACCATCCATGCCGGGGTGCGGCGCGACCATATCGCCCTGACCCATGGCCGGGTGACCGGCATTGTCAGCCGGGGCGGCGCGCTCATGGCCCAGTGGTGTCTGGCCCATCAGCAGGAGAACTTTCTCTACCAGCACTTTGCCGACATCTGCGCCATCTGCGCCCGCTACGATGTCAGCCTGTCGCTGGGCGATGGGCTGCGCCCCGGCAGCGTGGCCGATGCCAACGACGCCGCCCAATTCGCCGAACTGGCCACCCTCGGCGAGCTGACCCGCCTCGCCTGGGAGGATGGGGTGCAGGTGATGATCGAAGGGCCGGGCCATGTGCCGCTGCACCTGATCGCCGAGAACATGGCGCTGCAGCGCCAGCTGTGCCACGACGCCCCCTTCTACACGCTGGGGCCGCTGACCACTGATATCGCCCCCGGCTACGACCATATCAGTTCGGCCATTGGCGCCGCCCGCATCGCCGAGCTGGGCACCGCCATGCTCTGCTATGTCACCCCCAAGGAGCATCTGGGCTTGCCCGATCGCGATGATGTGAAGCAGGGGCTGATCGCCTACCGCATCGCCGCTCATGCCGCCGATCTGGCCAAGGGCCACCCCGCCGCCCGCAGCCGTGATGATGCGCTGTCGCGCGCCCGCTTTGCTTTTCGCTGGCGCGATCAGTTTGCCCTCAGCCTCGATCCGCTGACCGCCCAGGCCTACCACGACGCCACCATCCCCCATGAGGCGGGCAAGAGTGCCCCGTTCTGCTCGATGTGCGGCCCCAAGTTCTGCTCGATGGCCCTGAGCCAGCAGCTGCGCCAGGCCGAGCCGGAGGTGCAGCCATGAACGAGGGGATGCAACCACCGCCCATCATCTGGGCCATCGGTGGCTCTGACAGCGGCGGTGGCGCCGGCATTCAGGCCGACAGCCAGGCGATCCGCGCCCACGGCGGCCACCCGTGCACGGCGATCACCACCATCACCGCCCAGAACTCGCGGCAGATTGCCGCCAGCGAGGCGGTCAGCCTTGAGCTGCTGCGCGCCCAGCTCGACGCGCTTTACCAGGACCTGCCCCCCTGCGCCATCAAGATCGGCCTGCTCGCCAATGGTGAGCAGGCGCGCCTGCTGGCGCGCTGGCTGCACGGTTGGCGCGCCAACCATCCGGGGGTCAAAGTGGTGCTCGACCCGGTGCTGCGCAGCGGTCAGGGGCAACCGCTGGCCAGCACCGACCTGCTGCCGATCCTGCGCAGCGAACTGCTTCCGCTGGTTGATCTGCTCACCCCCAACCTGCCGGAGCTGGCAGCGCTGTGCGGACGCCACCAGATCAGCCCGGACCCGGCCAGCTGGTTACCGCTGGCCGATCAGCTACGTCACAGCGGCGCAGGAGCGGTGTTGATAAAAGGCGGCCATAGCCAGCCGTGGCAGGGGCTGGCGGTGGATCTGCTGGTCAGCGGCGACGGCCGCTTCTGGTTTGGTGGCGAGTGGCTGAACGCCCGTCATAGCCATGGCAGTGGTTGCACCCTGGCCGCCGCCATCGCCACCCGGTTGGGGCGGGGCGATGCACTTGCCGACGCCGTGGCTTGCGGCCGCGCCTACCTGCAGCGCGGGCTGCGGCTGGCCGTTGGCCTCGGTCAGGGCCCCGGCCCGGTGGCTCAGGGCGAGGCTAGCCTGCACCCGGCCGATCAGCCACGCTGCGCCCTCACCCTCGGCGAGTTGAGCCACCATGCCGAGCCCGCCCCGCGCTGCCCGCAGCATCTGGGCCTCTATCCGGTGCTGCCCGACTGTGACTGGTTACAGCGGGCACTGGCGGCCGGCGCGCGCACGGTCCAGCTCAGGCTCAAAAGCAGCAATGCCCCGCTGATTGACCATCAGGTGGCGAGCGCCGTGGCCCTTGGCCAGCGCTACCGGGCGCGGGTGGTGATCAACGACCACTGGCAGGCGGCGATCCGCCACGGTGCCTGGGGGGTTCATCTGGGCCAGGAGGATCTGGCCATGGCCGATCTCAGCGCCATCCGCCGCGCCGGGCTGCGCCTTGGCCTCTCCACTCATGGCCGCTTCGAGCTGCTGCGGGCGCTGGCCCTGCGCCCCAGCTATGTGGCCATCGGCCATCTTTTCCCCACCACCACCAAGCAGATGGCCAGTCGGCCGCAGGGGCTGGGGCGGCTGCGCGAACAGCTGCAGCTGCTGGCCGGGCGGCTGCCGGCGGTGGCCATTGGCGGCATCGATGCCGCCCGCATCGCCGAGGTGGTGGCCTGCGGCGTGGCCGGGGTGGCGCTGGTCAGCGCCATCACCGCCGCCAGCCAGCCAGAGCTGGCACTGGCCCAGCTGCTGGCCGCGGCCGGCCAGGGTGAGCCCGAACCTGCGGCCATGGCGGAGGTGAGCCCATGACCATCACCATCAACCACCAGCCCCACCCGCTGCCCGGTCCCCAGCCACTGCTGGCGCTGCTGGCCGAGCTGCAGCTGGCTAGCGCTGACGGCGTGGCCCTGGCCATCAATCAACAGGTGGTGCCACGAGCCTGCTGGGCCACCACCACCATCCATCCCGGCGACCAGCTGCTGCTGGTCGGCGTCATTGCCGGAGGCTGACCATGCTCCCTTTTACCCTTGCCGATCAGACCTTCTCCAACCGGCTGTGGCTGGGCAGCGGCAAATTCGCCAGCGCCGAGCAGCTGACCGAAGTGGTGACCGCCAGCGGCACCGAGCTGGTGACCCTGGCCATCACCCGCCTCGATCTGGCCAGCGGCCGCGATCAGCTGCTGGCGCCGCTGCGCGCCTGTGGCGTGCGGCTGCTGCCCAACACCGCCGGCGCCCGCGATGCCGACGAGGCACTGCTGCTGGCCCGGCTCACGCGTGAGGCGCTGGGCACCCCCTGGCTGAAGCTGGAGATCCACCCCGATCCCCGCTACCTGATGCCCGATCCGGTCGAAACCCTCAAGGCCGCCGAGCAGCTGGTGGCCGAGGGCTTTGTGGTGCTGCCCTATGTGCATGCCGATCCGGTGCTGTGCAAACGCCTCGAAGAGGTGGGCTGCGCCGCCGTGATGCCGCTGGCCGCGCCCATCGGCAGCAATCGCGGCCTGCTCAGCCGCGACTTTCTGGCCATGATCATCGACCAGAGCCGGGTGCCGGTGATCGTCGATGCCGGCCTCGGCGCCCCCAGCCATGCCGCAGCCGCGCTGGAGCTGGGGGCCAGCGCCGTGCTGGTCAACAGCGCCTTGGCGGCGGCGGCCGATCCGGTGGCCATGGCCCACGCCTTTCGTTTGGCGGTCGCTGCGGGCGCCCTTGGCCACAGCGCCGGACTGGCCACCAGCCAAACGCAGGCGGTGGCCAGCAGCCCGCTGGCGGCATGGCTGGAGGCGCTGGCATGAACTTCGACCACTGGCTTGAAAGCAGTGACTGGCAGCCACTGCGCCGCCAGATCTACCAACATGACGCCACTGCGGTACAGGCCGCCCTGCACCAGCCGGGGGCAGCGCTGCCGCTGTGGCAGGCGCTGCTATCACCGGCCGCCGGGCAGCAGCTAACGGCGCTGGCCGCCCAGGCGGCGGCGCTCAGCCGCCAGCGCGTTGGCCGCACCATGCGCCTGTTTGCCCCGCTCTATCTCTCCAACCGCTGCAGCAACATCTGCAGTTATTGTGGCTTTTCGATGCACAACGCCATTCGCCGCCTGACCCTCGACCGCGAGGCGCTGGAGCAGGAGCTACAGGCGCTGCACCGCCAAGGGTTCGATGAGCTGCTACTGGTCAGCGGCGAAAGCAGCCAGGAGGTCAACCTCGACTACCTGCGCCATGCCATCGGCCGTGGCAAGCAGCTGTTTCGGCAGGTGCTGATCGAGGTGCAGCCGCTGACCGAGGCCGACTATCGCCAGCTGGTGGCGGCCGGCCTCGATGGGGTGCTGGTCTATCAGGAGAGTTACCACCGCCCGACCTACGCCAGCGTCCACCTCAAGGGGCCCAAGCGCGACTTCGACTGGCGGCTGGCCACCCCGGCACGCGCCGCAGCGGCGGGGGTAGAACGCATCGGCCTGGGGGTGCTGCTTGGCCTCAACGACTGGCGCAGCGAGCTCTATCTGCTGGCCGGCCATCTGCGCCAGCTGCAGCAGCAGTTCTGGCGCAGCCGCTT
Organism: Gammaproteobacteria bacterium; assembly: GCA_017425245.1. Lineage (GTDB taxonomy): Bacteria > Pseudomonadota > Gammaproteobacteria > Enterobacterales > Neiellaceae > RGIG665. The sequence continues at coordinate 41,338 of JAFOOX010000042.1, forward strand.
CCAGCTCAGCCTGCCGCGTCTGCGCCCCTGCACCGGCGGCGCGCCGGTGGCGGCGCCGGTCAGCGACCGCGAACTGGTGCAGGCCCTGTGTGCCCTGCGCCTGCTGGCGCCGGAGGCGGGGATCAGCCTCTCCACCCGCGAGCCCGCGCCATTGCGCGATCAGCTGGTGCTGCTGGGCGTCACCCAGATGAGCGCCGGCTCCAGCACTCAGCCCGGGGGTTACAGCGGCAGCGGTGAGGCGCTGGAGCAGTTCGCCACCAGCGATCAGCGCCCCCTCGGTACGGTCGCCCAGCGCCTGCAGCAGCTCGGTCTGGCGCCCGTGTGGAGCGACGGTCGCTGGGGCGATGAGCGCTGGAGCGATGAACGGCACACCAAGGCGCAGCAGCCAACGGCTTGCGCCTATGGCCAAGTTGGACAAGCATGAGACCTCATCACCACTCACGCACCGACTGCTTGAACAAGGAACTATGATGACTGCGCTACAACTCCCCTCTCCATTGGTCAGTGTCGATTGGCTGGCGGCTCATCTGTCCGATCCACGGCTGGTGGTGCTCGATGCCCATATGGCCCCGCCGGGCAGTGCGCCGGCGAGCGGGCCAGTAATGCAGATCCTCGGCGCCCGCCGTTTTGATTTCGACAGCGAGATTTGCGACCAGCGCAGCCCGCTGCCGCATATGCTGCCGTCAGCGGCGCAGTTCACCGCCCAGGTGCAGGCGCTGGGCATCAACGGCGACAGCCTGATCGTGGTCTATGACCGCCTTGGCATCTTCTCGGCACCACGGGCGCTGTGGATGTGGCGGGCGATGGGCCACGGCGCCGTGGCCATCCTCGACGGTGGCCTGCCAGCGTGGCAGGCGGCCGGACAGCCGCTTGAAGAAGCGTGCCCCTACGCCGGCCCGGCGGGCGATTTTGTCGCCGCGCCAGTGGCTGACCTGTTCTGTGATGGCGATGAGGTGGCGGCGCGGCTGGCCGATGGCAGTCGCCCGGTGGTGGATGCCCGCGCTCGCGAACGCTTTGCCGGACAAGTGGCCGAACCGCGCCCCGGGCTGCGCAGCGGCCATATGCCGGGGGCGCTTAACCTGCCCTATGCCGAACTGCTGCGCGACGGCCGGTTTAAGCCAATAGATGAACTGCAAAATGCGCTCGGCACCCTGCTACCAGCGGACAGCGCCCCGCTGTTGACGTGCGGTTCGGGCGTCACCGCCTGTGTACTGGCGGTGGCCGCCGAGCTGGCTGGCTACCGGGGCATGACTATTTATGACGGCAGCTGGGCTGATTGGGGCAGTGATCCCAACCGACTGGTGGTGAGTGATAACTGAGGGGCTGGCGCTGGCCGGTGGCTGCGGCTAAGGTTAGCGCCCAGCTTTCCTGCCAGTAGTCCGCATGGGTTCAGACACTGCCACTGCCAGCCAAATCTGCCCAGCCTGCGGCCAACCATTGCGTTGCGGTGTGGCCATGGGCGACAGCCAGTGTTGGTGTTTTGCCCTGCCGCCACAGTTGTCGCCAGAGGGTGCCGCCAGCTGTCTCTGCCCCGACTGTCTGGCCAAGGCGCTGGCCCAAACCAGTGACGCAGACGACACCCAGGCCACCACATGACGACGCCTATCCGCCACTGGCAGGCGTGGCTATGGCCCGATGCCCGAGCGCTGGAGCTGCAGCTGCTCGAAGCGGTCTGTGCCGCGGCCCGCTCACTGGACCCGCAAGCGCCTGAGCTGCAGCTGTGGCCGCTGGCCAATGGCGGCCTGCCGAGCGTCGCCACAGATCAGCGGCTGTGGCTGCTGACCGGCGACAACCCGCCACCGCTCACCGCCCTGCAGCGGGACTCACTAGCCCAGCGTCTCGCCAGCGGCCAACCGCTGGTGGTGCTGCATCATGGCCTGCTGCTATTGGCCAACGCCGGTCTGCTGCGCCAGCAGCAAGAGCCACTGGCAGTGGAACGCAGCCTGGCCGACAGCCTGGCCCGTCTCTGCCCGCAGCTGCCACAGAGCCGCCAACTGTTCACTATTCACAAGGGGCTGAGCAGCGGCTGCGGCGGTCTGGCCACCCTCGATCTGGCGCTGGCCCTGCTCGCCCGCGACCGCACGGACAGCCTGGCCGATCAGGTGGCCGCCCTGCTGCACGCGCCGCTGCCCCGCCCCACCACCAGCCTGCAGCGGCCGTTGATTAAGGTGCAGAGCGCCGGCGCCCGCACCGTACAGGAGGCAGTGCAGCTAATGCGCGCCAACGTTGAAGAGCCGCTGTCCAGCGATGAGCTGGCCGGCCATGTCGGGGTGTCGCGGCGCCAGCTGGAGCGGCTGTTCAAGCAGCATCTGCAGCAGGTGCCGGGGCAGTACTATCTGGAGCTGCGGCTGAAACGGGCGCAGGAGATGCTGCTGGCCAGTGGCACCTCGATCATCCAGATCGGCCTCTCCTGTGGCTTCTCCTCGGCCAGCCATTTCTCCAGCGCCTATCGTGGCTTTTTCGGCATCACCCCGCGCGAGGAGCGGGCCAAACGCTTTAGCGCGGCCGGTGGCAGCGGCGGTGAGCGGGGCTGAGCTTTAGCCATCGCCATGCGGATAGATCAGCGCCAACTGCCCCGGACCGGGCACGGTTTCGCCCAGGTCAGCCAGCAGTTTCAGGGTCTGGCCCAAATCTCGGGTGAGATGACGCTCAGAGTGACGGTCGACGCCCGCCATCATCAGGTTGAGCAAGTGCGCCTGCAGATTCTCCATGGCGACAATGTTGATGCTGTGGGCCAGCCCACCCGCCTCACACTGCATCATCAGCTGATTCAGCGGCGGAATGGCCTCAGGGCCGCACAGCTGCCAGTGGCGAATATCAGTCACCCGGATCCAGGGGCTACCCTGCAGCTGCGCCGCCGCGGCCCCCACCTGATCGCGGTAGGCTTCGGCACATTCGCGGTTGATCGCGCCGTGCACCACCACCCACAGCAGCCGCTGACCGATAAGATGGACTGAAAATTCCCCATGTTCACGCATCAAAACCGGGCCATCCTCAGCGTGGTGACGACTTCCATTAAAGCTGAGGAAAACCGACGCCACCGCGTGAAATGGCAGCAGTCCGAGCCAGTTCACACAACATCAATGGGTTGCACATACCAGCCCTAATTTGGCGATTGCGGTGGAAATCCGCCCTGCACCACGCCGGCTCAAACTGCCCCGACGACGGGCAATGGCTGTAACGCTGCAACTACAGGTCGGGTAAACAGCCGCTCGCCGCTGGCCACTGTTACTGACAGCGATAGCCATTAAGCTGCCTGCTGAACCGATGAGTGGCGGCAATGGCAATGCGACAACTGTTTTTGGGCTGGCGTGAGGTGGTGGAGGGCTGCTTTCTGGTGGCGCTCGGTATCGCCTTTCTGCAGGCCGGTGACCTGACCATCGGCGCCACTGCAGGCCTCGCCCGTATCACCCAGATCCACAGTGGCTGGAGTTTTGGCCTGCTGTTCTGGCTGATCAACCTGCCCTTCTACCTGCTCGGCTATCTGCAGCTGGGCGCCCACTTCACCATTCGTTCGTTTATTGCCGTGTGCCTGCTTAGCCTGATGAGCGAGGCGCTGGCCATGGGGCTGACCATCGCTATCCACCCGCTGCTGGCCGCCGTCGCCGCCGGTGCCTGCATAGGTTTCGGCCTGGTGATCATGTTCCGCAGCAACGCCTCACTGGGCGGTTTTAACGTGCTTGCCCTGTTTCTGCAGAAGCGCTTCGCCATCCCGGCCGGGCGTACCATGCTCTGGTCAGATGCTCTGATCCTGGTGCTGGCTCTGACCGCCATCGACTGGCACAACGTGCTCTGGTCGCTGCTGGTGGTGTGGATCATGGCGTCGATGGTTGGCCGCTACCACGACCGCTCGGCCCTCGACCGCTTTCGCCTGACCGCCAAAAAGGCCGATGCCACCAGTGACAGTAGCCGCCAATCGGTGACTGCCGAACGCTGAGCGCATAGCCGCAGCGGCTCGTTCATCCCTGAACGCCGCTGCGCACCAGCCCTATTCTGCCTGCCCTGCCACTGACGCCTTGTCACTTCCGCCTTGTGACTTGTGATTTACGTCTCGCATCTCGCATCTCGCATCTCGCATCTCATCCAGAAAGATAAATTGCATATGCCACAAACCGGGCGTATAACTGGCATATGCCACATACAAGACCCATCGATGCCGAGACCGAAAATACCCCGTCATATCTGTGGTCGCCCGGCGGACAGCTGCTTCAAGCCCAATGGTCGGCCGATGAGCCAGCTGGAGCAGGTGCGGCTGGCGGCGGATGAATTTGAGGCACTGCGGCTGGTTGATCTGCTGGGGATGCAACAGCAGGAAGCCGCAGTGGTAATGGGCGTGTCACGCCAGACGCTGGCCAACCTGGTCAAGGGGGCCCGTTTCAAGGTGGTGGACTGCCTCACCCAGGGCAAAGCCCTGATGATGCACCTCGAGGTGCCAGGAGAACGAAATGACGATTAGTGCCATACCGATGAATGATGACCGAGTAGCCAGCCACTTCACCAAGGCCCTCAGCCTGCTGTTTGTGGATGACCAGGGTCAGGAGATCTGCCGCATCGCCAACCCCGCCGTCAGCGAAGGTTGCGCCGGCAAACAGCGGCTGGTTGAACTGCTGCTCGCCCACAAGGCCGAGCGGGTGGTGGTACGCAACATTGGCGAGCGCATGCTCGGCAAGCTGTTGGCCCACCAGCTGCAGGTGGTGCAAACCGAATGCGGCCGCCGTAGCGTGGCAGAGCTGGCCAACCCCAAAGCCGCTCAGATGCAGCCGCTGACCCACGCCAGTGAAGGCCACCTGTCTTTCAACCATGAGCTGAAACAGGCCAATGGTCGCGGCGGCTGCCACCACGGTGGCCAAGGCAAGCAGGCGGCAGCAGCAGGCTGTTGCGACAGCCAGACTTCTACCGTCGCAGGCCAAGGCTGTCGAGGCGGCGGCCACGGTCACGGCCCGGGTGGTCACGGCCATGGCCACGGTGGACGCGGTCACGGCGGCTGTGGCCGCCACTGAGGTCAATCGAGCAAGGGGATCCTGGTGCCACCTTGGTCCCCGCTTTGTTGCAGTCAGGGGGTTTGTTATGTCGTCACCCATGTCACCTGCAGCCGGCGACGCTGCGGCCACCGCCACAGCAGCTGAGGCGCGTCTGGCTCATCTGCCGGTTACCCTGTTTTCCATCGTCATGGGTCTGGCCGGATTGGCCATCGCCTGGGGCAAGGTACTGGCCGGTACCGCTCTGGCCCAGCCGGGCAGCGTCGCCATCGGCATTATCGCCAGTGGCGTGCTAGTGCTGTTACTGCTGTGCTATGCCACCAAGGTGGTCAGTCACCGCGCTCAGGTGGTGGCCGAACTGCATCACCCGGTGCGCATCAATTTCTTTCCCACCCTGTCGATCAGCCTGTTGCTGCTGTCGGTGGTGTGGCAGCCCTGGCCCAGTGTGGCCTTGCCGCTGTGGCTGACCGGCGCCGCACTGCAGCTGGGGCTAACCCTGTTAGTGATGAGCAGCTGGATCCACCACGGCCATTTCGCCATTCACCACGCCAGCCCGGCCTGGTTTATTCCGGTGGTCGGCAACATTGTGGTGCCGCTCAGCGGCAGCCACTTTGGCTTTGTCGAACTGAGCTGGTTTTTCTTCAGTATTGGCCTGCTGTTCTGGCTGGTGCTGCTGACCATCGTCATGTACCGGCTGTTCTTTCATGAGCCGCTGCCGCAGCGCATGACCCCCACCCTGTTTATCCTGCTGGCGCCGCCGTCGGTCGGCTTTGTCGCCTACACCAGCCTGATCGGCGGCCTGGATCAGGGGGCCCGGGTGCTCTACTACAGCGCCCTGTTCCTGGCCCTGCTGCTGGCCAGCAACGCTGCCCGCTTCTGGCGGACGCCGTTCTTTCTGTCATCGTGGGCATTCAGCTTTCCGCTGGCGGCACTGGCCATCGCCAGCGCCCGTATGGCCCAGCTCGGCCAGCTGCCGCTGCTGCACGGGCTGGCTCAGGGGTTACTGCTGCTGCTGACCCTGATCGTACTGTGGCTGGTGGCGCGCACCCTGATGGCGGTGCGCCAGCGCCAGATCTGCGTGGCGGAGTAAAGGGCGATGAGCACACCGGATGCTGGTGCACGGCGAGTCGCCTCCGCTAGCCACCTTGGCTGCCTGATCTGCGGCGATCCGCGCCACAACCCGCACAGTCTGCAGCTGGCCTTTGTCGTCGGCGAGGATGGCAGCGTACAGGGTGATTTCACCGCGTCGGCGCGCCATCAGGGTTACAACGGCCTGCTGCATGGTGGCATCACCAGCACCCTGCTGGATGCCGCCATGACCCACTGCCTGTTCGCCGCCGGGGTCCAGGCACTGACGGCAGAACTTGTGGTGCGCTTCGTGGCGCCCATCGCCATCGGTGATCAGGTGCGCATCTGCGCCCGCCTGCTGACCAGCAGGCGTAACCTGCACCGTTTGGAAGCAGAGATCCTGCGCGGCAACCGGACGATGGCCCATGGCACTGCCACTTTTATAACCGCCGCTGATGGCGTCGTTGCCGCCGCTTCCGTTTAGACCGCAGTGTCAGGCCCAATCACCTACAGCGCATCGATCAACGCGCGCCGCTGGTGCGCAAGAACTGACCCTGAATCCGGGCCTGATCAGGAATCCGGGACCAGGAATCCGGGACCAAGACCAGGAATCCGGGACAGACCAGGAATCCGGGACGACCAGGAATCCGGGACCGACCAGGAATCCGGGACCGACCAGGAATCCGGGACGACGAGCAGCCACCCCAAAACCTTGACAACTGTCTAACCGAGTCAGGCCGCTCAGAAGTGCGACTGACCTTTCAGAAACCTCGGGGCGGGTGCTGTCCTGCGCGGTTTCAGCAGTTAACTTGCTGCGCTTCCAAGCTGCTTTCTGGCAGGCGCCCACGCCAAACTCCGGGGCATGCCCGGTGACTTATGGGATTAGCTGTGTTCAGGCAACCGCGCGCAGCGGGCTGGTCAGTCGTCGTCGCTGGAACTGCTGGGCATGCTGACGACAAGCCAGCGGGTGGCCGATCACCGGACCGAATACGGGACAGCCACCCGAAAACCTTGACAACTGTCTACCCGAGTCAGGCCGCTCAGAAGTGCGACTGACCTTTCAGAAACCTCGGGGCGGGCACTGTCCTGCGCTGTTTCTGCAGCTGAGTTGCTGCGCTTCAAGGCCGTTTTCCGGCAAACGCCCACACCAAAGGCCGGGGCATACCCGGTGCGTGTTGGAGAGAGCTGAAATCAGGCAACCGCGCGTAGCGGGCTGGTCAGTCGTCGTCGCTGGAACTGCTGGGCATGCTGGCGGCAGGCCAGCGGGTGGCCTATCACCGAGCCCTGCGACAGCCGTTGCCGGGCGACCGCTTCGAGAAAGCTGGCACCGTCCATTCCCAGGCGGTTGAGAATAGCCGGAGCTTGTTCGTCGATGTGGCCCCTCTTGTCAGGGCGTTGGGCCCTACCCGTCCAGTCGGTCAGCTGCAGGTAGTCGATCAGGTCATAGGGGATGCCCAAGGGCATCGGTAGCTGGTAACCACCGACAAAGGGCAGCAATGCGGGGCGCGTCGCTTCTGGCTCTTGTGGGGCTGGCTGAATCCGCTGATGCAGCGATACATCGACCGATTTCTCAGGGGTATCAACCACTGCGGCGCGCAGCGGGTTCAGGTC
>JAFOOX010000043.1 GCA_017425245.1 Gammaproteobacteria bacterium
GACATCTGCACCTGCTCCCTGTGCGCTGTGGCGACCAAGGTTCCATTGGTCATTTTGCCGGCAGATTCTGGCGCTGCGCGTGCGGCGCTGTCAACAGCGCGGTCGCTTGGTTTATTGGCCGGGTATGATGAACAGCACAGGGTCGCCATAGTGCTCCGGTGGTTTCATCATCTCGAACTGTTCCAGATCCTTGGCTTTTTGCGCCTCGATGGCGGCGCGTTTGGGCCAGCGGCAGATGCTGTCGATGGCGTAATTGACCGAGCCCTCTGGATACTCAGCGTCATAGACGGCCAGCATCTCTTCAGGATCAGTCAACTCACAATTCAGTTCCCCCAGCATCTCCACGTAATAGGCGATGTGCTTTGTTCCGCGCGACCAAGCCTGCCAGATATTGGCCATTACATATTGAGGATCTGGGGCTTCTTCAACGGCAATGGCCTGAAACACCCGGGTATAGGCGAAGGGTTTGCTGGGGTAATCGCTCTGCATCGTCAGTTCGGGAAAGCTGAAACGGCCATCGGCGTCTGTCGTAGCGTAATCGCGGGCTTCTTCATCCATCACGTCGGCGAGGATATACAAACGCCGGAGTTTGACCCCCTCGGCTGGTTTGCCCTGATAGGTGATGCGGCCGCTAACAGCAGGAAACACCTCAATGGTTACGGTTTTGAACAGGCTGAACATGGCTCCCTCCGCCTGTGACTGTGGTAACGGCAGCAGCAGGAGAAAGGCCAGTGCCCGCCAATAGCGGTTGGTAGTAGACATCTGCACCTGCTCCCTGTGCACTGTGGCGACCAAGGTTCCATTGGTCATTTTGCCGGCAGATTCTGGCGCTGCGCGTGCGGCGCTGTCAACATTATCAAGCTCTAGCAAGCTGCTGCCGGATCTGCTCAACGGCTTCCTCGCCACCGGCTTTGCCGAGGCCAACAAGAACCGACTGGTGGCTGCCGCCCGCGACCATGCCGAGGCCCAGGCCCGCAACCTGATTGGCGATCTGCAGTCGGATGTGAACCAGTCGGCCAAAAGTACGCTGGAGGCGATCGCCAAGGGCTTTGCCGCCCTTCAGGTTAGTTTCGAGTTTGATGGCTCGCCGACCGTCGATCTCAACGTCGGCATGGCCAGCGACGTCGCGGCCTGATCAGGCGTCAGGGCCGAACGCCCCCTGCTGGCTGCAAAGCGTCGTTTAGTTCGGCCAGGTGCGCTTGAGCGCCTCTCTCACCCCTTCGTAGAGGCGGCGCAGCATCAGGTTGAAAATCACGCGGATGGTGGCATAACCGAGATCGGTGACCGTGGTCACCGCAGCTCCGGCAAACACCAGCATATGACCAAGCAGCCCCCGCACCTCTTCAGCAGCGCTGGTAGCGGCCTCGGCGATTTTGGCCAACGTCTGGGCCACCAGATCGTAAAAGGTCGCACCCACACCGATCGCGCTCTGGGCCACAAATGCCCCAAGGTAACCCGTCTTTTTGAGCAGGGTGATTAATGCGGCACTTAAACGGTCGAGCCAGAACTCGTTAAAGCTGGCCTGATGGCGCTTGGCATAGTCCAGCCTGACGGCGGCGGCCAGATGCTGGCTAGCCTGACGCTGCAGCGCGTCCCAGCTGCTCTTGTTGGCAGTGGCCAGATAGCCGGGCACGGCGCCATCTCGCGGGTTCATCAGGTGGGCAAGTTTGCTAAAGCCGCCATGGGTGCCATCAAGGCGGTATTCGATACCCTTGAACGGTGAGTGGATAAAGGGCCACAGCGGCACTTTGGGCACAGGGTCGGCACCATGGGTACAGCGGTGGTTGGCCGCTACCCGGCTGGTATTGGCCAGGGCAAAACCCTCCAGCCCGACCCGTGGCGCCCCAAAGGTGTACAGGTAAACCGGCTGGCGCCAGGGGCTTGAGCCAATCCAGTCGGCAAGCAGGGTGGCCAGCGCCCCGCCCAGGCTGTGGCCGACACAGTGCACCACGCGGCCGGGGTGGCTGACCCGCCAATCAGCCAGAAACGCTTCAAACTGCGGGCGCATTGAGGCAAAAGCGCGGCAAAAACCGGCATGGACAGTCTGGCCGCCGGAGCAGCCGGTCAGGCCGATCTGGGCGTTGGTGGCCCAGTCATGGCCCGAGGTAAGCTGAGTGCCGCGAATGGTAATAATGGCATCTCCGCCATAGCGGCCCTTGCCAATGCCCATGGCGGCAAAGCCGGTTTCGCGGTTGAGGATATAACCGCCGGTACGGCCAGTGACGCGCTGCTGGAAGTCGACTTGCTGCCGTATCTCAGGTTTGGCCAGTCTGCGGATGTCGGCACTTTCATCAAGCACGCCGTAAGCGAGATTGGCCAGCTCGGCGGCCAGTATGGGGGTGAGTTTGCTATGCATGGGAACTCCTTTTCCATGGTGGCGTTAGGGCTAGGGCCTACTGAAAGTAGGTTTTCGGGTTGTCGAAGGTGATCGGGTCGCCATAGTGCTCCGGTGACTTCATGATCTCGAATTCTTCCAGATCTTTGGCTTTTTGCGCCTCGATGGCGGCGCGCTTGGGCCAGCGGCAGATGCTGTAGATGCCGTAGTTAACAGCCCCTTCGGGATACTCTGCGTCATATACAGTCAACCCCTCTTCGCTGTCGGTCAGCTCGCAATTCAATTCGCCCAGCATTTCGGTGTAGTAAGGAATGTGGCTTTTACCCACTGACCAGGCATGCCATAACAGCTCATCGTAGTAGGGGGCTGTGGTTGGCTCGGCCACCACAATGATCTGAAACACTCGGGTATAGGCGAAGGGTTTGCTGGGGTAATCGCTTTCCATGGTCAACGCAGGAAGGCTGAACCGACCGTCA